>JAMCQN010000159.1:0-1333 GCA_023382055.1 Chloroflexota bacterium
GGAATTCGGGCGGTCGCTGATCGAGAAACGCCGGGGCGGCGAGAGCGGCATCCGCGCCATACGCGCGTATACCGGCGATGCCGTATGGGAGGCGGCGGAACGCGGGGAATGGTCGCGCGAACTGTTCGCTGCAACGCTCGCTGCGGCGGTGACGGCCCGCGAGGGCGACCTGCGGCGGAACTGCGAGCAGAGCGCGCTCAGACCGGTGGCGCTGGTGTGCGAGCACGTGGATGGCCACCGGCAGAGCCACGTCATGCTGGACGGACACCTGCAGGAGTTCGTGGCCGGCGTGAAACTGCGCAGCGGCGAGTGCCGCGTCAGCACGGCCAACATGGGCGGCCTGGAAAACTTCGTGGTCAATTTTGCCCACCTCGACCGCGAGATACAGAAGTTCTTCCTGACCCGCCAGCCGCCGATTGCCATCGAACGTGTGCTTCTGGCGACGATGCTGATCGACACATTCATGCAGGCATTGCGGGATGCGCCCGGGCAGCGCATCGCCACACCCCAATTGGAAGTCGCATACCGCGGCTTACCTTACCTGCCGGTGCGCGTGCGCGGATAGGATTGTTAGACACGCCGGGTGTCGTGCACTGTCCACACGACCACTCAACCAGCCCACTTGCCTATTTATACAATGTATGTATAATGTTTGTATCACATAGAAGCAATGACGAGGAATCAAATGAGCAGAGACACTATCCGGCAAGTCGCGAACATCCTTATGTATCTTGTCACCATCGTGGTGAATGGTTTGGCCAATGCGCTGCCTTTCAACGGGCAGACCACCGGCGCCATCTCCGATAAGTTCCCGGTCTATTTCGTGCCGGCGGGCTATGTATTTTCGATCTGGGGCGTCATTTATCTGCTGCTGCTGGCGTTCACCATCTACCAGGCGTTGCCCTCGCAAAAGCAGAATGAGACACTGCGGCGCATCGGGTACCTGCCCGCACTGAGCGGCCTCCTGAACAGCGCCTGGATTCCGCTGTGGCACTATGAGCAATTCCCGCTGACGGTGCTGGTCATGCTGGCGTTGCTGCTCACACTCATCGCCATCTACGTGCGGCTGGATATCGGGCGCGCGCAGGTGAGCGGCGCGATGAAGTGGCTGGTTCAAGTCCCCTTCAGCGTATACCTGGGCTGGATCACAGTGGCGACAGTGGCCAACGTCACCGACCTGCTGTATTACCTGAAGTGGGACGGCTTCGGCATCAACCCGATTGCCTGGGGAGTCATCATGCTGATTGTCGCCGCCGGCATCGTTGCGGCAGTCATCGTCACGCGGCGCGATATAGCCTACACGCTGGTTATCCTGTGGGCTTATGCGGGAATC
>JAMCQN010000159.1:1399-2927 GCA_023382055.1 Chloroflexota bacterium
GTGGCGGCGGCGCTGATCGCGGTCCGGCTGGCAGGGCGCAACGGCGCCCACCGGCGCGACCTGCGCATGGGGTAACATACCGCCAGCGGAGGTAAACCATGCGCGCCAGTACACCACTCGTCGTCGCGCTCGGACAATTCATCACACGGCTGGCTGATGTGCTCAGAGGGCGCGCCGGCACTGTGAAGGCATCGCAGGCGCTTCACGCGATCGAGCCGCGCGTGCTGCTGATCACCTTTGACCCGTGGGACGACGCAGCCAGCCAGGTGACCCTGACGCGCCGGCGCGGCTGGGCGGATGTCGATGCGCTGGTGTCGGGATACATCGCCGATATTGCGGAATGCAGCAACGGGCTGGTGCAATACCGCGTCGTTGAACAGCGCACGGTCAACGAATTTCCCGTGTTGACCGACGGCTTCAGCTATGACCCGCAGTCGCTGCTCGATGTGCTGGAGCGCGGCAGACCCCATCACACGCCGGAGTTCATCGACTACCACAAGGTCGTCGCGGATTTCAACCTCTACGAGCGCATCGCGGGCGACGAGATTGACGAGGTGTGGCTGTTCGGGTTTCCATGGGCCGGCTTCTATGAATCGCGCATGGCCGGCGCGGGCGCGTTCTGGTGCAATGCCCCCGCATTGGAGCAGTCGGAAGGCTGCCCGCGCCGATTCGTCATCATGGGGTTCTCATACGAGCGCGGCGTCGGCGAGATGCTGGAGAGCTTCGGGCATCGCGTCGAGTCGACGATGAAACAGGTGTACAGCCGCACCAAGGGCGAAGACAATCTGTGGGAGCGCTATATCCGGCACGCCAGAACGAATCCCGGCATGTCCGAGGTCGGCACGCTGCACTACGCGCCAAACAGCGACATCGACTACGACTGGGGCAACCGCCGCATGGTGTTGAGCAAAGCGGCCGACTGGCTCACCTTCCCGAACTTCACGGGCAAAACCGACCTGGTGAACTGCAGCGCGTGGGGCAACGGCGCGGTATTGCACCAGCCCGACATACGCGCGCACCACAAGTGGTGGCTGAACCATCTGCCGAAAGTGGCCGGCAGCACGCACGGCATCGCCCACAACTGGTGGGCCTACGCCGCCGACCCTAATAACGTCATCCTCTGAAAACTCCGTGAACCTTCGAAGTCAACGGAGTCTGTAGGCGAATCCTGCGGAGGTTGACTGACCGATATCGGCGCCTGACGGCAACCTCCGCGTGGACGACTTGCTTTTCCTCCGGCGCGGTACGCCGGCCAGCTTGCGCGCGAGGTCGCCGGGCTTTCGGGGATATTCGTCATGCCAGATCGCGCAGCAGCGAGGGGATATAGCGCGGCGCGCGCCGTGCATGGGTGGCCTGCTCGAATGCATAGGCGAGTCTAATCAGGGCAGGCTCGGAGAACGCGCGTCCCATAAATGTGATGCTGACCGGCAGCTCGAAAGCGAAACCCGCCGGCACGCTGATGAGCGGGTAGCCGGCGCGCGCGGCCGGGCCGGAACTGCCGGTGACGCCCTGATCGCCATTGACCAGG
>JAMCQN010000115.1 GCA_023382055.1 Chloroflexota bacterium
ATGACGCAGTCGGCGGTCTTGAGCGCATCCAGGCTGTTGGCCAGCAGCGGCGTGCCTGCCAGCGGCTCCATACTGGCGACCATCGGGCTGTTCAGCGCCTGGCCGAACAGTTGCTCGAACTTGTACAGCGCCTCGGCAGGCAGGCGGGGCGAGGTCAGCGCAGCGATACCCGCGCCGTTCTGGCCGGCCAGCGGCTTCAGTTTGGCGGCTACCGTGTCCAGCGCCTCGTCCCAGGTCGCGGCCTTCAACGCGCCGTCTTTGCGCACCAGCGGCGTCGTCAGGCGCTCGCGCTCGTCCTTGAGCGGCTCGAAGCGCCCCACCTGGCACAGCAGGCCGTCATTGGCGCTGGTATCCCAGTCGCCCTCGATGCGCAGCAGGCGGTTGTCGCGTACCACCATCTCGATGCCGCATCCGACGCTGCAACCCGCGCACACGCTCTTCACGCGCTGCACATCCTTTTCGCGTCCCATATAGACGCCCGCGCGCTCAATCAGGGCGCCGGTGGGGCATACCTGCAGGCACACGCCGCAACTGATGCAACTGCTTTCGCCCAACGGAACGCCCAGGTCGGCGATGAGCAGCGTGCTTGCGCCGCGCTCTTCCACGCCCAGCGTAAAGTTGCCCACCAGTTCGCCGCAGGCGCGGATGCAGCGCCGGCACAGGATGCAGCGGTTGTTATCCAGCACGAATTCCGGGTGCGAGGCGTCCAGCGCGAAGGGCTGCCAGTTCGGCTGCAGCGGCCAGTGCGTCATGCCCTCGTTATAGGCGGAGTTCTGCAGTTCGCAGTCGCCGCCGCTGACCGGGCAATACATGCAGAAGTGATTGCGCTCGCTGAAGATCAGCGTGAGCACGAACTTGCGCGCGTCGCGCACCTTGGGCGTGTTCGTCAGCACCACCATGCCGTTGCTCGCGGGCAGCGTGCAGGACGGCTGCAGCGTGCGGGCGCCCTCAACTTCGACCAGGCACATGCGGCAGCCGCCGTAGGGTGTCAGTTCCTTGTGGTCGCACAAGGTGGGAATCGTGACGCCGGCAGCCTGCGCCGCGCGCAGAACCGTCGTCCCTTCCGGTACGGCGACATTGATACCATCGATTTTGAGATTGACCATGTTTCCTTTCCTCAATGACTCATGACAGCGACGTGATGCAGCGGTCGCGAGCGATGACCGCTCATCGAACAGGCGCCAGCCGGACATACCTTTAGTTTGATGTGGGCTTCCACTTCGGCCCGGAAATACTTCAACATATCGCGAATCGGCACGGCGGCCGTCTGCCCCAACCCGCAGTTTGAAAACTGCGTCAATCCATTGGCGATCATCTCCAGATCGTCCAGGTCGTGCAGCGTTGCGGTGCCCTCCGCGATATCCGTCAGCAATTGCAGCGCGCGCTCCGTGCCGATGCGGCAGGGGCTGCACTTGCCGCAGCTCTCGTTGCGGAAGAACTTCAGCAGCACGCGCGCCAGGTCGACCATGCAGGTTTCCTCATCGCAGATGAGCAGCGCGCCCGACCCCAGCGAGACGCCGGCCTTGCTGAACGAGTCGAAATCCATCGGCGTATCCTGCAGGGTGGCCGGGATGATCGACCCGCTCGACCCGCCCGTCTGCGCCAGCTTGAACCCTCTGCCGTCCCGCATGCCCCGACCGTAAATCGTGATGACCTCGCGCAGTGTGATGCCCATCGGCGCCTCGATCAGGCCGGTCATGTTGACGTGCCCCAGAATCGTATACACCTTGGTGCCGGGGCTGCTGGCCGTGCCGAAGCCCTTGTACCACACAGCGCCGTTGCGGATGATGGCGGGCAGGTTCGCCAGCGTCTCCACGTTGTTCAACAGCGTGGGTTTGCCCCACAGGCCGTGCGTCGTCGGGTATGGCGGGCGGGAGCGCGGCTCGCCGCGCTTGCCCTCGATCGACTCGATCAGCGCCGTCTCTTCGCCGCAGATATACGCGCCGGCGCCGACGTGCAGATGGATGTCGAAATTGAAGCCGCTGCCGAATATATCGCGGCCCAGCATGCCGTATGCGCGGGCCTGTTCGATGGCCTTCATCAGGCGCGCCTGCGCCAGCATGTACTCGCCGCGCACGTAGATATACCCTTCGCTCGCGCCGACGGCGTAAGCGGCGATAGCCATCGCCTCGATCAGGCTGTGCGGGTCGCCTTCCAGAATCAGGCGGTCCTTGAATGTGCCGGGTTCGCTCTCGTCGGCGTTGCAGATCACGTACTTCGGTTCGCCGGAAGCCTGCGCCACCGCCCGCATCTTGGAGCCGGTCGGGAAACCCGCCCCGCCGCGCCCGCGCAGGCCGGACTTGGCGATCTCGGCGATCACGCCAGCCGGTTTCATCTCGCTGAAGGCCTTGCCCAGCGCCTCGTACCCGTTGTGCGCGATGTAGTCCTCGATATCCTCCGGGTCGATGACGCCGGCCCGTTCCATGACGATGCGCTGCTCGGCCGGGAGCGTGCCTTTGCGCGCCGACAGCCAGGCGATGCGCCCGGACAGCTCGCGCGCGGGCAGCTGCAGCCCCCGCGCCCTGCGCCCTTTGAAGAGATGCTCCTCAACCAGCGTGTGCACGTCGTCAAGTGTCACCGGTCCGTACACCACGGCCTCCGGGTAGACGATCACCAGTGGCGCCGCATCATGGCGGCCCAGGTCGGCGACCATCGCCACAGCGACTTCATCCTGCAGCCCGAATGCCCTGACCTCCTGCTGCAGGCGCTGATGCACCTCAAGAGCGCCCTTCTTCAGGCTCTCTGGATCGCTGGATACCAATACCAATGAGCGAACCGCTTTCACTTTGCCCTCCTCAGGTAATTCCATATGAAGCGACCCCGCATCCGCGCGGGGCGTCAGTTGTAACGCCCCAGGATCTCCGGCACCTGCTTCGACG
>JAMCQN010000105.1 GCA_023382055.1 Chloroflexota bacterium
TTCGATCGAATGGTCTTGCGCGGCAAACTTAAAATGGTGGCACTGGTGGCTGCTGCTCGCAAGATTCTCATGTGGGCTTGGGCTATCTTCCGCACTCATACCTATTTTGACCCACGAAAATGTACCAAAGGGGCTTGACAAAACAGAGAGAATCTTCGACTGCGCTGCGCTCCGCTCAGGATGTTCATCGCGATTGTCACCGGCGCGCATCCTGTGCGAAGAGCGGCCAGGTTGCCGATGCTGGATTTGGTATCGCAGTGGCCGCCCGATCTTGAGCAATCCTGAGCGAAGTCGAAGGACGAAGGGTGCGTTTTACCACAACCACCGCGCCCTTCGTCCTCTCAAGGCGCTTCATGTGATCGCTACCCATCGGGTTTATGGCTTCAACTTTCAGCATCCGGTGGAGGAAAACAAAAAAGCACGCTAGGCAACCAACCGGCGTGCTTTCTGCTGCAAATCACCCGATCAGACCACGTGGAATTCGCCTTCGACGACGCCCTCGTCATTCTCCGGCCCGCTGCTCTGTGGCCCGCTGCCGTTATGCGGCGCCTGGCTGCCTTGCGGCTGCTGACCTTGTGCGCCGCCAGCGCTATCAGCGGCGCTGCCCAACTGAGACGACTTCTGCTGCAGCGCCTCGGTGGCGACCCTGATGCGATTCATGTCCTCGCTCTTCAGCGCATCGCGCAGGTCGTTCATCGCGCCCTCGATTGATGCGCGATCCGCGCCGCTGACCTTGTCGCCCAGCTCCTTCAACGATTTCTCGACCGTATAGAGCATGTTGTCGCCGCTGTTGCGCGCGTCCACCATTTCACGGCGTTTGGAGTCCTGCGCGGCGTTGCGCTGCGCTTCCTGCACCATGCGCTCCACATCCTGCTTGTTCAGGTTCGTGCTGGCCGTGATGCTGATATGTTGCTCTTTGTTCGTGGCCTTATCTTTTGCCGTGACGTTCAAGATGCCGTTCGCATCGATATCGAAGGTCACCTCCACCTGCGGGATACCGCGCGGGGCCGGCGGAATGCCATCCAGCCGGAACTGACCGAGCATCATGTTATCCGCAGCCATCGGTCGCTCGCCCTGGAACACCCGCACATCCACTGCGCCCTGGCTGTCCTCGGCGGTGCTGAATATCTCGCTCTTGCGGGCGGGTATCGTGGTGTTGCGCGCGATCAGCGTCGTCATGACGCCGCCCAGGGTTTCCAGCCCCAGACTCAGCGGCGTAACGTCCAGCAACAGCACATCCTTCACATCGCCGGCCAGAACGCCGCCCTGAATTGCCGCGCCGACTGCGACCACTTCGTCGGGGTTCACGCTCTTGTTCGGCTCTTTGCCGCCCGTGAGGTTCTTCACCAACGACTGAATCATCGGCATGCGCGTGGCGCCGCCCACCAGCACGACCTCGGCGATATCCTTGATCGACATCTTGGCGTCCTTCAGCGCCTGCTCGACCGGACCGCGCACTCGACTGACCAGCGCATCGCTCATCTGCTCGAATCTGGCGCGGGTGATTTTCATCACCAGGTGTTTGGGCCCGTTCTGATCCGCCGTGATGTACGGCAGGTTGATCTCGGTCTCCATCAGCGATGACAGCTCGATCTTGGCCTTTTCGGCAGCTTCGCGGATGCGCTGCAGCGCCTGGCGGTCGTTGCGCAGGTCTACGCCCTGTTCTTTCTTGAATTCGCCGATGACCCACTCCATGATGACGGCATCCCAGTCGTCGCCGCCCAGATGCGTGTCGCCGCTGGTGGACTTGACTTCCACCACGCCTTCGCCCACTTCCAGGATGCTGACGTCGAACGTGCCGCCGCCCAGGTCGAACACCAGGATGGTCTCATCCCGCTTCTTATCCAGCCCGTAGGCCAACGCAGCCGCGGTCGGTTCATTGATGATGCGCAGCACTTCGAGTCCGGCGATCTGACCGGCGTCTTTGGTGGCCTGGCGCTGGCTGTCGTTGAAATACGCCGGCACAGTGATGACGGCCTGCGTCACCGGCTCGCCCAGGTAGGATTCGGCATCCGCCTTCAGCTTGCCCAGGATCATGGCGCTGATTTCCTGCGGCGTATACGTCTTGTTCGTGTTTGCGATTTTGACGCGCGCGTCGGAGGACGGCCCCTGCACCACCGGATATGGCACGCGCTTGCGCTCGGCCTCTACATCGTCATAGTGGCGCCCCATGAAGCGCTTGATGGAGAAGACTGTGTTCTCCGGGTTGACCACCGCCTGACGCTTGGCAGGCTGCCCGATGACGCGCTCGCCATTCTTATTGAAACCCACGACGGAGGGCAACAGATTGCTGCCTTCTGAGGTGGGGATAACAGTTGGGCTGCCGCCCTCCAGGACAGCAACCACGCTATTCGTCGTTCCTAAGTCGATCCCAACTATCTTTGACATCTGTCCACCCCTCTTGATTTTCTATTGGTGTAATAGACTACAACAATAGGCAGGCCGGATTAGACTTGTGCTGGCAACCCGTTAGCGTTGTGTTAGAGCGGCGTTTGCGAAAAATAAAGGGCGGCGCCGCAATGGCGCCGCCCTGTGATTCTGCGATGCGGATTTTACTTGATCATACCGACTCTGCGCATCCATTCCACGCGCGCCTGCAGATACTCAAGAGATACATGCTCGGTCTTGGCGATTGCCGACCAATCGGGCAAACCAAGCTTCGCTGAATTAATCGCGTCAATAATCAGTTTTTCAAGCTTTGTCGGTTTCATATCAGTTGTCTCCGGGATGAATGACATAAAAGGGTATAACATCCAACCAAAGCGCTATTATACCACTCTCATGATTATTTGCCACTGTTATGAATAGATAATCAGCAATTCTAAATATGGACAGAGCCGTCAATCGGGTGCTGGAA
>JAMCQN010000108.1 GCA_023382055.1 Chloroflexota bacterium
CCGCTGCTCAGTCCGCTGTGCAGCCCGTGATCGCCTATTTCCCGGTCATATATCTGCGGCACATTCATTTGCATCAGTATCCCGATCAACAACGGGATGTCATCGACTCGTACATGGTTCAGTTGGGGTGCTTCTTGCATACCCCTAACCGTACCTCACTTTTTGGGTTTATTTACTCATCTTTTCTAGGGAAATGAGAGCTGCAAAGGTTGTTAATCGACAACGATATATGTTGGATGAACGCGCAGGCGTTTCTGATTTATTTACGGGATGCAGGAATTTCATTACGATTATTTTATATCCCTGTGCTACCGTTATACAATTAATGGACTGGTCAATGAAGAAAAGACAGGCACTTGCCATAGCGCGGATCAACGAAGCACCAGAATACACTCGTCTGAACAAATCATGAGCGAGAAATTGACCCCTCAACATACGCTACCTGCCTCGCAGGCTAAGTTAGTCGGTAGTTCGACCAGCCACTTGAGAGCGGAATATGAACGCTGGCGCAGGCTTTTCGAAGCGCAACCCACGCTGGTGCAGCGGTTCCTCGAGGGACAGGCGCGCAGCCTGGCTGATGCGCTCATCCAGCGCCAACCGCAGATTCGTTTTATGCTGCCGGAGTCGGTCGTGCTGGAGGCGACGCCTCAGCAGAATGGTCCCATAGGTCGCATCCCGCCCGATTTTCGCGAGCAATTAGCCGGAGGTCTGATCGATCGGTTGACGCGCGGCGATATCGGGATGGCGCTGCGCCAGCGCCTTGCTGAACTGGAGCAATCATCAAACCGGTCAGTCTCCGTTGCCACCGGTTTGGTGCGTCATGCGACTGCGGTGCAAATGGTGCACAATATGCTGCCGGCGGGACGCTCGGTCACTTACGTTCCTGATGAAGGGGAGGAGATACCGACACTCCCGGTTGCAGAAGAATTAGAAGCAGGTTCGGCCATCACTGCCTCTACCGATGCCATCGCCGAGGAAGGCCAGGGTGAAGCCGGACGCGGCGAGTTGCTGGTTCCTTATGTTCCGGCAGCCCGTCGCTTCTACCTGCCGCAGTGGGTCGCATTTGATGACGAGAATCATTTGCTGGTGAATTCCACCAACGACGCCGAGTCGCATATTGCGTCCATGCAACGTTTCCTGTCGCTTCTGCATGCCGCAGTATCGCTCGCGCCTTACATCGTAGCCGATGACGAATACCAGACCAAACGCTACGGCATGCTCGGCCAGTTAATCAACCAGGGCCGTGCCCTGGCCCATTACGAAACGAGTGAGATTATCAGCACCATCAAGCAGCGGGCTGCGGCGAATGATCTGAATCGTGGCTTGAGTCTGAGTCTGCCCTATTTTGACGACCAGACGCTCAAGATGAAGATTCATAATTTCGAGGTCATACCAGCCGGCCGCATCATGTTTGTTCCGGCATTTGTAGTACGAGCTGCTGAACAGGAACAGGCAAAAGTCGCTCAGGACACCCGCCTGAGTGCTTCCACCCGCAAGCACTTGCTGATCGAGTTGCGGGAACTGGAAGATGCTTTCGATGACAGAGATATGTGAATCTGTCTTTTGCAAGCATGTAATCACCAAGCCCAACCGGCCAGGACTTTGTCCTGTTACTGTCTAACGAGTAAGTTTTATGGTTGTACCGATTCTACTTTTACTGGCTATTTCTTTCGTGGCATATAAGGTAGCGCCGCGGGAGAGTAAAGAACATGCTTTAGTGCACGGCGCCGGGCAGATTGGCCTCGGTGCTGCGGTCGCATTGTTTGGGGTGGACTACTTTACGTCCTTCTATTATGCGACAGGCGAGTTGATGAGTGCATTGCACCCATACGGCATGCAGCATTACGCGTTTGTGCCGGTTGTGGTCATCTTCGTGGCAAACTTCGTGTTTGGCGCGCTCTATATGTACTCGCTGGGTGTTTTCAATGAAGGCGGCGGCTCGTTCACCGCGGCGATGCGCTATCTTGGGCCGTCGCTCAGTCTGGTCGTAGCCGTCGTCTTGATCCAGGATTATGTATTTACAATCGTCGTATCGACGCTTTCCGGAGCCGATCAGTTGCTGTCGATCAGTAACGCCGCCAACATCGACTGGGTGTGGCATTTTGCAATCGGCGCTGTACTGGTCGGCATCACGTGGTTTGTGACCATACGCGGTCGCGGTGAATCGGCTCAGTTGGTGTTTACATTCCTCGCGATCTTTATCATGCTGACGGTGGTCATGTTCGCTGGCCTGGTGATTGCGCAAAACGCGCATTATTCGCCGGCGCCCACGGTGATAACCCAGCAGCCGCCCACATCGGTCGCCACCGCTCTATATCACATGCTCACGGCATCGATGAAAGGTCTGGTGGCGCTGTCCGGCCTGGAAGCGATGTCCAACGGCCTGCAATTCCTCATCGAGGATGACGCCAGTTTCGTGAAGTGGGGGCGCAAGCATCTATCGCGCCTGAACAGGTTGTGGAACTTCTATAGCGGCAAAGCCGGCATCGGACGTGTGGTGCAGACATCGTTCCTGTTTTATGGCGGATTGACGACGCTGGCGCTGACCATCTTCTCGCTGTCATTCAATGTGTTTGACGGCACATCCGGGCGAAGTCTGGTCGGGAACCTGGCTTTCATCGGGTTCAGTTTTATCCCGCAAGGCGAAATTGTGTTCTGGGCCTACCAGATACTGGCTGTGATCCTGTTGTCCTTCGCGTCAATGACCGCCTATCAGGATTTGCAGTCTATGGCATGGCGCAACGTGGCTATTGGAGAGATACCGGAAGTGGTGGTTTACCGCAACCCCAGTGGTACATTTACGCGACCGGTTACCGCAGCCGCCATTGCAGCCATCGTGGTTCAGTTCCTGGTGCAGGGACGGACCACGCTCGCAGTACCATATTATGGCGTGGGAGTGTTCCTGCCCATCATGGCGATGTCGCTGGCGATCAGAAAGCATATACAGACCAGTTTCACCGGCAGCAAACGTTTCTGGGGTATGGCTGCATCTACATTTTCAGCTGCGTTAGCCGCTTTTATCTTTGTCGGTCAGATCGTTGGCAAGTGGGAGGAAGGCGGCTGGGTCGTGCTGATTTCACTCACTGTGCTGGTGCTCATGGCGCACGCCATCCTGGTCTCACCATTGGGATATCGCAACGCCAAGTCCATACACCGCATTATTCGTGACAAGTCGCGCGTGCAGGGCCCGATGGGGAACATCGTAGAATGGCAGTCGCTGCGCACACAAGAGTATCGTTATAACTTGTTGGCAAACATCTCGCGCTTCTGGGAACTCTTTGGCGTGCGCAGGCCATTGCGCTATGAACCGCCGGCGCCGGCTGGCGATTATGAAGAGATCATGCATGTGGAAGAAAAAGGAGCGCGCACGTTACTCGATCAGTATCTGGACACTCAGGCCGAGCCGGAAGCGCATCTCGGCGGTAAACCTATTGAGACGGCGGATCCCGATACACACGAGTAATCAACCGGGGTGGGAGACAGGAACGCTAACATTATATTCACCCGGCAGTCAGGTCCTGCTGTGTCTCAGTCGCGCTGCAATTGTTTCACGCAACTACCGCCAGCGCGACTTCCCAGAAGCGTCTGGCGCCGGATATGCCATTGGGGATGGCACCCGTGACTAATCCCAGGACCTAGACATCGCCCATGTCTTCATTGCCTTTATATGCACTGCGGTCGGTTGAGGTTTATCCTGCCATGGATGCCTCGCCTGACGGCCTGTCACCCGAGGAGTGCGCGGCCCGCCTGTCTCTGTATGGCCCCAATGTCCTGCGCGAACCGCCGCCACAGCCGATCTGGCGTCGACTGGTGGGTTACCTCACCCACAGTATGGCGCTGTTGTTATGGGGCGCCGGGTTGGTCGCCATTCTGGGTAATCGCCTGGGGATGGGCATCATCATCTGGGTGGTCGTGCTCATCAACGCCGCATTCTCGTTCTGGCGCGAATATCGCGCGGAACGGGCGGTTAGAACGCTCAAGAATCTGCTTCCGGCCTACGCTCGTGTGCTGCGTTCAGGTGCGGAAACCAAAGTGCTCGCAAGCGACGTCGTGCCCGGCGATGTGCTGGTTCTGGCTGAAGGCGATAACGTGCCTGCCGATGCGCGTGTTGTAGAGGAATATGGCTTGCGCACCAATGACTCTACGCTGACCGGCGAGGCCATGCCGGTGCGCAAAACTGGGGACGCCTCGTTGCGCGAAGGTTTATCCGAGTTGGAGCGTCCCAATATGGTCTTCGCAGGTACATCGATCTTCGCTGGAACGGGGCGCGCTGTTGTGGTCTCCACGGGAATGACGACACAGTTCGGGCGCATCGCAAACCTGACGGAGAACGTCCATGAAGAGCCAAGCCTTCTACAGAACAGCCTGCTGCGCATGACGCGCATCCTGTCCATCGTCGCCTTCACCGCCGGCGCGATCGTTTTCGTGATCGAGTTGTTCGAGGTCGGCGTTCAGCTTATCGATGCGTTGCTGTTTGCGGTCGGTGTGATCGTGGCGACCGTGCCCGAAGGCCTGATACCCACTGTTACGCTGTCATTATCGATGGCGGTGCAGCGCCTGGCTAATAAGGGGGTGCTGGTCAAGAAACTGGCCATCGTTGAAACACTCGGCACAACCTCAGTCATCTGCACCGATAAAAGCGGCACGCTGACCCAGAACCAGATGACGGTGCGCGAGATATGGGTGGGCGGCAATCGCATCGACGTTACGGGCGTGGGCTACGATCCGACCGTCGGTAAGCTAAACGCCAACGGCAGTGTTAATCCAGAGGATCTGAAGTCGCTGCTGGTGGCTGCCTCTCTCTGCAACAACTCGCGCGTGAACGCCCCGTCCGTTGATCGTCCCATCTGGACTTGCCTGGGCGATCAGACCGAAGCGGCGTTGCGCGTGATGGCGCGTAAAGGGACGATCGACGAAAGCGATATCGCACAGACATACCCGCGTGTGCACGAGTTGCCTTTCGACGCGCGCCGTAAGCGCATGACGACTATCCACCGCAACGCATCCGGCGATATTGCATTTGTCAAAGGCGCGCCGCGTGAAGTTCTGCAGTTGTGCACGCATATCATGCGGAATGGCGAGGTGATTCCTCTGGATCGCGCGCTTCGCGCTGAAGTCATGGCGGCGAATGACGAATATGCGCGCAACGCCCTGCGCGTGCTCGCGCTGGCGCGGCGGACGCTGCCGGCTCGCAGCGGTACCTATTCGCCGGAGCGGGTGGAGCAGGAGCTTACTTTCCTCGGCCTGGCCGCGATGATGGACCCACCCCGCGCCGATGTGTCGGAGGCCATCCGCAGCTGTCGCGAGGCCGGTATCCGCATGGTCATGATTACCGGCGATTACGGCCTGACGGCCGAGTCCGTCGCGCGGCGTATCGGTATGTTGACGCCGTCGGCCAACCCGCATATCCTGACGGGCGCCGACGTAGACTCGCTGAGCGACGCCGAACTGCAGGCGATGCTGGTCGATGAAGTCGTGTGCGCGCGTATGGCGCCGGAACACAAGCTGCGGCTGGTATCGGCGTTTCAGGCGTGTGGCAACGTCGTCGCCGTGATAGGCGATGGCGTTAACGACGCGCCGGCCTTGCGCAAGGCTGATATCGGAATTGCCATGGGTGTGACAGGCACCGACGTAGCGAAGGAAGCGGCGGATGTCGTGCTTACGAATGACAATTTCGGCGGTATCGTGGCCGCTGTCGAGGAAGGACGGGCGGTCTACGACAACCTGAGGAAATTCGTCTCCTATATCTTTGCCAGCAACGTTCCGGAGTTGTTGCCGTTTATCATCTCGAGTCTGTTCAAGCTGCCGCTGGCGTTGACCATCATGCAGATTCTGGCGATAGACCTGGGCACCGATATTTTCCCCGCCATGGCGCTCAGTATTGAAAAGCCGGAACCCGGCGTCATGCTGAAACCGCCGCGCAAGCGCGATCAGCCGCTGCTCGATCGCGCGCTTCTGTTGCGAGCGATCTTTTTTGTCGGTGTGATCCAGACGGTGCTGTGCTACGCTGCATTCTTCTTCGTCTATTCGCAGGCTGGTTTTTCGGATTTACTGCACCTGCCGCGCGTCGACAACTTGCCGTTCTTCGAGCGCCTGATGGGCCCGGAGGGGCGCGTATACATTCTGGCGACTACGGTCTTCCACGCCGGCGTCGTGTTTTCGCAGATCGGCAATGCCCTGGCTTCTCGGGCATTCACATCCAGGACGCGCGATATCGGCTTGTTCAGTAATCACAGCCTGCTGTTGGCAATAATTGCTGAATTGATTATCATACTGACACTGATCTACGCGCCGCCATTCAACGCACTGTTTGAGCACCTTCCATTGCCGCCGATTTATCTGCTGGGGCTGGCGTCGTTCGCGCCGATTGTCTTCGGACTGGAATGGATACGCAAGGCAATAGCGCGCCGCCTGCGTAAACCGGAAACAAGGCCTGCAGCGTCGTAAGACTTCTGCGAGTGGTCATGATCAACATGAAATACCGGGATTCAATGCATCAGGGAGACCTAACGAAATGAGAGCAATCATTATGGGCTGTGGACGAGTCGGCGAACAGGTCAGCCGTATCCTGGATGCCGAAGGTCACGATGTGACTGTCATCGATTACGACGGCGAGGCGCTCGCTCGGCTCGGTTCGGAATTCAAAGGGCGCAAAATCAAAGGCATTGGCTTTGACCGCAACATATTGATCGAGGCAGGCATCGAACATGCGGATGCATTTGCCGCAACCAGCTCATCGGATAATGCCAATGTGGTTGCTGCGCGTGTGGCGCGCAATATGTTCCAGGTGCCGCGGGTGATCGCGCGCCTTTATGATCCCCGTCGAGCGGAAATTTACCAGCGCCTGGGTTTGCTCACCATCTCGTCGACCACCTGGGGCGCGCAACGGATATACGAACTTCTGACGCACGACAACCTTGATGCAGTGATGAGCTTCGGCAGCGGCGAAGTCAAACTGATCCACATCGATCTACCCCCGCAGTTGGAGGGTCGTATCGTGAATCACATCACCGTGCTGGGCGAGATCGTCGTCGTCGCCATCACTCGCGACGGGCGCGCCATACTGCCGACGCTGGGCACGCAGTTCCGCGCCGGCGACAGCGTCTATCTGTCGGTGCTGGCTTCCGCACTGGATCGCGTAGAGGCGCTGCTCGGATTAGCGTAGGACGGATGCGCATTCGTCCTGTAGTATCGATGGAGTCAATATGCTGGTAATTATCGTAGGCGGCGGGAGAACGGGGTCGGAACTGGCGCGCTTGTTGCTGAGCCAGGGGCATCAGGTTAAAGTGATCGACGACCGTCCGGTGATGATCGAGCGTCTGAACCGCGAACTGGGTGAGGACAAGGTCGTTATGGGCGATGGGAGTTCACCGAGCGCGCTTGAAGCGGCCGGCATCGCGCACGCCAATGTGCTTGCTGCGGTGACCGCCGAGGATGAAGCCAATCTTGTCGCCACCACGCTGGGGCGATTTGAATTCAATGTGCCGCGCACCATCGCGCGCGTCAACAATCCGGACAACGCCTGGATGTTCACCCCGGAAATGGGCGTCGATGTGGCGCTGAACCAGGCGGAGATATTAGCCAAACTGGTGGCGGAAGAAATGTCTCTGGGCGACATGATGACGCTATTGAAGCTGCGCAAGGGTCAGTTCTCCCTGGTGGAAGAGAAGGTCCATCCTACGGCATTGTCGGCTGGAAAGACTCTGTCCGCGCTGGATTTGCCCAAGCAATGCAACATTATCGCCGTCATCCGCAAGGGCGAGTTGCTGATCCCGCGCGGTGAGTTGATGCTGGAGGCGTCGGATGAAGTGCTGGCAATAGCGCATGCCTCACAGGTGGCCGAGCTGGCGGCGCTCATGAACGCGCGGCGTTAGTTGTAGAGCGCACACCGGCATGCTAAACTGGGAGCTGCCATGAAGGGTTTCAAGAAATTCATCCTCGATATCGTCATGGGAGCGGTTATCCCGATCCTGATTCTTAATAATCTGTCGCGGCCGCTGGGCGCGCCTGCCGCCTATGTCATCGCTGCACTGGCGCCGGTGACTTACGTGCTGGTCGATACGCTCATCATCACGCGCCGGTTCAACTTCATTACCAGCTATACTGCGTCTACCGCCATCATGAACGGCGCGCTGGCCTTCTGGTTCGTGGATGGCATCCTGTATGCCTTCAAGGACACAGCCTCCGCGATCCTGAATCTTCTGCTATTCGGCGGGTCGGTGATTATCGGCCGGCCGATCCTGCGCTACTTCCTGCTTCAGGCGCTGAATCCCGACACGCCGGAGCGTCACCGAACTATCGGTGAGTTGATGAGGGAAAGCCCCATTGCGCGCAGCCTGATCATCGGCACAATTATCATAACAGCCGACAGCCTGTTGATCGGCCTGGCGAATTTCTGGTTGAACTACAGTAACGTGGTCGCCCCGTTCGGCACGGAGTTGTTTAACCAGCAGATTGCGCAGGTCAATGCAGTTACACGCGTGGCTTTCCCGATCTTTGGTTTGATTTCTTATTCCATCGGCATAGGCCTGGTATTCCGCGCGATGTACAAGTGTCTGCCGAGCGAGGATGGCAAGAGCCAGGTCGAGAGCAACTTCATGACCATGATCGACCTGTGGCAGGCGCAACGGCGCGCTGAGCATTTACAAACCGAAACGGCTACCGTTGCATCGCAGATAAGGCAGATCAACCTTTGATCGCAAAACCCGCCACGCCTTCGATGAAGTAGTTCTGCAGCGACAGATATAGCGCAACCAGCGGAATCGTCGCGACGACAGTCGCCGCCAGGCCGAATGGACTGAATGAAACGGTGCTGGGGATGCCCGTCAGGTTTCCCGAGCCGGTCATGAACTGGAATCCAACCGATAACACCCAGATGGCCGGGTTGCTGTATGACACAAGCAACGGCCACACATAATCGTTCCACATCGCGACGAACTGGAACACCACAAACACGGTCAGCACCGGCGTCAGCATCGGGAGATAGATGGTTATCAGGCAGCGCAGCGTTCCTGCGCCATCGACGCGCGCCGCTTCTTCGAAGTCTTTGGGAATGGTGACGAACGTTTGTCGAAACAGGAAGATGAAGTACGCGTTTACCAGGCCGGGCAGGAGCAGCGCCGGCCACCGGTTGAGAAATCCTGTGCCTCCCTGGCCGAACAGGTTGTTGCCGCCCGCCAGTGGGAAACGCGCCATCATGACAAATGTGGCGATATTGATAACGATGCCGGGCAGCACCAGCGAGCTCAGGATGTAGAGGAACACGGCATCGCGGCCCCTGAAGCGCAGCTTTGCCACGGCATAGCCGATCAACACCGCAAGTGTTCCGGGTATGACAATGTACCAGGCTGTGCGGACGAGAGTGTTGACCAGCCAGTTCAGCATCTCGCTGCTCCTGGAGTTAAAGACTTCCTCGTATGCGGTCAACGACGGGCTAAAGGGGATGGGCAGCCAGGGGGTGCGCAGGAAATCTTCCGTCGTTCCGAGCGAACCCAGCATGGCGAAGATGAGCGGGTAGGCCATCAGCAGGCTGCTCAAGACTAACAGGGTGAATACCCCAAGATTAACGAGTTTGCCGGCTGCTTTGTTCGGAAGTGGTTTCATGGTTTTCGTTCCCATTTAGGATCCGGTGTAACCCCGGCTCATGGCGCGCAGGTTGATGATGGCAAACGTCAGCAGCATAACGCCCAGGATGACCGAGCCTGCGCTGGCCATCCCGATATCCGCGTTGGTGAAAATATCCTGGTATATCTGCAGCATCATGACGTTGGTCTGGTTGCCCGGGCCGCCGCGGCTCAGAAATAACACCGCCTCAAAGATCTGCGCGCTGCCGATGATGCCCGTCACCAGCACGAAGATCGTCACCGGTTTCAGCAACGGCAGTGTGACATGCCGCAGTATCCGCGCCGGTGATGCGCCGTCGACGCGCGCAGCTTCGTATAGCTCCGGATGGATGCCTTGCAGCGCCGCCAGATACAGGATGACCCCGCTGCCGACGCCGCGCCACACCGAGAAGATGATGATCACCAGCCACATCAGGTCGACGCGCAGGTAGAATATGACCGGCGGAAGGTCGGCCTGCTTCAACAGCATGTTGATTACGCCGTCGACCGGCGATATCATCGTCAGCGCGATCAACGCCATTACTACCGGGGATGTCAGGCTCGGGATATACCAGGCTGCGCGGAAGACGCTGCGTCCGCGTATCTTGCGGTTCAGCATCAATGCAACCAGCACCGCCAGCAGCATCTGCGCCGCCAGAATTATGACCGCAAAAGCCAGCGTGTTGCCGATGACCTGCAGATAAATCGAGTTGGTCAGATAGCGTCTGAAGTTATCCAGGCCGACCCATTCCGGGCCGCCGCTCATGCCCGACCAATGAGTAAAGCTCAGGATGATCGTCGCCAGGACGGGCAGTGCGAAGAAAATCGTGTAATAAATCAGCGCCGGGGTGAGGATAGTCCATGCTTCAATGGGTTCGCGATTACGATGGCGCCAGGCCCGGACACGCGCGCCGTCGTTATCCGCTGTTTCTTGCTGCTGCATTATTGGTTTGTCCGGCTTACTATACCTCATGAATTAAACCCCCGGTTGTATCCGCAGTTGATAAAAGCTACAATCGGATTCAACCTATCGTGGAGTAAACAGTCATGCCCGAAAAGACCAAAGAAACCATCCTGGAAGAACTTATCGCGCTTTCGCATCATCTCGGCGAGGAACAGCGTGAGCTTTTGATAATCGGCGAAGGCAACACCAGCGCGCGCATCGACGCTGATACGTTCTGGGTCAAGGCCAGTGGTAACAACCTTCGCACGATCGCGGTGGAAGGGTTTGTGCGGATCAGCCGCAGCAGTGTGCTCAAACTGCTGGATTCCGCTGCGACGGATGCCGATGTCAAACGCGTGTTGACAACATCGCGCGTGGATCCGAGTGCGACTGCGCACCCTTCCGTCGAGACGGTGCTGCACGCGTCGCTATACGAACTGACCGATGCACAATTCATCGGCCATTCGCACCCGATTGCAGTCAACGCCATCATGTGCTCGAAGAACTCCGCCGACATCACCGGTCACCTGATGCCCGATGAGATCGTGGTCTGCGGTGTGGCATCAATCTACGTCCCCTACACGGACCCCGGCCTGCCGCTGGCGCGCGAAGTCGTCAAACGCGTGAAGGCATTTATCGCCGAATGGGGAGAGCAGCCGCGCACGATGTACCTGCAGAATCATGGCCTGTTCGCCATCGGCCGATCGGCGCGCGAGGTGCAGAACATATCGGCAATGGCCGTCAAACATGCGCGCGTGCTGGCCGGGACCTATGCAGCAGGCGGCCCGAACTTCCTGAGCAAGCAGGATATTTCGCGCATCCACACGCGCCCCGATGAGGAAGTCCGCCGCAATAAGTTCAAGTAGCAGGTGTTTTGCATTGGATTGCCGTTCAAAGCAGTACGGCAATCCAATGGCATCAGCCTGAATGGATCAAGCCCACACATCTGTCGCTACGTCGCTCGGCTCCGGCAGCGGCGATGAATTGGCGAACTCCACGGCTTCGTCAACCTGCTTGTTGGCGCGCTCGATAATCTGATTGAGGTCGCCCTCTGGCATTTCGAATTTCTGAGCCAGGTGATCGCGCAACAGCAGAATCGGGTCGCGCTTGCGCCACTCAGCCACTTCCTCGCGAGTGCGGTAGGTTTCCGGATCGCCGATCATGTGCCCTGAAAATCGATAGGTGAGAGCCTCGATAAACGTCGGGCCGTCTCCGGCGCGCGCGCGAGCCGCCGCTTTGCCCACGGTCTCGTATACCTCGCACACATCGTTGCCATCGATGGTGACTGCTTTCATCGCGTAACCCCTGGCGCGGTCCGCGAGTTTCTTCAGCGGGGTGGATTCGCCCACCGGCGTCATCTCGGCGTACAGGTTGTTCTCGCACAGCAGGATCAACGGGAGTTTCCACAGTTGCGCGATGTTCAGCGTCTCGTTGAGAACGCCCTGGTGCAGCGCGCCGTCGCCGAAGATGGTCAGCGCCACGCGCCCCTTGCCGTCCATCTGCGCGCTGAGCGCTGCGCCGGCGGCGATCGGCACGCCCGCGCCGACAATCGCGTTCTCGCCCAGCAGGCCGATTGACGGATCCGTCCAGTGCATACTGCCGCCTTTGCCTTTGCTGATGCCGGTGCGCCGGCCCAGCATTTCCGCCATCGCCGCGTTCACGTCGATGCCTTTGGCGATGGCCGCGCCATGCCCGCGATAGGTGCAGGTCATGTAGTCGTCAGGGTTCAGCGCAAAGGTCGAGCCCACCGCCGTGCCTTCCTGCCCGATGCTCGGGTGCAGCGAGCCGCGAATTTCGCCGCCCTTGTACAGTTCCATCAGGCGCTCTTCAAATGCGCGAATCAGGCACATCCGTTCGTACATGCGAAGCAATAAGTCTTTACTGAATGCCATTTTCCACCCGTATTGTCAGCGTGTGAAGACGTTACCTCGGATATAGTCGGCGTCGTCGCTGGCGAGCCAGGCCACCACTTTGGCCATGCCTTCGGGTTCACCCAGATGTGATTCAGCCACCAGCTTATCCATGGATTCGCCGCGTTTCTGTGCATCGACTTCGATAACCGACAGCTTCATGCCTGTTCGGATGTTGCCGGGATGCAGGACGTTCACGCGTATATTGTCTGGCGCAAGTTTGCCCGCCAGCGTGATGCCCAGGCTTGTGACGCCGCCTTTGCTGGCGCCGTAAGCGTAGGACGAACTGCCATGCTGCGCCGCACCGGACGACAACAGGATGATCACGCCGCGTCTGGATTTCTTCAACAGAGGTGTGGCGTGCTTGGCGCACAGAAAACTGCCCGTCACGTTGATGTCCATGACCTGCTTCCAGGTCTCCAGGGTCAATTCCTCGATCGACGTGTAAGCCCCTTTCAGTAATCCCGCCGTCTGGATCAAGACATCCAACCGGCCGAAACGCTCGTTGACCTGCTGGAAGAGCCGCTCCACGTTCTGTTCATCGGTGACGTTCACGCGGAGAAACGGCGCATGAATCGCGGCGGCGAGTTGATTGCCGGCGCTTTCGTTGATGTCCGCGATGATGACCTTTGCCCCGCGCGCGGCGCATAACTCGGCGGATGCTTTGCCGATACCGGTTGCGCCGCCTACGATCAGGATGATTTTGTCTTGCAGTGTCATGTCACACAACCTTATCGAGTAAACAAGAAACCCCTGACGTATTCCGCTTCGTCGCTGGCCAACCATGCCAGTATCTTGCCGACGCCTTCCGGTTCTCCCAACTCGGCGCCTGCTGCCGCCTGGGCGATAGCCTGCTCGCCGGATTGCCCGCGCGTTTCGGCTTCAGCCCCGATCACAGAGAGCTTCATGTTCGTCTTGATGCCGCCAGGGTGCACCACATTGACACGGATATTGTCCTCCGCCAGCTTATTCGCCAGCGTAACACCCAGGCTGCTGACGCTGCCCTTGCTGGCGCCGTATGCGACGGACGAACTGACACCGATCGCAGCAACCGAGGATATCAGGATGATTGCCCCGCCGCCGGCTTTCTTGATCATCGGCACGGCGTACTTGGTACACAGGAAGCTGCCCGTGGCGTTGATGTCCACCACGTTCGTGAAGGTTTCCAGGCTGAACTCCTCGACCGGGACGTACGCTCCTTTGAGCACGCCGGCAGTCTGAATCAGCACGTCGAGGTGGTCGTACTGTTCGGCGATGCGCGCAAACAGCGCTTTGACCGAGTTCTCGTCCGCCACGTTCACCGGCACATACATCGCGCCGGCCGCAGCCGCTGTTTCGGCGCCGGCTGCCTCGTTGTAATCGGCAATGATGACTTTCGCCCCTTGCATTGCACAGATCCTGGCTGTTGCGCTGCCAATGCCCGTTGCTCCTCCGACCACGAGAATCGTTTTATTCGTAAGGTCCATTATTACCAGCCTGCAATTTAGCTTTGTGTCTCGGAAACAGGGGTATTGTCCGACAGGGGCGCGCTTTCCGCAACAGGCGGGGTGCTCTCGGCGCCAGTGTCGATGACCGGCGCGATATCCGGGTTCGTTTCCTGAGCCTCATTTGGCGCAGATGCCGGCGCGCGCGAGGGCTCCGCCTCGAGGGGAGGCATGGTTGCCTGGATCAACTCCTTCCAGCGGCTATCCATCGCATCATCGGCTACGCCGTAGAAGATGTGCACTTTACCGGCGTTATCGCGCAGAACAATGTCATAGCGTACTTTGCCGGCGCGCTGTGATCGACTGAGTATCGAGCGATCGTTGCGCCATTGAACCTGCGTGATGTCATATACATCGGCGCCATGCTGGTTGATGGCATAAAGCCATAGATCGCGCGCGCTCTTTTGTGTCACATTGCGCACGACGCTCTTATTGCGCAGGTCGCGCACGGTGAAGTAGCGCGTCCCGTCGCGCTCCTCCATGCTTAGAATCTCTACACCCGATCTCGGCGAGCCATCGACCTGGGGTTCAGGCGCAGGGAGCTGCATGACTTTTGCGCCCTCGCCGGCATGCGTTTCCGGTTTGCCCGTATCGACGCTGCCGCCGCCGTTCTGTGCCGGCTTGGGTCCAGTAGCTGCCGGCTGCTGTTGTCTGGGTTGTTGCTGTTGCCGGGATTGCTGTTCGCCGCGACCCTGTGGCTGTCCTTTGGGGCTGCGCTGCTGCTGCCCCTGGGCGGCGCCGCGCGGAGTCTGACCCTGTCCGCCCGGTTGCTGCTGGCGGCGCTGTGGCGGCTGTCCCGGATGCTGGCCAGGTTGCGGGTGGCGCGGAGCGTGCTGCGCCGCCTTGGGCTCCTGCACGGATTTAGCCGCAATCTGTGTCTGCTCAAGTTCGATCGCCCGCCGCACCAGAGCGACGACATCCTCGCGTGTCGCCAGGCGAGTCTCCGCACCGCTGCGTACGTAGATGTGGATGCCATCGACGGAGTAGGGCAGGTTATCGCCGGGTGGGACGCCGATGCGCACGATCGCGGCTTCGTTGCTCTGCTGGAGGTCAATCATTACATTGAGCGCTGGACTGACATGGCTCTGTACGGCTTCGGCGATTTCCGTGGCCAATCCATCCGCATTGGACACCCCTGCGGCGCGTTTATCCAGGCCGGCATCGCAGCCGATATACACGCAGCCGCCGTTCGTGTTGGCGAGCGCGGTGACATCGTTCACAATGGCTGCGAACTTATCGCCGCGCCTGGGCAGCGCAGGATGGAAGCACTGCGTGGCATCGTTGCCTTTTTCGCGCGCTTCGCGCATGACATCGCTGGTGACTTCCTGGTAGACATCCGCCGGGCGCTCACGGTCGAAGTCCTTGCTCAGGAATAAGTCGCGCAGCGCATTAAAGCTCAATTCCGGCAGGAACACCTCGGTCGTGCGGTCGCCCAAACCAAGGCGCTTAGCATCTGTGGGCGAGGCCGTCAAGCGGTGCGAATCGCTGCTCTGGATGATGTGCATGCGGCGCGAGTATTCCGGCTTATACCCGTTGAACCAACTGGCCATTGAGCGGCGTCCTTTAGCCAGATCAGTCAACTCGATGGCAGACAGGTTGGGGTCCTGGGTATAGGCGATGCGCGTCTGCCCACCGATATTCATGCCGCGCATGAATACGCCGCTGGACGAATTGGCGTGCGGGGCGATCGCGATGCCCCCGGCCTCGGCGATCAGCCGATAAGCGGTCAGCACATCACTCGTCGCGCCGGCCTCGGTGAGACCTTGTTCCACCACATGCGACGGCACGCGCAATTGCAGCAGAATGAAGTCGATATCGCGCAGCGATTTCTCGGGCGGGAAAAGGCCCAGAATGTGGAACCCGAAGGTGGCGGTTACCTCGAATCCGGGCAGCACGAGTAGCTTCTTCAACAAACGCCGATACTCGTTAAGCCGGCCCAGTTCATCTGCGCGAATGCGCCCCAGTTGTTCCAGCAACTCGAGGTCGGCGATCTCGCGCTGCATGTTGCGATATCCATTGGCGGTGTTGTGATCGGTGAAGGCAATGATATCGAGGCCGCGCCTTTCAGCCTGCTTAAGAATATCCAGGTAACGGATCTCCGGCTGTTCGTAATCGCGCGAGGCCGGGCTATGCATGTGCAGGTCCATGCGATACCAGCGGCCGTTTGACGCTGGCGCATTTGCCTCCTCGGTCCTGGCAGGTGCGACGGCCTCGGTTGGCGTGGATTTTCTGGCGCGGGGTGTTTTTGTGGCGCGACCTGGCGTTTGGGTCCGGGTCGCAGTGCTCTTTTTTGCTGATGTCGTCTTTCTGGCGGGTTTGTTGGAATTTCTGGCGGGCGTAGATTTCGGTTCGTCTGCCGATTCCTTGGTGGTCTTCCTAGGCATGTGGTTCGGTTTCTATCACGTAAACGTGTTTTCAATGCTCGAACAAGCCATAGGTGGGAATGGATGTATATAAACGCTCACCCCATCAATCCCCTTTAAACATGGCAACGGGGAAACCACGACTTGATCGATAAATCAAATATAACAATAAACAGCGTAATTGTCGCTATCTGGCCTGCATTATACACGAGTGGCTGCGAGCATGACGCGCCACGGCTACTGTGTTGAATGGCAGAACCTGAGCGTTCAGTGTGCTGCCGGTCGCACGATGAATGAGTTGGCAGTATAACTGCCATTACGGAATACTGCCTGTCATCCATGCTGGATGGCGGCTCAAAAGCGCGGTCATCGGAGGATACCTATGCTTGACGTAATCGAGTGCATCAAACAACGGCGCAGTATTCGCACCTTTCTACCCAGACCCGTGCCCCGCGAGACACTGGAGAAAATACTCCAGGCTGCCATCCTTGCGCCGAGCGCGGGTAATTGGCAGTCGTGGCGATTTTATGTCGTCGTCAACGGTGCACTGCGGCGCGATCTGGCGAAGGCGGCATCCAACCAGGAATTTATCGCTGAGGCGCCGGTGGTCATTGTAGTCTGCGCCGAACCGGGCCGCGCCGAGAACACCTATGGCGATCGCGCCAGGGAGTTATATTGCCTGCAGGATACGGCTGCCGCTATTGAGAACCTGATGCTGGCTGCGCATGCGCATGAACTTGGCACGTGCTGGGTGGGTGATTTCGATGAGGCAGCCGTCAGGAGGTTATTGCAGATTGACGAGGCGTATCGCCCTGTAGCACTCGTCCCGCTGGGTTATCCCAACGAGACGCCCAATCCGCGCTGGCGCCGCCCGCTCAGCGAAGTTGTCGAATACCTGGAATAGAGGAGACCCGCATGGCACTGACATCCAAAGAACGCGTGATGATATCTCTCTCCTGGCGCGAGCCGGATCGCGCACCGATTCAGACCTATCTGACGCCGGAAATCGAGGCCAGCCTGCAACGCTATTTCGGCGCGACCGATTTGCTTCCCGTATTGGGCGTAGATTTCCGCAACGTGGGCGGCGTCTGGAAAGGGGCGGTCAAGCCGGAGCATGATGGCGTCTTCTATGATATCTGGGGTATCGGGTACCGCAACACGGTCTATGAGTTCGGCGCCTATCCAGAAGCGTGCGATCTGGCGCTTGGCCGCGTGACGACGATGGACGAATTCAACGCCTATCCATGGCCCGATATCGACGCCTTCGACTTCTCTGAACTGGAAGCGCAGTGCAATCAGGTCAAGGACTTTGCGGTATGCGTGGGCGATGCCGGCATGCCTGACATCGTGAACGGCGTGTCGCGCGGGCGCGGTATGGAACAGGTCCTGGTGGATATCGCAACCGGCGATGAAGTCGGTATAGCGATCATTGATAAACGCGTGGATTTCTATCTGGAGTATCTGAAACGCGCGCTGCAGGCAGCCAGAGGAAAAATCGATATCGTCTGCCTGGGCGAGGACTGCGGCACGCAGAAAGGCCGTATGGTGTCACCCGTGGTGTTCGACCGCGTCTTTCGCCCTCGACTGAAGCGCTTCTACGACCTGGCGCACGAATATGGCGCGAAGGCGATGATGCACTCCTGCGGCGACACCAGCGACCTGCAGCCCACGTTTATCGATATGGGTCTGGATGTGCTGGACGCCATGCAGCCTGAACCGCCCGGCATGCGCGACATCGAGCGCCTGCGGAAGCTGACACACGGCAAACTGGCCTATTGTGGCTTGATCAGCACGCAGGATACGCTGCCACACGGCACGGTGGCTCAGTGCCGCGCGGAAGCGCGTCATCGCCTGGACGTGATCGCCCGGGGCGGGGGTTATTTCTTCTCCCCCGCGCATTGCATCCAGCCCGACACGCCGTTAGAAAATGTGCTGGCGATTTATGAAGAGGCTCTCGGCCACACGCTATCCCGGGCGGGCGGTTAAATCTCCAGAGAACATGACCATGACATCGCAACGGTTCGGGATCTGTCATTGCGCGACCGAATGGGGTTATACATCGGCAAAACGCTACGTCGATCCATTTCACCCGACCGATGCATCGCGCAATCAGGTAGAAGACCCCGCGGTAATCGATTACGAGATGTTGCAGACCGGCCACAGCGGTTACGGCAGCCTGGCCAATACGGTCGATTCCGTTCGGCGTGCAGTGGGCCGCAAACCTGCTATGCCGGTACTCGTCGGCGAAGTCAATTACGAAGGCATCCTGGAAAGCAGCCGCGGGGAAATTCAGCGCATCTGTTTCTGGACCAGTATGCTGTCGGGCGCTGCCGGGCACACCTACGGCGCGAATGGCAACGGGCAGGTGAACACGCGCGAGCAGCCCTACGGCCCATCGCCGCATGGCGCGTCGTGGGGAAACACGCCCTGGACGGATGCCTATCGTCTGCCGGGTTCGGGACAGATGGGCCTCGCCAGGCGTTTGCTGGAGCGTTACGCGTGGCGGCGCTTCGAACCGCACCAGGACTGGGTTGAACCCAGCGCGGACAGCAAGAATGTGCTGGAGCCGTACTGCGCCGGCATCCCGGGGGAGGCGCGCGTCTACTGCTTCCCGACGCCGATCGCACCGTGGACGCCGCTGCAATTGGTCGCGGCTCTGGAACAGAACGTCGAGTATCGGGCATTCTTCTTTGACCCCAAGACGAGCAGCCAGCAACCCGTAGGCAAGGTCAATTCACAGGCGGATGGCGCCTGGCGCATCCCCGCCCCATCGATCATTCAGGACTGGGTGCTGGTGCTTGAGAGTGAAGTAACCTCGCTCTACAGGCCGGCTTCGGCGACGCGGCTCAATCCCTCCATGTCCAAAAGGATAATTTTCCCGCGGCCCAATTCGATCAGGCCGTGAGCGCGGAACTCGCCGAGGACTTTCGATACCGTTTCCCTGTAGGTGCCGCTCATGTCGGCCAGTTCCTCATGGGTAGTTCGCACAGTCGTACGGTGACCCGCAAGGGATTCATCTCTTGACTGCCGCGCCAGTTCCAGTAACAGCAGGGCGACTCGTTCGGGCACACGCTTGAACGCGATATCCATCAGGCGCCGTTCGGTTTCGATCAGGCGCCGTCCCAATGTTTCGGCGATGCGAAAAGCGATGCGCGGATCACCGAGCAGCAGTGTTTTGACATCGTTGCGGCTCATGAGGCACAGCACGCAGTCGTCCAGAGTCTCAGCGAAGGCGCCATCCAGCTCCTGTCCGATCAATGCCATCTCGCCGAATATGACTCCGGACTCCAATACGGTCGTGATGACCTTACGCCCGTCCGGCAACAGGTGGTATAACCGCACGCGACCCTGCTTAAGGATGAATAGCACTTCGACCGGCCGATCCGGCGCGTAGAGTGTAGCGCCGGCCGCAACGCGCGTCATCGGCGCATGGTCGCCCAACGCCGCAATCTCCTGCGCGGATAAGTCCTGAAAAACATCGACTTCCCGCAGGTATGTCAGCTTGTCGACTTGAGAAATTGTGGCGCGTGTTGTCATACTTGACGGCGACTGCATTAACCCTCGCTCATATCACTTCGTGCTGCCGCTGCCGACCGGCACAGGTCAACCCGCGCAAGTAGCTCCGAGTATTCAGGATTGCCCATGAACAGTACCTTATCGAACCACAGGAACATCGGCGTACCGATGACTTGCTGTGGAACGTCACGCGGCTGCTGATCGATATCGACCAGATCAATCGGAACATCCGGGCGTTCGTGCGCCAGTGACGCAACCAGTTGGCGCGACTGTGCACAACTGAGGCAATGCGATGAGACAAATACGTTCAACATGATAGGAATCACCGCTGACTCGCCACGATTGTATCGCAGCGAGTCGGCGGCGGTTGCGCTCCGTTCGTTATCGCTTGCTATGCCACACGTAACCGAGGCCAAGTACCAGGCCAAAGATCATGTGGCCCATCAGGCTCATCAGCATCGCCGTGCTGAGCGCGTTCGCGAATTGAACTCCCATTCCCATCATGACAGGCATGATAACCAGCGGCCCCAGCACCCACCAGATGACGCCGTACACCAGGCCGGAGACCGCTCCTTTAGCATAAGTGTTGCTCAGACCGCCGAAGATGATCCCGAAGGTCGCTCCGATGAATGCGCTGATCATCATATGAATGACCGCGCCGACAACGGGGCTGCTGCTTCCGACCATTCCTGCAATGGCGCCAAACATGCCCATCATTGCCATGAGCATACCGAAGACCACGCCGCCGGCGATACCGCCGACCACGCCACTGATCACCCTGTGTCCGCTCTTATTCTGCTGTTGTGCAATTGTCGCCATTCGATTTACCTCCACTCATAATTCATGCGAAAATGATGAGCCGATAGTAGCAAGCGATGGCTTGTCTGTCTGTAAGCTGGATTACACAACGAGGCGTTCTTTTTGATATGCGCTGTGCACTGTGCTTAAATGAGCCCGGAATTGCCAATCGGGCATAGGTTCTGTTTGAGGTAACACCATGAAATATCGCAATTTAGGCAAAACGGGAATCGAGATCAGTGAGATTGGGTTTGGATCATGGGGCATCGGAGGGTGGGGCGCCCTCGACGATGCAGAAGCCATTCGCGCCCTGAACCGCGCGTTGGACCTGGGGGTCAACTTCATCGACACGGCCTACGCCTACGGCGACGGGCACAGCGAGACGTTGATCGGCCGGGTTGTGCAGGGCCGGCGCGACAAAGTCGTCATCGCCACGAAGATACCACCCAAGACCATGCGCTGGCCGGTGCTGCCGCACGAAGCGCTGAGCGACACGTTCCCGAAGGAGTGGATTATCCAGTGCACGGAACGCAGCCTGCGCAAACTGAATACCGATTACGTCGATGTGCAGCAACTCCACTCATGGACGCCGGGGTATCTGCAACAGACCGAATGGTTTGAGGCGTTGACCCTATTGAAAGAGCAGGGCAAGGTGCGCGCGTTCGGCGTCTCCGCCAATGATTGGGAGCCTTACGAAACGACCGACCTCGTGAAGTCCGACATGATCGACACCATCCAGGTGATCTATAACATCTTCGAGCAGCGCCCGGCCGAACGGTTGTTGCCTGCCGCCTTGGCGCATAACGTCGGCATCATTGTACGCGTGCCATTCGAAGAAGGTCTGCTCACCGGAAAGATGGGCCCAGGTTACCAGTTTGGCAAGGGCGACTGGCGCGCAGACTGGCTGACGCCCGATCGGTTGGCAGAGGCCGCGCGGCGAGTGGATGCGCTCAAGACGTATCTCACGCCGGATGCTCCGACGCTGGCCGCGCTGGCTTTGAAGTTCTGCCTGAGTCACCCGGCCGTGTCAACAGTCATCCCCGGCATGCGCAAGGTGGCCAATGTGGAAGCCAATGTGTCAGCCTCCGACGGCAAGCTGCTGTCTGCATCAACTCTAGCTGTGCTCAAAGAACATGCCTTTGCGCACGGGTGGAGCTATCCCTGGGCGCAGAAATAGCAGGCTGATGGCGGAAATATGCACCGCACCCTTGCGAAGGCTCGCAGCCTTCGCAAGGGTACGCTAGGAAGGTGTAAAGAGTAATTATCCCGGCTTCGTGCGGAGCTTGTACGCGCCGCTGACCGCAAACCAGCGGATGCGCAGGAGTTCGACAAACGCGTTCAGGCTATCCTGCATCGGCCTGATTTTGGATTCGTCGTGATGCACCCATTCGAGCGGCACCTCGGCGATCTTGTAGCCCAGTTTGCGCGCAATATAGAGCATCTCAACGTCCGAAGCCGCCGCGACGCTGGCGGTGGTCAATGATTCTGCCGGCGTGTTATACAGCAGCGTGTGGCGCAGAATGTGCTGGGCTACCGGCGTGCGATAGGCCTTGAACCCGCACTGTGTGTCGCGGAAACCGCTGACCACGACGACGCTCACCAGCACGCGCCACGCGGCGCTCATCAAAAGGCGATACCAGGGCGCCCCTGGACGCCCGGCGCGCGAGCCAATGGCTACGTCATAACCGGATTTCAGTTGGTTGACCAGTTTGAGGAACTCTTCCGGCGGTGTGGACAGGTCGGCATCCGCGTGCAGGGCATATTTGCCGCGCGCCTGCATCAGACCGGTGCGAACGGTATACGCCTTGCCGCTGTGCGGGTTCTCGATTAAGCGCAGCCCGCTGTATTGGCGCATGGCGGCGCGTACTAATTCTCGTGTGCTATCTTTGCTGCCATCGTCGACGATAATCAACTCGGAGTCGATCCCTGACGTGCTGATGAAGCGGATGAGACGGTCAAGCGTACTGGGAAGCCGCTTTTCCTCGTTGTAAGCCGGGACAATAATAGACAGCGTTGGTTGCTGGCTTTCCTGATCGTTATAGTTCATGGATGATATGAGCACGCAATTCGTGTATATCCTCTAACGTGTTGCGACCATTCTAGTGCAAAACGGATAACCTTGACGCAGTAACATGAAGACCTGCGCCCCAGGTATACGACAATGAACATACCGCTGCGAAGATACTGGGATTTGCTTGCTGAGTACATCAGGCCGCAAAAAAGGCGCTTTGTCTTTCTTACCGTTCTGCTGCTGGGCAGCATCGGCCTGCAGATCGTGAACCCGGAGATCATGAAGTACTTCATCGACACCGCGACCAGCGGAGGATCGGCCTCCAACCTCGCGCTGGCTGCCCTGGCATTCATTATGCTGGCGATCGTCCAGCAGGGCGTCGGCGTCACTGCCACCTACCTGGGCGAAACCGTGGCTTGGAACGCCACCAACGCGCTGCGCGCTGACCTGGCGCAGCACTGCCTGAATCTGGATATGAGCTTCCATAACGACCGCAGCCCGGGCGAACTGATCGAGCGTATCGACGGCGACGTGGTTGAGCTATCGAACTTCTTCTCGCAACTGGTCATCCGCGTCATCGGGAATATCGTATTGTTATGCGGCGTGCTGATAGCACTGGCGCTGCAGGACTGGGTAGTGGGTCTGGCGTTCGCGCTATTCGCGGTGATTGCTCTGTTCGTCCTGAACCGTGTGCGCGGCATCGCCATCCCGCATTCGAAAGCGCTGCGCGCCGCCATCGCCGACCTGACCGGCTTCCTGGAGGAGCGGCTCGCGGGCACCGAGGATATCCGTTCGAGCGGCGCGGTGGACTTCGTCATGAACGGTTTATACCAGTTGCAGCAACGCATCCTGGGACATCAGCGCAAAGCCTGGACGCTGAACATGTTCGTCGGTTTCACGGGCAGCACGTTGCTGGTCGTGGGAAACATCATCGCCATTATTTCCGGATACCTGTTGTTTACCAGCGGCGCGATCACCATCGGCGCCGTGTACTTGTTCATCTACTACATCAACTTATTGAGCCGGCCGATCCGCGAACTGACGCAGCAGACCGAAAACCTGCAGAACATCGGCGCGGTGACCGAGCGCCTGGCTGACCTGCGCAAGATCACCACGCGTACACAGGATGGCCAGGGCATAGAGATCGGGCGCGGGCCGCATGCGCTGGCTTTTGACGGCGTGACGTTCGGTTATCATGCTGACGAACCTGTGTTGCGCCAGATCAGCTTCGAGTTGCCGCCTGGGAGCATCATGGGATTGCTTGGCCGTACGGGCAGCGGCAAGACCTCGCTGGCGCGTCTCGTCTTCCGCCTGTACGACCCCACGGAAGGGACGATCAAGTTAGCCGGCGCAGACATCCGGCAAGCCAGGCTGAGGCAACTGCGCCAGAGCGTGGCGCTGGTCACGCAGGATGTTCAACTGTTTCAGGCCAGTGTGCGCGACAACCTGACATTCTTCGACGACAGCATCTCCGATGAGCGCATACTGGAAGTGATCGAAGAACTGGAGCTGTCCGACTGGTATCGCGCCTTGCCGAATGGCCTCGATACCCGGCTGGAAACGGGAGGTCGCAGCCTGTCGGCAGGCGAGGGCCAGTTGCTGGCGATGGCGCGCGTCTTCCTGCGCGCCCCCGGGTTGGTGATCCTGGACGAAGCTTCATCCAGGCTGGACCCGGCTACCGAGCAGCGCATCGAGCGCGCCATCGACAGGCTGCTGCGCGGGCGAACGGCGCTGATCATCGCGCATCGGCTCAGCACCGTTGAGCGCGCCGACAGCATCATGATCCTCGAGGAGGGGCGCGTGATAGAGACCGGCGCGCGCTTGCGGCTCGCTGCCGACCCGGATTCGCGGTTCGCCAGGCTGTTAAGCACTGGACTCGAGGGGGTGCTGGCATGACCATAAGCGAAAGCACGCCGCAGGATAAAAAGACCGCACGATTGCCGGCCTGGTATGTCATCCTGAAGATGGTGCAGTACCGACCCAAACTCTGGTTGATCAACCTGGGTGCAATGCTGCTGCTGACGGTGTTCTGGCAACTGCCGGGTATCATCATGCGCGAGTTCTTCAACATCCTGACCGACAACGAGCAGGCCGGCTTTACCGTCTGGTCGATTGTGGCGCTGCTGCTCGCGTTTGAACTGGGCCGTGATGTCAGCCTGACGGGGCTGATCCGCAGCAACGTGCCGTTCTTCGTGCATACCATGACCCTGTTGCGCAAGAATCTGCTCAAATACATCCTGAAACGACCAGGCGCAAAGGCGCTGCCCGATTCCCCTGGTGAGGCGACCAGCCGCTTCGGCGGCGATGTCTTTGAGATTCCGCTCTTCGCGTTATGGTTGAATGATATCCAGGGCAGCCTGTTCTTCGGCGTCGTCGCCGTCGTGATCATGCTGAGCATCAACGCCACCATCGCCCTGATCGCGATCATCCCATTTATCTTTGTCGGTTTCATCGCCGCCGCCGCGACGAACCGGATCGAGATGTACCGCCGCGCCAGTCGCCGGGCGGCCGGAATCGTAGTCGGATTCATCGGCGAGTTTTTCGGCGCGGCTCAAGCAGTGAAAGTCGCCACCGCCGAGGAAGGCGTTATACGATACTTCAGGCAACTCAACGACGACCGGCGCAAGGTGGCGTTGCGCGACCGGCTCTTCAACGAGTTGTTGAACTCCATCTTCCGCAACGGCGTCAACCTGGGCACCGGCGTCATTCTGCTGCTGGCCGGGCAGGCCATGCAGCAGGGCGCGTTCACGGTGGGTGATTTCGCGCTCTTCGTGTTCTTTCTCGACGGCATCAGCGATATGACGACGTTCACGGGATTGCTGGTGGCGCGTTATAAGCAGATCGGCATTTCGATAGAGCGCATGACCCGCCTGATGGAAGGCGCGCCGGACAAGGCGCTGGTGGAGTTCAGCCCGGTCTATCTGGATGGCAAACTGCCGCCGATCAACTACCCGGTCAAGACACCGGATGACGAACTGCGCCATCTGGAAGTGGCGGGCCTGAGTTACTATTACCCGGGCACCGAACACGGCATCCAGGACATCAACCTGCGTTTGGAACGCGGCACGCTGACGGTCGTCACAGGCCGCGTCGGCTCAGGCAAGACGACGCTGTTGCGCACACTGCTCGGCCTGCTGCCCAAAGACAGCGGAGACATCACCTGGAATGGCCGCCTGATCAGCGACCCCGCTACATTCTTCGTGCCGCCTCGCAGCGCCTATACCGCGCAGGCGCCGCGCCTGTTCAGCAACTCGCTGCGCGATAATCTGTTGATGGGTCTGGATAAAGATGATGCCGCCATACAGCGCGCGATTCGTCTGGCCGTGATGGAGCAGGACCTGACCGAACTGGAGAACGGGCTTGAAACGATGGTTGGGCCTAAAGGGGTGAAACTTTCGGGCGGCCAGATTCAACGCACCGCGGCGGCGCGTATGTTTGTGCGCGAGCCGGAGCTACTTGTGTTCGATGATCTGTCGAGTGCGCTGGATGTTGAAACAGAACAAGCCTTGTGGGAGCGCGTGCTGGATGGCGAGTCAACGAGTGACAATGCAGGGTTGCCGGCGAACGGACAGCGCCGCGCAAGACAGTTCACCTGTCTGGTGGTGTCGCATCGCAAGGCTGCCCTGCGACGCGCCGATCACATCATCGTGTTGAAAGACGGGCGTGTGGAAGCCGAAGGCCAGCTCGATGATCTATTGCAGACCTGCGAGGAGATGCAGCGCCTGTATCATGGGGAAACCACAACTGAGCGCGAAGATAGCATGGCCTGAACCACTGAGAGTTTTGTTTGCTTAAGAGGTGTTTGTGTGGCTGGCAAGACACAGGACAACAATCAGATTCATATCAGGCTGATCTGCCTTGCGCCGCCACCGGCGCAGCATGAGGGGCGCGCGACGGAGTTCGGCCTGCAGGATAAAGCGCAGGCGTTGCAGTATGGCATTGCGCTGCCTGACGGATCGTTGCAGTTCGACTGTGATGTGACGGTCTCGAAGCTTCAAGGCGCGACGCCCCGCTACGGCGGACCGTATGCGCATGGAACCCCCGGCGACCAGTTTCTGTATCTGGGCTGGCGCCCACGCGGCGCAGAGAAAGGCGCATGGCATCGGCGCGGCAAAGTGTCACTGCATACCATCACCCGGCAGCAAATCGAGCAGGTTGCGTCGAATGCCGGGTGGGGTTTGCAGGGAATCGTACGTGGTCTGGATGCAGCGCGCCTCAAACTGCTGGACGACGGTTGGACAGTCGTCCAAGGGTGACGCGAGGGATGGTGTGACGATGACGCAGAGACTTAATATTTCGTCGGGCGCGCCATGGGAGAGCATCGTCGGCTATTCGCGCGCCGTGAGAATCGGCAACATCGTGGAAGTCGCCGGCACAACTGCCATTGACGAGCAAGGTCAGGTGGTCGGGAAGGGTGACGCATACGAACAGACGCGCTATGCCCTGTCTAGGATCGAACGCGCGTTGCAGCAGGCCGGCGCGTCACTTGAGGATGTGATCCGCACGCGCATGTTTGTGACTGACATATCCCGCTGGGAGGAGATCGGGCGCGCTCATGGCGATTGCTTCCGCGATATCCGCCCGGCGGCGACTATGGTCGAGGTGCGCCGTTTGATCAGCCCGGAACTGCTGGTCGAGATCGAGGCGACGGCGATCATTCGCGGTTGACTGCAACCTGATCCCGCATCGCATAAGGCAGCCTGGATATTCCGCATCCAACTATCTGGCGATTTGCTGCCGCCCACATGCTGATATAATAGAACGTCTGTTCTGTATATCAGGTTGCGGTCAGGCTATATTGTGGGATGTCAGGAGGTAATATGAGCGCTGTTGCAGGGATATCTTGCTACTTCGATGTCAATGGTCATAAGACACGCGGCTATCTGTCTGTGCCCGCTGTCGGGTATGGTCATGGCGTGCTGGTGTTACATGCCTGGTGGGGCTTGAACTCGTTTTTCGAGGGATTGTGCGATCGGCTGGCGCAAGAAGGCTACGCTGCGTTCGCGCCTGATATGAACTCCGGCAAGGTTGCGTCTACAGTTGACGAAGCCAAATCCATACTGGAGCATAACGACCTGCAGGCACAACAAGACGCCGGTATGGCGGCGATTAAATACCTGCGCGCGCATGCCGCTGTGCGCGGCGACGGATTGGCCAGCATAGGCTTCTCGGCAGGCGCGGCATGGGCGCTGTTATTCTCCACGCTTTGTCCGCAGGATATAAGGTCAGTCATTACGTTTTATGGCAACTATGTACTAGACTTCAAACAGTCTCAAGCCGCTTATCAGGGGCACTACGCAGAGCACGATGTTTACGAGCCCGCTGACGTTACGCGGGCCATGCACGAGGCCATCATGGTTGCCGGGCGACCGGTTGAGTTCTATACCTATCCCGGCACCACACACTGGTTTTTCGAGTCCGACCGCGCGGACGCGTACGATGCATCAGCGGCGCATCTGGCATGGGAGCGTACCTTGACCTTTCTGAAAGAGCAGTTTGGATAGCGCAATGCAGGTCTTCCCATTAACCGAGGATCGCTGGGACGATCTTGAGATGCTGTTCGGCGAACATGGCGCTTATAGTGGGTGCTGGTGCATGTACTGGCGATTGCCGCGCAGAGACTTCGCTGCGCGGCAGGGCGAGGGCAACAAACAAGAGCTGCATGCCATGGTGGCGTCTGGGCGCGTGCCCGGCCTGCTTGGCTATATCGATGGCATACCGGCGGCGTGGTGCTCGCTCGGACCGCGCAGCGAGTTTGTCGCGCTGCAGAACTCGCGCAATCTCAAGCCGGTTGACGATCAGGATGTCTGGTCGATCGTGTGTTTCTTCGTGGCTAGACCATACCGCCGCCAGGGCGTGATGCGCGAGTTGCTGACCTCCGCGCTGGGTTATGCGCGCGAACACGACGCGCGCATCGTGGAGGGATACCCACTCGATATGGATGCTGCCCGGTATAAAGGCACGCGCTTATCCGGTTCTTCCGGCTACATGGGCGTCGCCTCGACATTTCGCGACGTCGGTTTTGTGGAAGTGAAGCGGGCCACCAGTCAGCTTTATATGCGCTACTCGTTTTAGTTTGCCGTTGCCAGCGATATGAAACCCGTAGTGTGCTTGCCGCGCTTCAACCGGCTCACTTACAATCTGTATGCGTCGGATACTGTGAGTGCAGTCACTCGATAGGTGCAGCACGGTTCCGGCGCAGACCCATAGTTGCGACAAGAGGTTGGAATGGAAGAGACGGCTGCACCGGCTGGGACAATCACGACGACATCATTGAGCGCGCGCATGCCGTGGCTGCTTGTGGCGGTCGCTTTTGCATCGATGGTGGTTTTCGGGTTTATCGAGAACATCAAAGGTACGGTGATTCCGTCCATCCAGGACACGTACAAGGTCAGCTACTCGTCGATCGGGGTGATGCTGTTCATCAGTTCCTCCGGCTACCTGCTGGCGACATTTCTCGGCGGCATGGCAGGCGACCGTTTCGGCCAGAAGTGGGTCATCGGCGCGGGATATGGCTTCATACTACTCGCCGGCCTCGGAATGTTGACCGCCAGCGTGTTCCCATTGGCCGTATTCATGATGTTCCTGACCGGCCTGGGGTTTGGCTGCCTGGAAGTCGGCGTCAATTCGCTCGGCGCGCGTATCTTTGTGCGCAACTCCGCCCTGATGATGAACCTGACGCATTTCTTCTACGGTGCCGGCTCCATGGCCGGGCCGGAATACGCCGCCCGTATGCTGGTGGCCGGTCGCCCCTGGAACCAGGTGTATGCGTTTGCCAGCATCATCATCCTGGTCGTCTTCACGCTCCTGCTGTTCGCGCGTTTCCCCACTGCGGCCGAGCGCCATGCTGAGACGCGCCTGGAGTTGAGGCAGATTGTGCGCAACGGCAAAATCTGGCTTTTTGTCGGTGTGCTCAGTCTGCTGGTCGTTGTCGAGATCGGCACCGGCAACTGGCTGATCAGTTACCTGCGCGGTGTGTATAACATGGACGCCGATCAGGGCGCCAGATACTTGTCTTTTTTCTTCCTGACCTTCACGCTGGGTCGGTTGTTCGGCGGTTATATCGTCGAGCGGGTCGGCTATGTGAAAACCATCTTCGTTTTCGGCATGGCGATCCTGCTCCTCGACATGGCTGGTTTCGCTGTCGGGCAATCAGGCGTGATCCTCTTCTCGCTGACCGGGTTCTTCATTTCCATCATGTATCCCACCTTCATGGCGATGGTCATGAAGGAATTCCGGGTCGGAACCGGCTCCGTGATGGGCTTTGTGATCACCGCTGTCGCTGCGGTGAACATGCTGATGAACTGGGTCGTCGGGCAAACCAGCGACCTGCTGGGAGTCGCGGCCGGTTTTGGCAGTTTTATGCTCTATCTCATCATCGCCATGGCGCTGCTGCTCGTGCTGAACAACCGGCTGACATTTAACAAGAAAGACCGGCTAGAGGCTGCCATGCCATAGGCGCTGCATCTCGGCGCACGTGACCAGCAATTCGTCCAGCTTGCCCTGCGCCTCAACCCGGCCGTCTTTGAGCACGATGACGTGATCCGCGCGACGCAGGGCAGCCTTGCGGTGCGATACGACCAGGCAGGTGTAAGCCGCAGGCGCAATGTGTCCATCGCCTTTGACGACGTGCGCCTGTGCGCTGTCCGGCTCGGGGCGTTGATCCAGCACGCGCTCCCATAACACGCGTTCGGTCTCCACATCCAGCGCGCTGGAAAGATCGTCGAATATCAGCAACTCAGCATCGCGCACAAACATGCGCGCGGCTGCCGCCCGTTGCAGTTGTCCGCCCGATAGCTTCACCCCGCGCGGACCGACCAGCGTCGCCAGACCGTGATCCAGAGCGTCAACATCCTGCTCGAATACCGCCAGCCGGATAGCGCGCTGGATGTTGGCCTCATGTTCCGGAATCCCCATCAGGATGTTGTCTTTGAGCGTTTCGCTGAACAGTCGCGGCGCCTGCGCGGTATAGGCGGTACGCGGCGGTGTGAAAAATGTCGCTGGATCATCGACGCGTACGCCATTCCAGGTGATTTCGCCGCTCTGCATGGGCAGCAATCCCAGAAGCGCGCGCAGCAACGTCGTCTTGCCAGAACCGATCTGTCCGGTGACTACAGTCAGGCTGCCACGGGGGATGTCCAGGTCGACGCCTTCAATGCCGCGCGCCGTGCCGGGGTAGTGATAAGTCAATCCGCATACTTGCAGATGACCGAGGCGCTCCGCCGCGCTCTTGTGGCGATAGGGTAGCGGCGGGAGTTGTCCGATCAGGTGGATCGGCTCGTGTTTGACCAGCATGCGCGGCGCTGAACTGCCTGGCGACATATCCACCTGCAACAGCTCAATCAATCGCTGCAGCGAGATGCCGATCTGGCGGTACTGTGTCAGGTAGCTGCCGACCATGCCCGTCACTGTCGCCATCCAGCCCAGGTACGACACAAATAGTGCAAAGTCGCCAACAGTGAACCGCCCGGCGTTCATCGCCTGCGCCGCCACGAGCAGCAGCACACCGGTTCCCAGGTTGGCGGCGTTGAATGACACCGATTCCAGCAGTTGCGAAAAAAGCACGTCGTTCAATGTGGCATGCCGGCGCGCTTCATTCACAGTGCGCAGGTGATTGACGACATCCTGTTCCGCACCGGCCACCTTCACGGCGGTTACGGCGCCGAATAACTCGCCCAGCAGACCGGTCACATGGCCGATGGCTTCCTGGTTCGCCTGACGGTACTTGCGGATGCGTTTGTTGGCGAGGTTTACGATCATCAGTACGGCAACCAGGGGCAGGAATACCAGCACGGTGATCAGCGGGTTGATCGATGCGAGCACCGCGAGCGCGCTTAACGTCACCGCGGCCTGACCGACAGGGTCGAGTGTCCAGGTGAGGAAGTGGACGATCACATCGATATCGTTGCGGAAGCGGCTGATCGCTTCGCCCGCCGATGAGCCGGCAGGCAGCGCATTGGCTCCTGGTCGATTAAGGATGCGCGCCAGGATATTCTGGCGCAGCAGTGTTGCGGCGAACAACTGCGTGATCATCTCGACCGATGCGGCGCTCATATTCCAGATCATGCGCCCTACGGCCAGCCCGATCACCAGCGCCAGCAGCGACCAGATCGTGGTATCCAGTTGCGCGCTGGCGGTCAAATGGTCGAATATGGCGCGAATGACCAGGCCCGGCAGCAGCGGCAGCACATAAAAGACGCCGACCATGAATCCGCTCAGCAGGTATAACCCGAAGCGGAACCTCGCCAATCGCCACAGGTACCACCAGGCCCTGCTGGCGCCGGTCTTTGCTTCTGATCTGGTTTCATCCATAGAACATCATGCCAGAGCTTCTTCGAGCCCGGTGCGCAGTAACTGAGCGAAACGCGAGCGCGGGTTCGATGCTAATTGTTCGCGCGGGCCGCTCTCGCAGGAGACGCCGTCTTCGAGGATCACGATGTGATCGACGCGCTGCACGGTCGTCAGGCGGTGCGCGATGATGATGCCGGTCCGGCCGCGCAGAAGGCGATCCACTGCCTGTTCCAGGCGGTGTTCGGTCGCAGGGTCCAGGCGCGAAGAGGCTTCGTCAAGAATCACCAGCCCCGGGTCTTTCAGATAGACGCGCGCAAACGCCAGCAGTTGCGACTCGCCCGCCGACAGGCCCGACCCGCCGGGCGCCAGGCGGCTGTTTAACCCGCTGGGCAGACGATCCAGCCAGTTGCGCATGCCAAGTTCATCCAGCACCTTTAGAATGGACTCGTCCGGTATCGTTCGGTTGAAGAATGTGAGGTTGTCACGCACGGTGCCGTGAAAGAGTTGAATATCCTGCGTAACGATGGCGACGCGCCTGCGCAGATCAGCCAGCGCCAGGTCGCGCAGATCGATGCCATTCAGCCGCACTGCACCCTGGCCCGGGTCATAAAAGCGGAACAACAGGCGCGTGAGCGTTGTCTTGCCGCTGCCGGTGCGCCCCAGCAGCCCCAGGCGCTCGCCGGGCTCCACACGGAATGACAGATGCCTGACTACCGATTCCTCGCCCTCATAACCAAACACCACATTGTCAAACTCGACGGCCAGCGGCCCATCCGGCAGGCCGGCGGATGGCTGTTCCACGATGGCGCTGCGCATTTGGAATATCTGGCGGATGCGCGTGATCCCCGCGCTGGCCAACTGCAGGTCCTGCATCTGGCGACTGATCTGCTCGATCGGCCGGCTCAGCAATTCGGTATAGCTGTACATCAGGAAGATGGTGCCGATGGTGATCGTCCCGGCGCTGAACAGCATGATGCCGAGCGCCAGCGCGGTGACGGTTCCAGCCGCAAACATGAAGTTGGTCACCGACCAGGTGGAACTGCCCACGATTGCCGCCGGCGCGGTCTTGCGCAACAGGTTGCGTGAGTGTTCGGCAAAGCGCCGCATGACATAGGGTGTACCGCCATTCGAACGGATGTCCTCCGTGCCGGCTACGCGCTCCTCAAGAAAGCCGAACAGTTGGGCGGTCGCTTCGCGCACCGCCGTCCAGAGCCGGCTGCTGGTTTTGTTCAGTGCGGATAGGCCGATGAAGCTGATGGCGGTAAAAAGACACAGGCTCGCACCGACGCGCCAGTCGATCTGGAAGAGCAGGATCAGCACGCCGATGAGCAACAGACCATTGGCAACGATGCGAATCACGAAACGCGAGAAAAAGTTGCCCAGTGTGGCTACATCGCCATCCACCCGTTCGATCATCTCGCCGGGGGTATGTGCATTGTGGAAGGATGGGTCGAGGCTGAGAGCGTGCAGCGTCAGGTCGGCGCGCATTTGATTCGTGGCAATCAAGCCGATATTTTCGCCGATGTACGATTCGGCTACGGTTGCCAGTTGCCCCACAATGGCGATCAGCGTATAGAGGACGCCGGCGCCGATCAGCGATTGCAGGGGTGCGCCCGTCGTCGCAGAATCGATGAAGTACTTCAGTATCTGCGGGTTGTACAGGCTGAGCGCGATACCTGCAAACACGATAAGCGCAAGAAGCAGCACACGCCGCCACTGTGGCGCGAGATATTTGGATAATAGTCCCGTATATTCGGTTAGTGTCTTGCTCATCTGGTCTACCATTAAACAGCGCAGCAGCAATGCAGGGCTCAAAAGCGTTTGATAGCTGGGATAAAAAACCACGGCGCAACAACGCAACCGTGGCCGTGGTACCTTCCTGTCTGGTAACTCCCGATCAGTGAAGGTCAGGGGATGGCGTCAAAAGGAGTGGCCGGTGCACAGGCGCGCGTGTAGCGTGCGCATGGTTTGCGTGGCGTTGTTGCTCAATCGGCACTTCGGCTACACCTCCTTTCGTAGAATGTATCAATGCTACTACAGGCGGCTGATCCGGGCAAGCGATAATAGGCAGATGCATCCGTTTGGCAGGAAGTAGGGAAGTGATAGTGCGACAGACAAAACCGACAAGCGCGTTGATTGTGGTGCATGAATCGCCGATCCACGGTCGCGGCGTGTTTGCTGCGCGCCGGATCGCCGCTGGCAAACGCATCATCGAGTATCTCGGCGAGCGCATAGCGCCCGTAGAAGGGGAGAAGCGTTATGACGATGACGGGGTCGATCATCCGCATGTCCTGTTGTTTACAGTCGATGAGCATACGGTTATCGATGGCGGCAGCGGCGGCAACGAGGCGATCTACATCAACCATTCCTGCGAGCCGAACTGTGAAGCCGTCGATGACGACGGCCGTATCTATATCGAGGCGCTGCGCGATATTAAAGCCGGTGAGGAACTGACATATGATTATCAGCTTGAACGACCGGGGCGCTACCTCGCGTCATGGAAAGAGCGCTACCGCTGCCGTTGCGGCGCGCCGACATGCCGCGGGACGATGCTGGCGCCGCGCAACGGGAAGTCCGCGGACTAGGGCATCGGGGCGTTTGAATTAAGCGCACTCTGTGGGCACATCATCATGCCGCCGTATGCCAGCGCGGCGTGATATTGCGAAGCCAAATGATACGGGTTTAGATACCAGGAGAGAAAGATGAGCACGATACCGGACCATAAGCACCTGAATGACAATCGTGACGCGCGCGAGCGTTTGCAGCGCATCGTTGCCGGGCTCAGCGACGCCGATCTGGCGCACCCGCTGGAAGGCGGCTGGACGGTCGCCAGCGCGCTCGTGCACCTGGCATTCTGGGATCACCGGCAACTGGCGTTGCTGAAACGCTGGGAGTCGGGGGGTGTGACGCCGGCGCCATCCGATCCCGAAACGATCAACGCGGCGGTACACGCGCTGGCCGCTGCGATTCCGCCCCGCGCCGCAATCGACCTGGCGCTCAGCGCGGCGGAAGCCATCGATGCAGAAGTGCAGAATTTGAAGCCTGACCTGGTCGCAGCGATCGAGTCAGCCGGTTACCCGTTTGTGCTGCGGCGGTCGGTTCATCGCAATGCTCACCTTGATGACATCGAGCACGCACTTGCACGCCCAACACCTGGTCAGCACTGAGACATGATGTAACCGTTTGACGTCAATCGCCAGACGCGATAGCAGAATAACCGGCAGGGGGTAGGTGATGGTTAGGATATTGGTTGCCGAATGTAAGCAGGAAGTATCGACATTCAATCCTTTGCTCAGCCATTATGATGACTTCGAGGTCACGCGCGGCGATGAGATGCTGCGCTACCAACGCCGTGTGAAAAACGAAATTAACGGCGCGTTGAGTGTGTTCGACCAGTGTGCGGATGTTGAAGTGGTTCCGGCTTACGCCGCGCGCGCAATTACATCCGGGGGCACTCTGGCATCTGCCGATTTTCAACGTCTCGCCAGCGAGTTCCTGGACAGCCTGCGGAGCGCGCCTGCGGTCGATGCCGCCTATTTCGCGCTGCATGGCGCGATGGCATCCGAAGATGAGGATGATCCCGAGGGTTACCTGCTGGCGGAGGCGCGCCAGATTCTGGGCGAGCGCATGCCGATCGTTGTCTCGTATGATCTGCACGGCATCCTGACCGACCGCATGCTGCAGCATGCCGATGCGAGTGTGGTTTACCATACCTATCCGCACACCGACTTCTATGAAACCGGGCAGCGCGCGGCGCGTCTGCTGCTGTGGATCATGAGCGGGGCAGTGCGCCCTGTCACGGCGAAGGTGTTTGTGCCTGCGCTGGTGCGTGGCGATGAATTGATCACCGCCACCGGCCTGATTCGCCACGCGGTACAGGCTGCCCACGCGGTTGAGAACAGCGCTGGCGGTTTGTCGGCCGGCTTATTCTGGGGTAACCCGTTTACTGATGTGGCGGCGCTCGGAACAAACAGCATGGTCACTACCGATGGCGACTCAGCGCGCGCAGAGCGTGAAGCGCTGCATATCGCCGACCTGTTCTGGCGGCATCACAAAGCCATGCAGGTTCCCCTGACGAGCATCCAGGACGCTGTCAGTGCAGCCATCAACGCTGCCGGCGCCACCATCATGGTCGATGCCGCCGATGCGACCAGTTCGGGTGCGTCCGGCGATAGCAATGCCATCCTGTGCGAGCTCCTGGCGCGCGGATACCGAGGCAAGGCCCTGCTGCCCATCGTCGATCCTCCGGCGGTGCGGGCGGCCGTCGCAGCGGGCGTCGGCGAGACCATCAGGACGCAGGTCGGCGGAGCCATCGACCCGCGCCGTTTTACCCCTCTGCACGTCGAGGGCCGCGTCGTTTCGCTTTCTGACGGGCACATCATCTCAGAGTCATATGGCGAACACTGGAATGCCGGCGAAACGGCGGTGCTGCAGGTCGGGTCATACAGCCTGGTACTCACCAGCCGCGCCGTGAGCCTGTATGACCGCTCGCTGTTCTACGCCAACGGTCTGGATCCGCAGCACTTCGATGCCGTCATTGTCAAGTCGCCCCAATGCCAACCCCATATGTTCCGCGACTGGGCTGCGCAATACATCGATGTGGACGCCCCCGGCGCTACCAGTGCAAATCTGCGCAGTCTGGGTCACCAGCGTTGCGGGCGCCCCATGTTCCCTTTGGATAACGACGTGACGTATACGCCCACGGTCAGAGTGTTCAGTCGATCGGGCGGCGCAAGCTAAATCCTGTCGGGCAATCAGAGGAGACGAAATAATGAAACTGGATGTGAGCACCAAATTCGGCGCGCGCGGGTTCTGATATATGGCGCGCTACAAGGCTATTCTGCTCGACTTTTACGGCACGCTGGTACAAGAGGATGATCCCGTGCTGGAGACAATCATCCAGCAGATCGGCGCGCTGACGCCGGTTGAAAACGCCGTTGCCGATATCCGCCGGCGCTGGTGGCATCTGATGGGACAAATGTGCCTGGACGCTCATGGCGACAACTTCCTGACACAGCGTGAGATCGAGTTACGCAGTTTGCAGCAAGTGCTGGATGAGTTCAAGGTTGATCTCGATCCAGTTGAATTGTGCGCGTCGATCTTCCGGAACTGGCAGTGTCCACAGCCATACCCCGATGCGGCGGCATTCGTGCGCGAGTTGGCGCTGCCCGTCTGCATCGTCTCCAACATCGACGACGACGATATCAAGTCGGCTATTCGCGTCAACGGCTGGATCTTCCCGATGATCGTCACCAGCGAGGGTTGCCGCGCTTACAAACCGCGTCCGGAGATGTTCGAGGCGGCGTTACGGCTTCTGGATGTTGGCCCGGCGGAAGTGCTGCATGCCGGCGATTCACTGGGCAGCGATGTCGCCGGCGCGCAACGCTGCGGCATCGACATCGCATGGTTGAACCGGCGCAGCAGGCCGCTTCCGTCGATTCCGCCGACCGTAGTGGCATTGAGCTTTGTTGACGTTTTAAGCTGGATTGACCCATAATGTCTAATATCAGCAAGAGTATGAGGGCAACCACCATCAGCTGTCCGGCGCAGAGAGAGGTGAAACCATGGAACAGAATGATTTACGCGAGAAGCTGACTGCACTGCATGATGAACTGGCTAGAGCCGATAACGTCGATGACAACACGCGCGAGCTATTGGAGCACTTGAGCAGTGATATCCAGGCCCTGCTTGATCGCCCGGGCGCTCCTGATGACGGCCGCTACAGAACGTTGACTGGTCGTCTGCGCGGAAACCTGGCGCGTTTCGAGACCAGTCATCCGATGTTGACCTCGGCAATGGAGCGCGCCATTGATGCACTCGTTCAAATGGGTGTCTAATTCGAATGGATGCGGAGGTTATTCGATGGGTTGGTTGATCAGTGATGTACAGTGGGAACAGTATGAACGGGATGGATATCTAAAGCTCGGTAAGCAATTGTCTGACGATGAACTGGCGCGCCTGCAGCAGCGCATCGATGACATCATGCTGGGCAGGGCGCCGGTCGATTATGCCCGCATGTTGATGCAGTTGGACAGCGCCACCGGCAAGTATAACGATGCGGGGTTGCAGAGCAAAGGATTCAAGGGCGCGACTCTGAATTATCGCAAGATACAGGACTTGGAATACGACCCGCTGTTTCTGGCATACACCCAGCGCCCGCTCTTTCGTGAAATCTGCCGGCGCGTCTACGGCGTGGACACGCCTATAGCGTCCTACCGCGCTATGTTTATGAACAAGCCTGCCCGCCGGGGCACCTGGCTGCCGTGGCACCAGGATCGCTGGTCGGATCTGGATCGTGATCCTCTGATCACCCTATGGACGGCGCTTGATCCTGCGACGATTGCCAATGGTTGCGTGCAGGTAATCGTCGGAAGCCACAGGCTGGGGGTAGTGAATCCCCAGCATCCATCTGCATTCCTGACGGAGGAACAGGCGCGCGAATTAGCGTCTGCAGAGAAGATCGTCAACCTCGAACTCGGGGCAGGCGAGTGCGTGTTACTGCACAACTGGCTGTTGCACGCCTCTGACGTGAATCACACCGACATTCCGCGGCGGGCCTACAGCGTGTGTTACATGGATGCCAACACGCGCTCGATGAACAACGGACAATACGCGCTCGTTTTTGGCAAGGGCGCGCTCGAGCCCGCCGATGTCAGCGCGAGCAGCCTATAGGGTCCTTGCACACGCGGCAAGTATGCCGGAGACATGCGGTATTCGCTGCCCGCTGGACGTGCTGGAACGGCGCGAGCGCACCCGCTGCAATCGCACCCTGGGGCAGGCCAGGGCGCTGCGCGTTCGCGCCGGCAACGCGCCGCATGCGTTCAATCAGCTGCTGCGCGAGTCTGGGAGAGTACATACAGGAGTGACCCGTGCAGACTAAAGCGCCACAGCCGGTAACGCTGTTGAAGGGCATATCGACATTGGCATTGATCGAAGCCTATTTTGAGTTCAACCAGCTCAAGCAACTGTATCGCCAGGGCTGGTTGCGCCGCGGCGCGCCGCCGGAGCGCTGCGAGAGCGTCGCCGAACACACTTTCAGCGCCGCTGTGCTGGCGATGCTCATCGCCGACGGCCATTTCCCGGCGCTGGATAAACTGAAGGTGCTGCGCCTCGCGCTGCTGCATGACTTCGGCGAAATTTACGCCGGCGACATCGTCCCCGACGATCACATCGATGCGGCCACCAAACATCGGCGTGAGCAGGAGGCCGTGCAACAGGTTCTGGGCAAGCTGTCGCATGGTGAAGCGTACCTGTCATTATGGCAGGAGTATGAAGCCGGTGCGTCTGTGGAAGCGCGCTTCGTCAAACAGATCGACCGCCTGGAAATGGCGATGCAGGCTGTGGTGTATGAACGGCAGCACGTTGTCGATGCCGGCCAGTTTATGGAGTCGGCCTCTCTGATTATCTCTGATCCACCGCTGCCCGCGATACTGGAGGCGCTGGAGCGATTGCGGGGCGCTCGCGATTGACGCATAATCCGGTACATCCTGTGTAAGCTGCCACACCGCGCACACCACCGATGGCGATGCCTCTATCGGCTATCTGCAGGCGCAGCGCACGACGCAGGTCTGCCAGGATTGTCACAGGGCGCTGGGCGCAGGCGATTGATCGTTAAGAGCGCCTGTTGACAAGCCGGCACGTCTGTGCCATAACAAGCGCGTTGAAGTAAAGTGCGGATGGCCTTGTGTCATTCCGACTGGCGCAGGTGGCGGGTAGTCCACCACCGGCCATTGAGATGGGCAGCTATGGCAAAAACAACAACGCAAACCATGACCGATCTTGAGCGCTTTCTGGCCGTGATGGAGTATCAACCTGCCGACCGCGTGCCAAACTGGGAACTGGGCGTATGGCCGCAGACGCGCGAACGCTGGGAAAGCGAAGCCCTCGATACCATCCCTTACCACTGGGATTGGTTTACGGGCGAGGGCGCGCTGGGCATGGACCCGCGCGAGTTCATCCGCTTTAATGGTAACTTCATCCCGCAGGATGAAGAGGAGACGCTGGTTGAAGATGAACGGACTATCACCTTCCGGGATGGCATGGGGCGCGTGCGCATGGCGCTGAAGGAAGGCGCCTCGCGGGGTGGGCGCATGTCCATGGATACCTATATCAGCTTCCCGGTCTCCAATATGGAGCAGTGGAATGCGCTGAAACCGCGCCTGCGTCCGTTCCAGGAACGCTACGAACCTTACTGGTGGGTCTTCCGGGTTGACGGCTGGCGCAATCGCCGCCACCCGCTGATCTTCGGGCCCAATTGCAGCACGCTGGGTTTTTACTGGTTCTCGCGCGAACTGATGGGCACCGAAGCGCTTTCGTATGCCTTTTACGATCAACCGGAACTGGTGCACGACATGATGGAGTTTCACGCCGACTTCCTGATTGAAGCGGCGCGCCCGATATTGGAGCAGACCACCGTCGAGTACATCAACCTCAGCGAAGACCTGGCCTATAAAAACGGCCCGTTGATCAGCCCGAAGCGCTATAAGGAGTTCGTCTACCCGCGCCTGAGGCGGGTGGTGGATTTCTATAAGTCGCACGGCGTGCGCTACGTGGGGATTGACAGCGACGGCAACCCGGAAACGATCATCCCGATGATGATGGATGCCGGCGTCGATGTGATCTGGCCGCTGGAACGGGCAGCCGATCAGGACCCGGTCAGGTTGCGCAGAAAGTTTGGGCGTTCATTGCGCCTGTGGGGCGGGGTGGATAAGCGCGAACTGGCTAAAGACAGGCAGGCCATCGATGCGCATCTGTGCAGTTTCATCCCGCTGATCGAGGAAGGGGGCTTTATCCCGGCGGTGGATCACACCGTGCCGCCGGACGTGTCTTTGAAGAACTTCATGTATTACATGCTGCGCAAAAAGGCTCTGTTGGAAGGGCGCTTCTGATTCATTTTAAGGGAGGGCATGTGGCGAGCCATTTGAAAATCGTCGTGGTGGGCGGCGGCAGCGTCAACTGGATGCCGCGCATCGGGCGCGACCTGCTGTTGACGCCTGCGTTGAGCGGGTCTGAAATCGTGCTCTTCGATATCAATCGGCAAGCCAGCGACCTGACGAGGGCATTCTTGGAGAAGCTGGCGCGGCAGTTGCACGTGCAGACGACATTCGTCTCCACCGACAACCGCCGCGAGGCGCTGAACAGCGCAGACTATGTCATCATCACCATTACGACGGGCGGTTTCGACGCCATGGGTTTGGACCTGGCCATCCCGGAGAGCTACAGCATCTATCACACCGTCGGCGATACAGCCGGCCCGGGCGGGTGGGCGCGCCTGATCCGCAACTTCGACGCGTTCGTGGCGCTGGCTCAAGACATCAATCAGTGTGCGCCCAAAGCCCTGGTGCTGAACTACACCAACCCGATGACGGCGCTGACCGATGTGCTATCGCGCCTGTGCGAAGGTCGCGTCATCGGCCTGTGCCATGGCCTGTTTGAAAATCTGCATTACATACGCGATTGGTACGGCATGCCCAGCGAGCAGGATGTCACACTGCAATATGCCGGGCTTAACCACTTCTTCTGGGTCACGCAGGCGCGCGCCGGCGATATCGATGTGATCGCAGACTTGCGGAAGCGCATCCAGAGTGAGTCACTCTCCGACCTGATGGCGCGCACCTATCCCGGCCAACCTCAGGGAGCGCTGAAACTCGACGTGGCTACGGAGGTTTTCCGCCTGGCGGGCGTGCTCCCTTACCTGGGCGACCGCCATATTTGCGAGTTCTTCCCCAGCTATATCACCAGTCAGGCCGGCCTGACGGGTTACCGGCTGGTGCGCACGACGATCGGCGAGCGGTATGCCGCAGCAGTGCAGATGCGCCGGCAACTGGCCGATATGCTGACAGGGGAGATCAGCGTTGAATATACTGTGCGCACCCGCGAGGCAGCGGCTGACATCATCGAGGCGCATTCGCAGGGGCGTGTATTCATCGACGTGGGCAACGTACCGAATATCGGGCAGGTGTCAAATCTGCCGCGCGGGCTGGTGGTCGAGACAGCCGTGCGGGTAGACCGCAATGGATTCACCCCTCTCGCGTTCGGCGATCTGCCGCCGGTCGTCAAAGGTTTTGTCGATCCTTATGCAACGCTATTCCCGATGGTAGTGGATGCCTGCTTCCGGCACGACAGGAAACTGGCGCTGCAGGCGCTGCGGCTTGACCCAGTCTGTTCTCATCTCAACAGCAAACGCGTCGTCGAGTTGGGTGAGACGCTGCTCGCCGCGCATCGCCAGTGCATTTCGGTATTCTAGAAGACGGTGGAAGATGGATTGATATGTTGACAATTGACCTGACAGCCCCCGATCTTTCGATAAAACCCGGCCATTTGATGCAAGTCCATGAATGAATTCGGTGGCCGTCATCTTCGCGCAAGGGCGAGTCCACCCTCGCCCTTGCGCGCTTACGGTTACGCTGGCTCCAGTGCGTATGCGGCCTGTTTGGGATTCCATGAGGGGTTCAGATAGGAAAGAAGCTGCCAGCCGTCCGTCGCCATGGCCTGCACGATGAGCATCTCCGAGAAGGCTGCCTTGATGCAGGGCGTGTGACCGGCCGGTGTATTAACCGTGAGCAGCGTGTTCACTGGCACATCCTTACTGAAGACGCTGCCTGCGCTGCGCGCGAATCCATTCAACGCCACTGCGCCGGCATTCAACTGACCCGCGGCGTCGGCATCGGGCACATCGGTCGCCGTCCCGCGCACCGTGCTGAACGATAGCATCGCAAAGTCGTGCGGGTGCGAGGCCATGAAACTGATGTGCGCGCTGACGCCGGGTTGATACTGGATAAACCCGCAGTCTGCATCCACGGTCAGACCCGCGCCGCTGATCGGGTAAAGCGCAGAATCGCACACGTTGTTGTCTACATGCAGGACAAGCCGGAATGCGACCGTATTGCCAGAACCATCCAGGAAGCGATGGTGGTTATCGGCGTTAACGGTCGTCACAGTGCCCGCGCCGAACGGCGCATCCACATTCGCGACCTTGAGCGCAATCCCGCTCGTGGTCAGATTAACAGCCGCCGGCGTTGCGCCTGATGTGTTAAACAGCTCAAGCTTCAACTCGTATTTCCCGGCGCCGAGTGTAGCATCGCCACCCTGTGTGAGATATGAGAGGAAAAACGCGCTGGCTAAGTCTTCGTGGGCGTCGATCGGCGCCCAATCTTCGGGTCTGCCGGTTGGCGCGTTAATCGGCTGAATCTGGAAAAGATTCAGACCCGGATACGCTGGATCGGGACCAAGAGGGTAAGCGGGGAAGCTGAGGGCTGATGTGATCGGATCGATCACTGAGTAATGACGGATCACCTGCCGATCCATGGCGTGCCAGCTGTCAGAGATGGCTGTGACGCCGTCGCCTTCCGTGAGTTGTCGGTACGACCATCGGTAATGGGTGACGCCCATGGCGAACAATGCGCTGCGGCTGAACCACACACGCGGCTCGAGTTGTCCGCCGAACGGGTTGGTTCCGTTCGCCAGACCTTCCGTCGCAGTTCCGGAGTACGGCGCACTGCCCGTCGAATCCACCGGGATCTCATTCATGCTGACATTTTGCCCGATACTGAGAACCGCGACCTGCAGCCCCGGCAGGTCCGGCGGCGGGTCGCCGCAGGGCACTACCCGAGGGTCTGTCACACGGATCAACACCTCGCTCCCGCACGCATAATCCCAATCCGTGTTGCAGCAGATCGGATTGGGATGATAGACGGTCGTCCATGAGCCGCCAACGAGCGTCTCCACCCAGAAGTACAGGTCAGGCTGATCTCCAAAGCAAAAGTACCAGATCGACGTATCGAAGCGACCCTGTGCATCGGTAGTGAGCACCGCGACTTCGTCGCATCTGCAAAAGAAAGGCCACAGCCAATACCAGATGCACAGGTATGGGTGTATCAACACGACGTTGTCCTGCAATACTCTACGCAGCATAGGGATCGATGAGGACGACAACGCAACTCGCGTCTCAAGATCGAGTGATGCCATGTTGGCGGCGGTCCCGGCGGCACGCGTTTGTTGCTGCTTCATGACTTCAGTCTGCGCGGAAGCCTGCGCCATGCGCGGCGGCAACGGTTGCGGATTGAGCATGATGCGCGCCCCGGCGCCCTCCTGGGGAGAGAGCAATGCCGGTTGTGACAGGCGATTGGCGGCGGCGATATTTTCGGGTGACGGATCGATGAAGCCGGGATCGAGCCTGAACGGCGGCGGATCTGGGAGCGGAATCGGGCGTGGATGATCGATCTCATACAGCAACTCGTCGCGCAGCCGTATGAGGATTGGATCGGGCAGGCGAGGGATGAGCCACCAGATCGGGTCCACCTCGCAGATATGTACGCGTGCGTTGCAAACGGGAAGTTCCGATGTGACGCCTGCAATGGTCACAGGCTTGAGAACCTGACCGCGCACACGGCAGGAGCATAAGAACCACCATCTCCAGAGATATTCCGGAATGTGCATGAGTTCGTACACGGGCTTATTCGGTTCAAACTTCCACACTGCTTCGTAGGCGTGCAGCCGTTCCATCGTGCTGAGCGTGACCGATTTCTCATCTTTCTGCCGCGGATATTCCGGCCCGAAGAAGATGCGCGCGGTACGGACTTGATCGGGAGGAAGGTCCAGTTGCACTGAACCCTCTTTTAGCGGTTTGGATGCAAGTAGATCGCCATGTCGATCAAAGACATAGGCGACCGCACTCGGTGGTTTTTCCGGTGCGCCCTCAAAACCTGTTTTGAACTCATACATTCGCGGCCGTTGGGATTCGCTACCGGACGTCTCAGGATTATTCGGATTATTCGTCTTCGCCACTTTTGCCTCCACAACTGGAAACCGAGCTATTGAACCTGTATAGGACAGCTAACAGGCGATTCCGCATAACGGTTAGTCGGTGTTTAAGTTCACCTCCAGCAACTAATGCATTGTTATGTTTATTTTGCCCGAATCCTGGGTGATCAGCACTTCACTTGATGTGTGGGTAAAAATCTACTCTTGAGCAGTGAGATAGCATCCTGTGCTTGAAATGGTTTGTAATTCAGGGCATGTTTGTTCGGGCACACGTTATGCATGAAGTTCAATAGTGCAGTTGCCATGTGCCGCGATGAAGCTGAGCGGAGTGTAATAGCTGGTCGCCCGTGTTCCTGCTATGTTCCATTTTACGTTTGATGTCAAAGTTGTCAACATTGTGAAATACTGAACACTGATCTTTTTATGTTGTAATTATTCTTGAATGTAAACTGCGTATGAATTGCACAAAAACAGGTTGACCTATACTTGCTCTTACATCACCAATAGAAGGTCACGTTATGAACATCGTTGAAAAGGGTGTATTGCGCGGTCTTGCTGCGCGATGGATGGAGCTGGCAGCCCTGCCAATCATGGCCGAGCGCAAGCGCCAGTGGACGGCGTTGCATGACCTGCACGCCGAGCGGCCGATGGTGCTGTTTGAGACGGCGTTGCTGGAAAACTACGTCCAGGACGCGGAACTGGTCTGCCAGGATGCCTGGTGGCGCGATATCGAACGGCGCTTGCGCTGGACCATCCGGCATGCCGAGGAAGTGGGCGACGATATTGTGGCGCCGCCATTCCTGCGCATCTATTGGGATATCGACTGGCCTGACTACGGCGTAAGCCTGCAGGCCGAGCACGCCACCGATGGACAGGGCGGCGATATCGCCTATATTTACAACCATCCTATCAAGACCGCTGCCGATATCGACCTGTTAGCGCCGCGCACATGGCATGTCGCGCGCGATATGACCTGCCGGCATTTTGAGGAAGTTCGCGATGCCATCGGCGATATCCTGCCGGTCGTCCTGCACGGCACAGGCAGTCTGTTCGTCGGTCTGACGCAGGACCTTTTCAAGCTGATCGGCAACGACAACCTGTTGACGTGGACCTATGACGAGCCTGAGGCGCTGCACCGCATCATGCGCTATCTGTGCGATGACCGTCTGGCTTACTTCGGCTGGCTTGAGCGCGAAGGGCTGTTGGGTTTGAACCATACCGGCTGGGAACTGGTCGGCTCCGGCAGCCCGGGACTGACCTGCGGTTTGCCCGGCGGTGGGTATGGCGGCACGCCGCGTTTGCGCGACGTGTGGGTGTGGATGGAATCGCAGGAAACGACCATGATCTCACCGGCCATGTTCAGCCGTTTCTTCCTGCCGTATATGGCTGAGGTGTGCCGCAAGTTTGGCCTGATCTATTACGGTTGTTGCGAGCCGGTGCACGACCGCTGGGATGCCATCATCGCGCAGATACCCAACATCCGCAGCGTATCGATCTCGCCGTGGTGCGACCAGCGTTTAATGGCGCAGAAACTGGGTCGCGACTTCGTGTTCTCGCGCAAGCCGCGCCCCTGGCCGATCAGCGGCAGCGCGCCGGATTGGGACGCTTTGGAGAAAGACGCGGATGATACACTCGCGGCGGCGCGCGACTGCAACCTGGAATTCATCTATCGCGATGTTTACCGCATCGGCGATCGTGAGCGGTTGCGCGCCTGGTCGGAATTGATGCGGTCGCGCATCGGCTGCTGAGCGCCGCGAGCATACTCAAGCGGAGCCGCCTGATTCGTCGCTCACCGTGGCGTTATTGAATGGCGATTTGGTTTTCCGGTATCCTTATGCTCCATATGAAACTGACACCCCTTGACATCACAGCGTCTTCCCGCGCGCCGTTTGAACTATCCGAACCTCTGGAGCGCGGCCATGGCAAGCGCGGTGATGAAGCGTGGCTGGCTGCGCGCATGGCCGACCCAACGACCGAATTTATCCCCGTATTACGGCTGGACAATCTGATCAAGGGCGATCCCATCAGCGCCGCCCGCCTGCACGCGGCGGATGTGGCCGCTGTGCTCCCGAGCGCAGAATCGCTCATTTACCTCGGCCTGTATGACGACCGCGCCGTATTTACCATCAGCGTGACCAAAAGCGACCCTGCGCCGCTGACCGAACACGGTAAATGGATGAACATTCGCACGGTGGGCGAACTCCTGGACCCGGCGGATTGGGCGGTGTGCGCCTATGCCCGCGCGATGGTGTACTGGCACGAACAGCATCGTTACTGCGGCCTGTGCGGCAGCCCGACCGTCAGCCTGCAGGGCGGGCACGTGCTCAAATGCACCAACGCGGCCTGCGCGACCGAGCATTACCCCCGCACCGATCCGTGCATCATCGTGCTGGTATTTTCGGGCGAGCGCTGTCTGTTGGGGCGGCAGCCGTCGTGGCCTCCCGGGCGGTATTCCACTCTGGCGGGTTTCATCGAGCCGGGCGAGAGCGCCGATCAGGCCGTGGCGCGCGAGGTTTACGAGGAATCCGGCATTCGGCTGCGCGAGGCGCGCTACTTCGGATCGCAGTCCTGGCCGTTCCCGGCCTCGCTGATGCTGGGTTTCCATGCCGAAGCGGCCAGTGAGAACATTCACCTGCACGACGGCGAGTTGGGCGATGCGCGCTGGTTTACGCGCCAGGAATTGCGCGATGCGCTGGACGCCGGGGCAGTCGGCCTGCCGACGAAGGTGGCGATTTCGCATCGCCTGATCGCCGCATGGTTCAACATGGCGCCGGTGGGCGGCGAACTATAAGCCGCCGATATATAGAAAGTTGACGGCTGCACACCAGCAGTGCAGCCGTCGGTTGGCATCTTTGTTGCTGTGTTCAGCGCGCTACGATCATCAGTTCGATGTCGAGCAGCTTCGCCAGCTTTTCGATCTTGCCCAGTTGGCTTCCTACGCCCAGCGCGAAGTGATGGGTCGAGCCGGTCTCGGTCCAGGCCTGTCCGAATTGCTGCGGCGTCAGATTGCCGAAGCGCACGCGCGTGTTGGTGTTGCCGATCTGCAGGATCGGGCCGGGTACAGACTCGCCCTGCGCCGCCACAAACTTGAACCGCCCGTCGCGCGTCTGAGTCAGCCCCAGCATCGTTACCGGGCCGTTCCTGACGTTAAACTCCACCGACACGCCCCGCCCGGACTTGCCGTGGAAGAGCTTCATCCCGCGCAGGATGGGCTGTTTGTCGCCGATGCCGATATGACCCGGGCCGTCATGGCCGGCGATCACGAAACCGCCGTCGAAGTCGAGCAGGTACAGTTCGCAGAATGAGCCGCCCGCGTTGAAGTGTTCCTGGATGAACATCGCCACGCAGGTCTTGAGGTCGGCTTCGCCGGCGCAGGGGATGCCGCGCGCCGTGAGCAGCGAATTGCCCAGGATCATTGCGGCCGCGATGCGCTCGTACTCGTTGTCGTTCCAGCCACGGTAGTAGTACGCCAAGCCATCCAGCGCAAAGTCGCTGACCAGGCGGTCCTCGGCGACAGCCACCCGCGCCGCATAACGCAGCTCATCCGGCGACACCTGTTCGGTGATGGCATCGTAGCCGGGCGGCGGCATCAGGAACATGCGGCGTGTCTCTTCCACCTTGGCGTCGATTTCGTTCTCGCCGACCTTGTGCACGCGCTCGGCCAGGTCGCACATCTCCACGATTTCGATGTGCGCCCCAAAGCCGCCCTGGTGCATGGTGAAGTCGGTGTACATATCCAGCATGCCGGGGTAATAGTGCCCCAGGTAACCGATGCGGCTGTTCAGCAGGGCGCGTTTGGCTGCGGCTGCTTCCACCCACTCCTGTACCTGCGTCCACACCTCGTCCTGGAAGTCGCCGCCGACGACGCAGTGAAACGGCAACCCGCAGCGCTGGAATGCGCACGATACCTCCGGCGCGGTCATGGCAGCGCCGATCAGCGTCATCTCCTCCGTGCCGACCTGTTCGTAGTTGACGGTGCGGACATACTGCAGCGCCAGGGTGAGGTAGGGGGCGATGTTGCGCTGCGCGATCGGCGCCAGCACGTGCGAGGCGGTATAGGTCATGATCTCGCCGATGATCAGGTCGACGCCCGCGCGCGCAAACTGCTCGCCCACCTCGACGCTGCGCTCGGCGCAGTCCACCAGGCCGCCGCGGATGACCTCGCATCCCATCGCCTCCAGTCGGGCGATGTGGCGCTCCATGGCGTCCAGCACAGCCGGTTTCAGCTTTGGGAATTGCGGCCAGTAAGCGGCCAGCCCGCTGCCGAAGTAACCGATTCTTGCTTTGGGTCGACGTGTTCTTTCCATGATGTCTCCTTTGCCTGGGCCTGCTGCGCCGCCTACATGGTGGATATCCGTTCGGCCAGCACCTTATAAGTGACGCGCACCTGCCCTGGGGGTATGTTGTAGTTCGGGTTGCCGTGGTACTTCACATTCAGGCTGCGGATCATATCGGCGGCCCCTTCCTCGGTTTCATCTTCGATCTGGCCGTTCACCTGCATGTAGCGGTACGGATTGTCCGGGTCGGTGATGACGAAAGCCACTTTCGGGTGGCGGTGCATGATGCGGTCTTTGACACGCCCGCGCGCGGTGTTGAAGATGAAGTGAGCGCCGTCGAAGTCAAACCAGATCGGCGTGACTTGTGGAGAGCCGTCGCTCCTGACGAGCGCCAGATAGGCAAAAGCCTTCTTTTCGCGGCCTAATAGATCGGTATATCGTTCCGGAATACTGACAGTCATTTCAAACTCCTTGCTGATTTCTGGCAGGCATCGTCACGTCGACACCTGCGCCTGTTATTGTCGCGCGGGTTTGACGAGGTATAACCAGTGTCCGCTGATTTCGTCATCGATGTTCACACACAACCCTGTCTCGGTGATCTCGAATGGCACAGGGCGTTCGCCATATCCCGCGCGACCATAGGCGGCCTTGCGCGCCCTGTTTCCCCAAGGTACATGCGCGCCCAACCACAGTTCCAGCCCATCACCGCTGAGTTCGGGAAGGGGGAAGGTGACGATGCCTGTGTTTCCACACCACAGCCTGTAAAGGGGTTGGTAACGCTCGGTGCGCTGTGAAGGCGCGAGAGGATGCCATCCGATGTTAACCGGCTGCTCTGACCAGCGATACGCCGTGCCGCACACTTCGATACCCGTACAGGCATAGCCGGCAAACGCAAGCAGGCCGCCGCGCCCGTCGCAGCGCCATACGACGGCGTGGCGACCTTGATAGTTGACGGTCTGCCCCGCGATGCGCCATTCACGCAAGTCGATGCGGTCGTCCGGTAGAGGATTCTGTTCGATGATGCGGCGGTCTTCGTCGGCGTCGCGGAAGAATCCGCCCGTCCAGTTTTCGGGGTAGTCTTTGAAGTGCGGGCAGACCGCCAGCGCCCCGTTCGGGAACGCACAGGCCAGCATATCGCCGCCGCGGGATAACACCGTAGGGTTGTCGTTTTCCACCGCGCCGAGTGGGTTGTCCTCGCGGTTGCTGCCGGGGTAAGCGCCGAGTTTGTTCAGAATCTCAAACCAGGTGCGCTGCTCCGTGCCGGTCGAGGCGGACTGGTCATCGCGCGGCCGAAAACCCAGGTAGACGGCTTGCCCGCCCTTTGCATGAACCTTGCGCACGCCGGCACGGATTTTACCCGCTGGCCCGCCCGTTCGGATCGATGCCACTGGTTCCGCTGCGCCGGTTTCCTCCACCGCGAACACGCGATCCACGACGAAGTCGGTCAGGATTGACTGCGCGGGTATCGACGCAAACACGCCTTCAAACTGCACCTGACGGCCCGGCAGCGGCATGCCCAGCGGATCCGCGCTGGCGATAACCTGCGCGCCAAATACATCCTCCATCCAGCGGCGCGTGTCCAGACCATCGGCTGTTATCCTTAACGGTGGCACACTCGACCAGATCAGATTGCCCCCGCTCTCGACGAATTTTTTCAGCAGTGTCAATAGAGCAGCCGATGGGAATGGTTCATACTGGACGCAGATGGTGTTGTACTGGTTATCCTTCACCGCCATGTGCCCGGCGTCAGTCGGATGCCCGTATTCCACCAGCTTCTCCGCTGTGATGGTGTTGGCGTAGCCATACAGGCTCATCCAACTGCCAAAGCGTTCATCGACGGCCACCAGGTCCTGCGGGTAGAGGAACAGCACCTCGATGCTGCGCGGGGCATAATCCTGCACCGAACGGAATACCGGGTGTCCCAATGCCCCATACACCTGGCTGACCGCCAGCATGCGTTCGCCTACTTCGGGCGGGAAACCCCACATGCCCGCGCTGGCCAGCGGGCGGCGATTCAACGCCGCCAGCGAACACGCCAGCGCGCGGGCGTAGTAGTCGCGATCGGCGTAACCTCCTTCCGGCACGTCGTTGTTTCCGCCGGTCAGGAACTCATTCCACTGGAAATAGTTGGCGCACGCGGCGGACGCCTGGTGGACGGTATTCGACCACAGGAAGTCGGGCGTGTATTCGTAACGGCTGCGATGTTCGGCGGGCGACCAACTGTCGTGCACGCCGCCCGGCGCGATGGCGTCGCATGTGGGCGATTCCGCCCAGGTGGCGTGATAGTACAGGTCGAGTTCGTGACCGATCAGTTGCTCCAGCTTATGGCGCGAGTCGTTCATCAGATTCACGACGCCGCTCTCGAGGAAACTGAAGTAATCGCGGCGCAGTTGCATGGTAAATCGGATATCCTCTATCGTCGAACCGAGTACATGCTGGCTTGGCAACTTTGGCTCGTGCGTGGGCAGAAAATCGTGTTGATTGCTGGCGAAGTAGAGCAGGTAGCGGGCGAAGTCCGCAACACCTTCTCCGTACTCGCTGCTAAACTGCGCGGCGAAAGCTTTTTCAAACCCGGGCGACACATAGCGCAGGTTGAACTGCCCGTTGTCGAAATGGTTGTGATACGACCAGTCCTGCTGGATGTGCATTTCATCCGAGTAAATGCCTGCCAGCGAGATGTTCCGGGTATGGTACTGCCGGATCAGGTCGTCCATAAACGCGGGGGCGGCGGGGCTGAAGTAGTCCATCTCAACGGTTTCATACAACAGGACGACGAGAACGCGGTTAAGCGCCTGTGGGCCGCCGCTGCCATGCACACGCACGCGCGTCGCCTGGAACATGGTATCGGCTCTCGATACGCCCCCCGGCAGTTCGCCCACCTGGGCGGTCGCGCCCGGCATCGGTTCGATAACCGGGGTTGGAAGCTCAACCATGTCCGCCGGCTTGACGGCGAAATACGGCGTGCCGGGGATGCGCTCCTCGTGAAAGGCGAACGCGCGCGCGCCGATCAGCTTCACGGGGGTAGGACCTTTGTTGTTGCACCAGCGCGTGTGCTGCCACATCATCACCGTGTAAGCGCCGGTCTGCGGGTCGCGCAGTCCTTCGCGATAGTGCATCCATCGCCCGGACTCGCCGGTTTTCTCCTTGTACCCGACTCCCAGTTCAAGCGGCGACAGAATGCTGGGTTCAAGACTCAACCCAAATTCAGCGGCAACGTCGTTGATCTTTTTGAGCGTGTTCTGGAATGCCGGTGTATCGGGATACAGGCTGCGCCGGCTGCCGCCGAAAAAGTAGTCATACGCGACCAGCAGCTTGCTCGCACCGCGTTCTGCGCCGCGCCGGCAATGCTCGCGCAGGCTGATCGGCTCGGGGTCCTGCGGGAAGATTTTCTCAATTGCCTCATCCGGATGATCGGCCAGGTTCGTGAACTGCTGATCGGACACCAGGATGATGTGGATGGCCGGGTCCTCACTTTTCCAGGGCCAGCCCATGGCGGCCAACGGCACAAGCGATGTTGTCATTGAAACGATCTCCTTGCAGTCGCGCCGCCGGTCACACGACTCGTTCGCGGAATTTGCGGCGCGTATCCTTTAACCTGCTGCGGCTGATTCAGTTCGCTATATTCGTCAGATGTGATGGATAGTATGCCGCAAATCGATGTTTTCAGGATGTAGAGCCCTGTTTGATCTGGCGATAGGTCGCCGCATCGATATTGGACAACGATGCAATCGCGGCATCGTCCGGCATCCCCGGCTTGCCAGCCTCATAGATCTTTGTGATTGATTGGGGGTAACGTTACACAATGCCGCGTTTTCAGACAATCGCGTTCGACGCCGATGACACACTATGGTATACGGAGGACAGTTACGCCGAAGCGGAAGTATGGTTTCTGGAACTGATGCCCGGCTACCACACGCCGGCCTGGATCGCCTGGCGTCTGTTTTCGAAGTTCGTGTACAGTGCAGATATATCGGATCGGAGGTAAACCTAGTTATGATGCCTAACATGGAACCCGGCATTAAAGTGGCCGTTCAGGCTTCGCCGGAACCGAGTGAAGACGATCTCAAGCTGTACCAGCAACTGGGCGCGGGGTGGGTGGTTTTGTGGACCAATGCCGCCAAGTCCAGCGCTGAATACTACGCCAGCCGGCGCAAGCTCTACGAAGATCACGGCATGCGGGTGTACGGCTTTGGAAATGGCGACGTGCACAACCAGGATGCCATCGTGCTGAACCTGGAGAACCGCGATGCCAAAGTCGAGCAATACAAGCAGCACCTGCGCGACCTGGGCAAGGCCGGCATACCCTACACCACCTATGCCCATATGGCCAACGGCATCTGGAGCACTGAGCGCGAAGAGACGCGCGGCGGAGCTTCGGCGCGCGGGTTTGATCTGGACAAGGCGGTGAAAGGCGACTGGGCCGGCCGTCACTACCCGGGTCCGCTCTCGCACGGGCGCCGTTACACCCAGGAGGAAATCTGGGAGAACTTCGCGAAGTTCATCCGCGAGGTCGCGCCGGTGGCTGAAGAAGCAGGCGTGCGGATCGGCATTCACCCCGATGATCCACCCGTGCCCGAACTGGCCGGTGTGCCGCGCTGCATCTTCAGCAATTACGACGGCTACAAGAAGGCGCTGGAATACGCCGGCAGCCCCAATGTTGGTATGTGCCTGTGCGTGGGATGCTGGCTGGAAGGCGGCCCGCTGATGGGGAAGGGCGTTCTCGAAACGATCAACGATTTCGGCGGCATACAGAAGATCTTCAAGGTGCACCTGCGCAATGTCGACCAGCCCCTGCCGCACTTCAAGGAGACTTTCCTCGATGACGGATACATGGACATGGCCAAGGTGATGAAAGCCCTGCGCGCGATCAACTTCGACGGCGTAGTCATCCCCGATCACATCCCGATGATGGGCAACGACAGTCGCATTGGTCTGGCTTACAGCATCGGCTATATCAACGCACTGCTCAGGCAGGCGAATGCCCAAACGTAGGGGCAGACCCGCGTGTCCGCCCGACGCACGCCGAAACGTAGGGGCAGACCTGCGTGTCTGCCCGACCCGCGTGTCCGCCCGACGCACGCCGAAATGTAGGGGCAGACCTGCGTGTCTGCCCGACCTGCATGTCCGCCCGACGCACGCCGAAACGCAGGGGCAGACCCGCGTGTCCGCCCGACCCGCGTGTCCGCCCGACCTGCATGTCCGCCCGACGCACGTCGAAACGTAGGGGCAGACCCGCGTGTCTGCCCGACCTGCATGT
>JAMCQN010000086.1 GCA_023382055.1 Chloroflexota bacterium
CTGGATGGGCAGTTTGCCTTTGGACTGCCGGCCCTGGAGGCGGCCCGGCTGCGGGTGGGCCAGCGTTTGACCGATGACGACATCGAGCGTCTGCAAGCGACCGACCAGCGCCAGCGGGCCTATGATCGAGCCGTGCATTATCTCAGCTTTCGGCCGCGCAGCACCGCGGAGGTGCGGCGGCATTTGGCCGGCGAAGCGTTGGACGCGGCGATGGTCGAAGGGGTGATCGAGAGATTGACCCAGCAGGGCTATCTGAACGATGCGGAGTTTGCCCGCTTTTGGGTTGACAATCGACAGCGGTTTCGGCCGCGGGGGCCGCGGGCCTTGCGCCAGGAGCTTCGGGAGCATGGCCTGGAAGGCGCGGTCATTGACGCAGCCCTGGAAGACCTGGACGCGGCCGAAAGCGCGTTCACACTGGCTCAGCACCGGGCGAGCCGGATGGCCGACCTGGCTGCGAGCGATCCCGTAGCTTTTCGGCGGAAGCTGGGCGATTTTCTGGCGCGACGTGGGTACGATTACGAGATTGTACGTAATGTGGTAGCGCGAGTGGCCGCCGAACTTGGCAGCCCCGACGCCACGGATGAGACCTGAACGGTCGAGCTATTATCATGGGGCTGGTTTGTACCGGCCCACCCAAGACCATACTTTGTCTATTTGAAAGTGAGGAACCATCATGTTGGGTCAGTTGGCAGGTCCACTTGTGCTTCTGACCTTGGTCGATCTGCTCATTGCGGCGGCAGCGGGGGCGGTGATCGGCTATCTGGTTGCGCGATCCCGGGTATTGAAGGCGCAAGCAGAGGCCGAAACTCACCTTCAGAACGCCCGCTCGGAAGCTGAGCGTATTATCGCCCAGGCTGAAAGCAATGCTAAGAGCGTTGAACTGGAGGCACAGCAGCACAAGGTCAAGGTGATTGAGGAGGCAGACGCCGAAAATCTGCGCCGCCACAAGGAGATCGAGCGGCTTGAAGAGCGGGTGCAGCGGCGGCAGGAAACACTGGACAACAAGCTCGAAGCGGTCGAGGCGCGTGACCGGCGTCTGAACCAGCGCGAGGCGCGAATCGGCAAGCGCGAGACGGACCTCTCGAAACTGGAGGAGGAGCATGTCGCCGAGATGGCGCGCATCGCTGGGATGAGCCGCGAGGATGCCCGGCAGGAGCTTCTCGCCGCTGTGGAACAGGAAACCCGCCAGGATATGGCGCGTCGGATTCGCGAGGTTGAGGCCGATGTGCAGGCGCAGGCCGACCAGCGCGCGCGGGAGATCATCACCTGGGTCATGGAGCGGGTCGCGTCGGATCACGTGTCGGAGACCACGGTCGCCAGCGTGCCGCTGCCGAATGACGAGATGAAAGGGCGCATTATCGGGCGGCAGGGGCGCAACATCCGTGCGATCGAGAACGCCTGCGGCGTCGATCTGGTGGTGGATGACACGCCCGAGGCGGTCATTATCTCCTGCTTTGATCCGGTGCGCCGCGAGGTAGCCCGTCTGACACTCAGCCGCCTGGTGCAGGATGGCCGCATCCAGCCGGGCCGCATCGAAAAAGAGGTCGAGAAGGCGCGCGAAGAGGTGGAGAAGTCGATTCGCGAGGCGGGTGAGCAAGCGGTGATCGAGGCCGGCTTGCAAGGGTTGCACCCGGAAATCATTAAGCTGTTGGGCCGGCTCAAATATCGCACCAGCTACGGGCAGAACCAGCTTTCCCACGCGGTTGAGGCCACGCATATTGCCAGTATGCTGGCTTCGGAGCTAGGGGCCAACATCCAGACCGCAAAGATGGGCGCGCTGCTGCATGACATCGGCAAGGCGGTCAGCCACGAGGTCGAAGGCCCGCACGCGCAAGTCGGCGCTGAGATTGCCAAACGCTACGGCGTGCCTGCCGAGGTCGTCAACATTATCGCGTCGCACCACCACGAGGTCGACCAGTTGTCGGTGGAAGCCGTCATTGCGACGACCGCAGACGCCATCTCAGGCTCGCGGCCCGGCGCCCGGCGCGAGGCGCTGGAAACCTACGTCAAGCGCATCAAGACGTTGGAAGATATCGGCAACTCGTTCACCGGTGTGGCGCAGACCTACGCGATCCAGGCGGGCCGCGAGGTGCGCGTGATCGTCAAACCGGAAGAAGTCGATGACCTGGCCGCCATGCGCCTGGCCAGGGAAATCGCCAAGAAGATCGAGGACGGCCTGGAATATCCGGGCCAGATCAAGGTGTTGGTCATTCGCGAGACGCGGGCGACCGAAACCGCGAAATAATCCCCTCATAAGAACCTATCCGAAAAAGGCTGAGGGCCGGTCTCCGACCGTGCCCTGGCTCGGTCAGGAGACCGGCCAGAGCAGCTAGACTGCGAAATAATCGTTCAGAAAGCGCGTAGAGACGGCCTGCAATGTCTCTACGCGCTTACACCTGCGTCACTACGGCCAATACCATCGGTTTGCGCCCCGTTTCGGCGTGGAAAAACCGTCCCAACGCCTCTTGCGTCCGTTCGATGATGGTCTGTTCTCGCCGGCTGGCGCCGCCGTGGAGCGTCTGCCAGACGCGATCCGCGGCGCGCTCCATCAGGTCGCCGCGCTCGCGTAGATACACAAACCCCCGGGAGACGAGCTCCGGCTTGCCCGTCACCTCGCCCGTCACCGCGCTGACCGGGACGATGGCCAACACGAAGCCATCGCGCGCCAGCACCTCGCGCTCGCGCATCACCGCCGGGCCCACGTCGCCCACGCCCAGGCCATCCACGAAAACCGCCTCGTTGGGCACACTTTCGCCGATTCGTGCGGTTTCGCGAGTGAATTCCAGCACTCCGCCGTTCTCCATCACGAAGATGCTCTCTTTCGGGATGCCCATCTGCTGGGC
>JAMCQN010000046.1 GCA_023382055.1 Chloroflexota bacterium
GACGACCGCGCCTTCAATGAACGCGCTTTGAGCGCGTTTTGCCTTTGCCAGCCTGCGGTTTCGAACCGCAGGGCGCGGGTATCCCGGCTGCCGCGGTTGATCTGGATATCCGCTTTCGCGGGAATGACACTGAAAGTGCCTTTGGCATCGCAGCGGAAAAAGTTTGGCCGCACCCTCTTACATTTGCGTTCAGGTGATTTGGGTGCATACTAAGCGGTTGTGTGCGCCTGGGCTATTCGCCAACCCCGGCTGCCAACCGATCGCAACACCGCTGTTGGGGCCAGCCTGCGCGCTCCAGGAGGATGAATCGTCATGAGCGGCATTGAAGCAACCTCCACCGTGGAGGTTAAGCCCGGTTTGCGCGACCTGCCGCGCAATGTGTGGGCCGTCAGTCTGACGAGTTTTTTCATGGATATGTCCAGCGAGATGGTGATCCACACCCTTCCGCTGTTTCTCGCCAACGTACTGGGCGTGCAGACCAGCATCATCGGCCTGATCGAAGGCGTCGCCGAGACGATTGCCAGCATCCTGAAGCTGTTTTCCGGCTGGCTGTCGGATCGGATGCGCGCGCGCAAGTGGCTGGCGGTGGCCGGCTATGCCATCTCGGCGCTGTCCAAACCGTTCTTCTTCGTCGCGGCCAGTTGGGAAGCCATCGCCCTGGTGCGCTGGGCGGACCGCACGGGCAAAGGCGTGCGCACCGCCCCGCGCGATGCGCTGGTTGCCGACTCGGTCACCCCGCTGCAGCGCGGCATCGCGTTCGGTTTCCATCGCGCCGCCGACACGGCCGGCGAAATGATGGCGCTGCTGATCGCGCTGGGCGTCGTCTGGCTGGTGCAGGCCGGGGCGCAGGATCTCGGTGTGCGCACCTTCCACATCATCGTGCTGGTGAGTCTGCTTCCTGCGGTGCTGGCGGTGCTTTCTCTGTCGCTGGGCGCGCAGGATGTCCCTGTGGATAAGCAGCGTGCTGCGCCCAAGTTCGCTTTCCGCGCGCTGGGCAGGCCGTTCATGACCTTCATGGTGATCGTGGGCCTGTTTACGCTGGGCAACTCGTCCGATGCCTTCCTGGTACTGCGCGCGCAGGAGCGCGGCCTGAACGTGGCGGGCATCATGGCGATGCTGGCTACCTTCAGCCTGGTTTACACGCTGGTTTCCACCCCCGCCGGCTCGCTCTCCGACCACATCGGGCGGCGCCGTCTGATCATCGGCGGCTGGCTGGTCTACGCCGTGATTTACCTCGGCTTCGGGCTGGTACAGACGGGCTGGCAGGTGTGGGCGCTATACGCCGTTTACGGTGTGTATTACGGCCTGGCTTTCGGCGCCAGCAACGCGCTGATCGCCGACCTGACGCCGACCGAATTGCGCGGCACGGCATACGGCACGTATAACTTCGTGCTGGGCATCCTGGCGTTCCCGGCTTCCGCTATTGCCGGCGTGCTGTGGCAGGGCATCGGCGCATGGGGCGGTTTTGGCGCGGGAGCGCCGTTCATCTTCGGCGCTGCGCTCGCGCTTGTCGCGGCGCTGCTGATGCTGGCCTGGAAACCGGCATCGTTGATCAAACCGATGTAAGGTGATTAGATGGAACCGATAAAAACCGCACTGGTCGGCATCGGGCGCGCCGGCTGGAATATGCACTGCGAAGAACTGGACAAACGCGCCGACAAGTTCACCATCGTGGCAGCCTGCGACGTCGTGCCCGACCGGCAGCGCCGCATGGCCGAGCGCTATCGCTGCCGCGCTTACGGCGACATCCGCGAACTGGTCAAGGATAACGAGGCCGAACTGGTGTCGATTGCCACACGCTCGCCCGACCACGTGGCGCACGCCATCCTGGCGTTGGAAGCCGGCAAGCACGTCTTCCTCGAAAAACCGATCGCGCTCGACTACGCCGGCGCGCTCCGGCTGCGCGATGCCGCCGTCTCTGCGCGCGGCAACCTGTACTTCCGGCATAACCGCCGCTTCGAGCCGGCTTTTAACCACATCCGCGAACTGCTGGCGTCCGGCATCCTGGGCAACGTGTTCGAGGTCAAGCTGCGCCGCAACAGCTACCAGCGCCGCAGCGACTGGCAGACGCTGCTGGCGAGCGGCGGCGGCCTGTTGAACAACTGGGGCCCGCATATCGTCGATCATGCCCTGCAGTTTCTGGGCGCCCCGCTGGTCGATCTGTGGAGCGACCTGAAACGCATCGCCGCCGCCGGCGACGCCGAGGATCATCTGAAGATCGTGTTGCGCGGCGCGAACGGGCGCGTAGTCGATATGGAAATCAGCGGCGGCGCCGCATTGCCGGAGCCGGAATACACCATCTTCGGCGATCGCGGCGCGTTGGTCTGCCAGGGCGATGTGATGACGCTGCGCTATCTGCCGCTTGACTACGTCCTGCCCGAGTTACACGCCTCTGCCGAGACGCCCGGGCTGGAATATTCCTTTGGCAAAGGCGGCGAACTGCCGTGGGTGAACGAGATGATCCGGGTGCAGCCGTCGGTTCCCACCGAGATGGATGACATCTGGGATCACCTGTACGCGGCCATCCGCGATGGCGCGCCGTTCCCGGTGACGATGGAGCAGGCGCTTGAGGTGATCCGCGTGATCGAACTGGCGAAGCGCGGCACGCCGTTCATATTCAAAGGATGAACAGGCGGCCGGCATAGGCGGCACACCTCGGCGCGTTGGATGCCACCGGATGAATCCGGCGTCTGACACAGGCGAAACCGGCCAAGGCCGGTTGCATCGCGGTGAACGCGCCTCGGCGCGTTTGATGCCACCGGATGAATCCGGCGTCTGGCACAGGCGAAACCGGCCAA
>JAMCQN010000180.1 GCA_023382055.1 Chloroflexota bacterium
CGCTTTGCCTTGGGGGCAATCTTCGTCTATCAGATGGCGTTGCTTTATCGTTTCGAGCATGGTTTGAGTCTCAACATCGGCCTCAAAGCGTTTATGCAGGCGGTCTGATGAATTGTGACCAAGCCTCAAGTAATTGACGGTATTAGGTGAGACAAATCCCCTTGCCAGGGTAGTTTTCCCACACTGGCGTGGTCCGATGAGTGCTGTGACACGGTTTGCTTCAAGTTTTTGTTGAATAGTTTCTACCAGGATAGTCCGTGTAATCACAAAAATATGATACCACGAAAATCAGTCGTTCGATGACGGAATTTCGTGGTCAACTCCTGCGCTTTACACAAGATCGTCATAGTTTGTCTCCGTCCATATACCGCGTTTGCCGTCCTCGCGCACCACGCGATGTCAACCTGCTTTCCTGTTTTCCAGCCACTTTTGTAACTTTTCTGCTTTTTCGTTTCTTCCCAGTATGAGATACGCTTGATATTCATACTCTAGCGACAAAACGGGAATCCGCATTCCGTCAACTTCTACCCAACATTTGTAGCGTTCCACTTTGACAGGCTCTTCCCACGTCTGATCGTCCAGTCGCTTTTGAATGTCACCCATAATCTCCACCTTGATATCGCCTATTTCGAGCGTTCCAAAGTGAGAACGTATTCGCTCAGATATAGAGAAACGCACTGGCTCAACTACATATTCGGAAAAACGGCTTTCCGTCTCATACGCACCATCTTGATCAGTTTGGATATCAATATCGTGAACATCTACATCCATACCCTGCAAAGCCATTCCTACGCTTCCTGTAACAACCCAATTAACCCGGTTGTCTTCCAAGTTTTCCAGGCGGGTGTAAATTTTCCGCAGTGTATTGACATATTTCGCTTCTATCATCGCTTGTTACTCGTGGTATTAAAACAGGCTAACGGATGGCGCGCATCACCCGCGCAGCGAAGCAAAGCAGAGCGTGTCGGCTGCAACCCGTTGTTGGGCCGCCTGCCAATGTTCAGTAGGCGTAGCCATATTATGCCCTGAGAAATGATAACCGCTTCTGCCAGACCTCCTTCGCCGACTTGCCAATCCAGATCAGGTGAGTATCGGAAGGCACTTCGTAAAGTTCGCTTGTCGCAACTTCGTCGGCAACTCGCCGGGCATTCTTCGGCGACACGGTTTTGTCATTGGGCGAATACATGACTAAAACCGGCTTGGTAATTGCGGCTAGGTTGTCCACGCTGTGTTCAATATCGTTCATGAACCCCGTGCCTGACCGGGAGGTCTGGATCATGCGCTTGATAAAGTCCAGGTCGCCTGGGCTCATCCGCTTAAAGACTTCGTCAACATCGAGAATGGTCAAATCGTGCAACAAAGCTTTGATCATCGCGGTTGGGAAGAGTTTCAACATCATGTGCATGGTGGCCCAGGTGACCTTTGCGGCGCGCCCAAATAGCACGCGGGCGCGCCGTTTGGTTTGCTCGTTCCAGTCTGTCGCCATGGCCGACTCCAGGATCAGTTTGCGCGTCCGGCTGGGATACCGTTGTGCGAATGCTAGTGCGGTTGGGCCTGCGGCGGAAATACCGATCACATCGGCCTCAGGAATATGAAGTGTATCGAGCAAGGCGGCGAGTGCGTCAGCCGCTTCTTGTGCGGTTCTGCCCACGTCAGGCGGAGTGTCGTCGTAGCCAGGACGAGAGGGTGTCAGAGTTGAGAAGCCCTGAGCCGTCAAGTGCTCATGTGAAAGCCGACTCTCCCGGCTGCAATGCCCACCATTCAAAACATCACAGTCGGCCCACTGCCTTCGAGTCGATACTCAATCGGACCCTTTGCGGTCTCAGCAATAGTCGGTGGCATTGATGACAGACCTGATTCTGGATCATGCTTTGGCGGCCCAACGGCGCGGCGCGCCGATAGTTTCTTCAAGACGGCGAGCCTTTGTGCGCTTCAATCAGATATTTTCTTGCTGCAAAGGCTAAGCCGTCACCGCTTTCGAGTCGGCGTTGAAGTGTGAGCAAGTGCTTCGAGTGCGTCTCTACTGAGAATCCAGGCACGAGCCAAGGAACAGCCTTCAGGTAGTAGACAATTGCGCCGACATCAGTAAACGATAACTGGCCTAACCATTCTTGGGTATTGGCGATAGTCAGTCCCGCTGCTTTCAATTGAGGCGCATACTTTTCCAGCGTTGCTTCCTGCCATTGGGGTTTAACGTCAAACACGGCTAATAAGTCATACGCCCATAACCCATGAATTTGCTGCGTTAGGAATGTGCCGCCCGGTGCGAGAATCCGGGACACTTCCTTAGCGTTGAAGCCAGAATGACGATTCAGAACGAGGTCAAACTCGCCGTTGGCAAAAGGCATTAGGTCATCGTCAGTTAGTCGCACATCTACAACTTGAGCACCAAAGTGAGACAGGCGCTCCGTTGCTAACCTGAAGTTGGGCGGATAGTCTTCCGTTGCCACAACTTTCTTGGGCCAGTATTCTTGTAGTTTTAGAAATCGCTCGCCACCGCCTGTGCCCAAGTCAATCACCGATGAAGACTGGCGCATCAGTTCAGTAGCCCGTGAAGAATAAGACCAAGGAGCCTGCTCTTCTATCATCCGGCCACCCAGGTGAGAAAAATCCCATCCAGAGAAGGGCTGTTGCTCCTCGCGTTTCCAAGTTTCAACAAGTTCATTCGGATTCATATGTGACTTGCCTGTAACGAGCGCCGAACGGTGGGCGTCAGGCGCGGCGCTGAAGCGCCGTCGCCTGCATGCCATTGTTGGGCGGCACAAATGAAGCCTTCAACCCAATCATACCGGTCACAACCAGAGCTTCCAAACCAACTGTCTCAAATGGCACGCCGAAGTGGTGAAACGCGAGGATGGGGATTTGATATTCGTATTCCGTAAATCCTTCGTAGAGAACAATCAGCACTTTCATCATGTTACCTGGCATTGCTACTGTGCCGCCCAACGGTGAGCGTTACCCGCTGGTGGGCGGGACGGGATGAAGCTGATTTGACGGAATTGGCTTGAGAGTAGCGTACTCCTTTTTGGCGGGGCGAATCCCACCAGTCGGGTGCACGCTTTGTTGGGCCGCCTTGGCTCTGCTCGCATTTAACCATCCATTTTTTTGAGTCGTCGCGCCTTCTCGATTACTCCGTAAGTGTCGCTTTCAAGAAAGGTAAACAGCCTCAAGTACTCATAGGGGTCTTGAGCTTCGAGTGCCTGGCGATCTACAGAAGCCGTCACGACCTGTCCCAGAATGATTAGTTCTGCGCCAAAGGTGAGATGTTGAACCAAAGTGCATTCTAAATGCGCCTTGCATTCTTCAATGAGTGGCGGCTGTACCTTCTGGGCCGGGATGGGCGTTAGGCCAATGCTCTCTACAGGTCGTGGATGGGGCAAAGTGTGCGCCTTCCAGACAACTTCCGCCAATTCGTCTCCGGGAATGTTGACGACGAACTCTTTGCGCTGGAGGATATTCTGCGCCGTCCAATGAGAGAGATTACAGCCTAGCGCGAGCAACGAAGGCTCAAAGGCCATCATCGAGAGCCAGCTCTTAGGTGCAACGTTAGATTGGCCATCTTCATTGAGACTGGTCACCAGCACAATTTGACCGAGCAGCGGCGACGGCCGCCACGCTCGTTTATCGGAAGACAAACTCATCTTTTCTTTCATATCATATACGGTCTCGGTCGGGCGGCCCAACTATTAGTTATACGGACTCCTGATACGCCGTAAAAACGCTGTGTAATAACCGCACTTTCGGCTAAATTTGACCATGATCGCAGCGACTGACATCCAGATATGTCGCTTTGTAAGCGGAAATCCACCGCATATCGTCGGTAGAACGGTTACCACGCAGCATTTCCGAGAGTTCGATCTGCCCAGACCTCCTGGTCAAACACCCAACTTTTGTAATCTGACGGCGGAACGTGCCCAAAGCACTACATATGGGGGTTCCTTGGACTAACGGGCTATATGTTGTGGTAGGTCTCATACTTGATTGATTCAATTTAGCCGAAAGTACAGTCAAATCGATCTCTCTATTCCGATCCATGGGCTGCGCGCCAAACGTTCGGAACACTTGCCAACGGTTTTACCAAAATGGGACATAAAGATATTAAAACAACCATGATCTACACCCATGTACTCAATCGAGGGCCAAAGGCAGTACGCAGCCCGTTGGATTGAACATATATTTTTATGTCAATCCTAAATTGAAAAACGCTCTACCGTTACTAGGAAGCGCTTTTTTGTTAGCAAAAAGCCATTGGGTCTTTCGATTACAAGTTTTTACCGCGGACTGGCAACTGCCGGCCTGAACTTATATCCGTACACCAGCATGCCGCGTTCGCCGTCCTCGCGCAGCACCCGCGTGACCATCTCCACCGGCATGCCGACCTTAACCTCATGTGTATCGACGTCTGTCAACTGCGCCGTAATCAGCGGCCCTTCCTGCAGGCGCACTAAAGCCACCGTGTAGGGCACGTATTTCTCAAATCCCTCCGGGGCGGCGTGGATCGTGCTGTAGGAATAAACTTCACCTTTCCCACTGAAGGTGTAAGCGGTCTTTGCTTCGTGCTCGCAGGTCGGGCATACATCGCGCGGCGGGAATATCTTGTTGCCGCAATTCGGGCATATCTCGCCCGTCAATTGATACCGTTGACCGGTTGTTCGCCAAAATCGTGCCACTTCCATGTCTGTTACCTTCCTGGTACTAAAAACTGCTTTCTAATATCGTTGTCACTACTGTCGCGCCGCTGCCGCCGATATTCTGCGCCATACCCAATCGCGCGTTGGCAAGTTGGCTTTTGCCTGCCTCGCCGCGCAGTTGGGTCGCCAGTTCGACGAGTTGGTACATGCCCGTTGCGCCGACCGGGTGACCGCGCGCCTTCAGACCGCCCATTGTCGTGATTGGTATGCGCCCGCCTGGCATGATCTGGCCTTCCTGCGCCAGCGCCACGCCCTTCCCGCGAGATGCAAAGCCCGCTGCTTCCAGCGAAAGGGCCGACATGATGGTGAATGCATCGTGCACTTCAAATAGGTCCATGTCGGCTGGGCCGACCCCCGCAGCGCTGTAGGCTTTCTGCGCACTGATTGCGCCGCCCTCAAGAAACAGCGGATCGCGACGATCATGCACGGCAACGGAATCGGTGGCGATCGCGCTGGCGCGCACCCGCACGGGTTTCTCGGTGAACTCCCTGGCAATCGCCGTCGGCGCAAGAATGACACAGGCCGCACCGTCGGCGATCGGCGATGAGTCCAGCAGGCTGACCGGGTCGGCGATCATTTTCGACTCGGTGAACTGCTTGCGGGTGATCGGGTTATGGAACATCGCGTAAGGATTATTCACCGCGTTGGCATGCGCATTGATGGCAAATGGTGCGAAGTCGTCCTTCGTGTATCCGTGCTCGTGCATATACCGGCGCATGAGAAGAGCGTTGATGCTTACGAAGGACAACCCGTGCAGAGCTTCGTAATCGCCATCCGCCGCCATCGCCAACGCGGAAGTGACGGTGTTGCCCTGCCTGTCGGTCATTTTCTCGACGCCCATGCAAGCCACAAAGTCGCTCATGCCGCCCGCTACGGCGATATAACCCATCCGCAGCGCAGCAGCGCCACTGCCGCAGGCTGCCTCGATCTTCACCGCCTCGACACCGCGCAAACCCGCAAAATCAGCAATGATCGACCCAATGTGCTCCTGACCCGTTAACTCGCCCGACAACATATTGCCCACATAAAGCGAGTCGATATGCTGAATGCACGCATCACGCATGGCGGCATTCAGAGCGTAGTAACCGAGCTCGCGCAGGCTCTTATCCCAGTGCTCGCCTACCTCAACCTGCCCGATCCCAATGATTGAAACATCTCGCATAAGTTAATTCAACTTATAGTTTTCTTTGAACCGCGAATAAGTTGCATAGTTGATCATGACACTGCGCTTGACATAGTCGCTGGTCGTCGGTGTACCGTGATGGTCAACCGTTTTCTTCATCCGTATCGCAAATGCATCGCTGCCCGCGCCACTGCCGAACGAAACCAGCAGGATGCGATCACCCGGTGCGGCAATGTCCAGCACGGCAGTCAGGCCGATCATCGACGATCCTGCGTAGGTATTGCCGATCTCGTTTACGAGTAGTCCCGGCTCAATCTGCGAACGCCTGAAACCCAGGTCCTCGCCAACCTTCAATGGGAATTTCGCGTTCGGCTGGTGAAAGACTACATAAGTGAAATCGGCGGGTTGCAGGTGCGTCTGCTCCAGCAGTTCGCGTGCTGCCGATGTTATGTGGTGGAAGTAGGCAGGTTCGCCTGTGAACCGCCCGCCGTGCTCCGGAAAGCGCTCGTTCTGTCGCCGCCAGAAATCCGGTGTATCAGTTACATAAGACACAGAACCCTCAAATTCTGCGATCGCCCCCTCGGCGGGACCCACCAGGTATGCCGCCCCACCCGCACCCGCTGTGTACTCCAGTGCATCGCCGGGGCGACCCTGTGCTGCATCCATACCGATCGCCAGGGCATACTCAGACATGCCGCTGCCGACGAACCCGATGGCTGCCTGAAGCGCTTCGGTGCCGGCTTTACAGGCAAATTGCCAATCTGCGGCCAGTGTATGTGGAGTCGCCCCAAGTGCTTCTGCGACAATGGTACTGGTCGGTTTCACCGCATACGGGTGAGATTCGCTGCCTACCCACACGGTACCCAGTTTATCCGCCGCCACGCCAGACGACCGATGCATGGCATTGCGCGCCGCTTCGATGCTCATTGTGGCGACGTCTTCATCCAACCCCGGTACAGATTTCTGCTTAACCGGAGTTATGGCGTTGCCGTCGGTCCATAGATCGCCGATCTCGTTTGATGCCAGCCTGTAGCGCGGCACATAAGCCCCATATCCTACGATACCCACTGGTCTTACAGGTTTCATTAATGCCATAATCTGTTCATAGCAGTGGACTGCTGGCCGATCCTGTATGTAAACTCTTCGGTTGCCCACTCACGTTGGCAAGCGCCCGATGTTTGCGGCATGGAATCACCAACAACGAACAGTCACTGGTTAAGATGCTGGGATTTTAGTAGTTGGCGCCTATCAAAAACAGGCGTCCAGTCAGCGCAAGGACGTTAAGATAGATTTTGAAAGTGAAATTTATCACTTAGCGAGTGACATAAAAGGGGTACGGCGCGCACCAATTGCGTCGCTTCACATCGCTGGCCGTGTCAGGCATACACTTCACAACCGAACATAATGGTGCTGTTCGTGTATCCGGTAGCCTGAGACCCAGCAACGCAGAAGCAGCGATTTTTGCTCAACAAAGTGCCGCTACATTTGCGGGGCGTGCTGGATAGGGGCTGGGATGCTGATTGTATTTGCCCGGCGCCTGCACTATCAACCTGCCGCGTTCACACCGAGTAGGTGTCCGATGGTGTACGTCACGGCCGCCGCCGCCAGACCAAACAGCACCATCCGCAACCCTGAAAACAAGACCGTGCGCCCTGTGAACAAGGTCGTCGCCGAACCAATTGTGAACAGACCGAATACGGCGAAGATAATACTGACGATTACCGCCGTCGAGCCGGTCAGGAAGATGAATGGCGACACCGGAATAATCGCGCCTAACGCGAATAGCACAAACGAGGTAATGGCTGCCTCCCAGGCCGACCCTCCCAACTCGCCAGGGTCGATGCCGAGTTCCTCGCGTGATAACGTATCCAGCGCGGTTTCCTTATTGCTCATAATCTCCGTCGCCAGCACCCGCGCCTTACTATCTTCTATGCCGCGCGCCTGATAGATCAACGACAGTTCTTCGATCTCCTCCTGCGGCGAACTGGCGATCTCGGCCTGCTCGATGGCAATCTGCTTGGTGTATAGCTCGCGTGAACTCTGCACGGACAGCCACTCGCCCAGCGCCATAGATATGGCGCCAGCCAGTAATCCAGCCAGGCCGGTAATCAGAATCGAATGTGTGGGTAGACCCGCGCCGGCGACACCCATCACCAGACTCAACACGGACGTCAAGCCGTCATTGGCGCCCAGCACGGCCGCCCTGAGCGCATTGCCGCCCGTGCCGCGATGGCGGCCTTCGACCTGCGCCAGGAACCCGCCCTCCAGTCCGCCCCTGACCGTCTGGCTGATTGAGCGGAGCATGCGCCCGTGGGTCTGTTCATCCGCACCCATACGGCCGGCATTGGGCACACCCGCATATGAGTTCACGCCCTTGCTTTCCATGGCAGTGATGCTGGGCAGCACAAACGCGACGCCCGCGCGTTTCATCAGCCACTTCAACAAGCGCGTGCGAAAGCGTTCACGAAAGAGCGGCATCCGCACACGCATCGACTCCAGACGGGTTTTCCATTCATCGGCATGATGTTGCTCGACAGTCGCCATGCGTCGATAGACTTCGGATAATTTGGGGTTTTGCTCATGTTGGGCCAGCGCGTTATACAAAACAACGGCATTCAATTCATCGTCCAGGAATCCCAGATAACGTCTGGCTTCTTTTGCTTCCATGGTGTCACCTCACGTTTATTATCTGCGAACCGTCGCCGGTCGTGGTTATTGGAGTTGCGCCTTCAGCGCCTGAAGATCCGTGACTGGCATCTGACAGGTGAAATTGCGACAGACATAGGCGGTTGGCTTGCCATCGATTGATGCGCGCCCGTCCAGTAGCGGCACTCCCGGTTGCTCTCCCGGTCGCAGCAAGGCAGCAACCCGGTTTGGGGTATAACTCCCCTGGGCGGTCTGGATCATAGCCTGCGTTGTCGGCAATGCCGGATCACCGACAATGGCAACCTCCGTGATTCCACGCAATGCCAACTCGAACGCTACAAGCCACTGGCCAAACGCGGTCGGATATTTGGACAATGAGTCCTGCAGCCCACTCAATGCCTGTTCAGCCGTATCGCTGTAATGCGATTCTCCAGTCAGCGCCGCCAGCTTGAGCAATGCCGTAGCGGCCATCGAATTGCCCGCGGGCACGGCATTATCCTGCAGGTCGTGCGGGCGCGTGATAAGCGCTTCATGGTCGTCGCTGGTGTCGTAGAATGTGCCGTCGCCTGCCGCGAAGTGCGCGATCATGCTGTCGGCGATTTCGCGCGCGGTTGTAAACCAGCGCAGTTCGAAGGTCGTCTGATAAAGCGCCAGCAATCCCTCGACCACGTTCGAGTAGTCTTCAAGATATCCGTTCAGTCTGGCGCCGCTGCCTGCCTTCCATGAGCGCAGGAGCCGCCCATCCGATGTGCGAAGCTGCTGAAGGACGAAATCGGCGTTGCGCCGCGCCAGCGACAGATAGTCGTTGCGGTGCAGGGCGCGCGCGGCCTCGGCAAACGCGGCCAGCATCAGACCATTCCAGGCGGTCAACACTTTTTCGTCGCGCCCGGGCCTGATGCGTTGCGATCTCGCGGCAAACAGTCTGCCTCGCGCATCGGCCAGCACCGCCTCAACCTCCTCCGTTTTTATTCTCCGCTGCACTGCAAACTCGTCGAGCGCGATTGGACTGTGCAGGATGTTGCGGCCCTCGAAGTTGCCACGCCGGGTCACATCGTAGTAGGCGCAAAACAGTTCGGCTGAGTCGCCGATAACATCGCGAATTTCATCGGGCGTCCACACGAAAAACTTGCCCTCAACACCTTCCGAGTCCGCATCCTGTGTGCTGTAGAAGCCGCCATCTGGATGAGTCATCTCGCGCGCCACATAATCCAGCGTCTCCGTCGCCACGCGCCGATAAGAATCATTGCCAGTCACCTGCCAGGCGTGCAGGTAAACGCGCGCGAGTTGGCTGTTGTCGTAAAGCATCTTCTCGAAGTGCGGCGCCAGCCAGTGACTGTCTGTGGAATAACGGTGGAAGCCGCCTCCCAGGTGATCGTAGACACCTCCAGCCGCCATGTGCGACAACGTGGACTCGACCATCTGCAACGCCTCCGCGTCGCCCGTGCTGGCATGATAAGACAACAGGAATTCCAACGTCATGGGCTGTGGGAACTTGGGCGCGTTTCCCCAACCGCCATTGACACGATCAAACCCGGCCGAGATCGCCTTGACAGCAGCGGCAGGGACATCGGGATTGAGGGTTGATCCGGTAACACTCAATAGATGGCTTTCCTGCCGGTAATAGTCCCGCAGGCTGACCGTCGTGCGTTCGACATCGGCGCGGCGGTTCACCCAGGCTTCGGACAGGGAAATCAACACCTGCTTGAACGAAGGCAGCCCATGACGGGGTGTGTTGGGAAAATACGTGCCCGCGTAAAACGGAACGCCTTCCGGCGTCAGAAACACACTCATCGGCCAGCCACCCTGACCCGTTATCGCAACGGTTGCCTGCATATAGATGGCATCCAGGTCCGGTCGCTCCTCCCGGTCAACTTTGATGCAGATAAAATGCCGGTTCATCAACGCAGCCGTCTCGGCATCTTCAAACGATTCATGCGCCATGACGTGGCACCAGTGACAGGCCGCATAACCGATACTGAGGAAAATGGATTTATCCTCAGCACGCGCTTTGTGCAGCGCTTCATCTCCCCAGGGATACCAATCCACGGGGTTATCAGCATGCTGTTGAAGATAAGGGCTTGTCTCTCCGGCTAATCGATTTGGCATAATAGCCTCAGGCAATTGCATTAGTTTTGAGTTATTATCAGTCAAGCCATTTCCCTCTAATGTCCGAATGTCTGCAGCATGGACTGTAACCAAAGGCGTCCTATAGAATGGACGTGTGATAGCCTGGCCCGCCGATTTAGTATCGTGCAGGAGTTGATTTCTTGAGCATGACGGAACAAACCAGCGTTGCCCAGAGCAGCGTAATTTCTGGAACCATATATCGCATCGACGTTATCAGACGGCGCACCGATACCACCCTATCACCTGACCGTATCGTCACGGCAGCTCACCAGATGGGAATCAACGGACTGCGCGGATGTGAAGAATCGCACTTGTATTTTCTACATGGGACTCTCGATGAGTGTCTTGTAAAGCGCCTGTGCTCCGAGCTCCTGGCTGACCCGGTAACGGATCTTTATGCCATCTCAATCGACGGGCATGCTGTATTAGACCCGGCGCTGCAATCGCCGCAAAGCCACAGCATCGAGGTTACGCTGCATCCCGGGGTCACAGATCCTGCTGCAGAAGACCTGATTCGAGCAGCGCAATTGCTGGGCATCGCCGGGTTGGACCGGGCAGCGACTGCACAGCGGTATGTATTGACCGGTGAACTATCGGCCAGCGACCTGGAACAGTTGGCAACGGGTGTTCTATCAAACCCGGTTGTGCAGCGTTACGCCATCGACCGAACCATCGAACCGCCGTTTTTCCCTTACCAGAAAGCCGACTCAACCGTGGAACGCATTCCACTGCGCGACGCGGGCGATACGGAATTGCTGCGCATCAGTTCTGTCAGAAGGCTGGCGCTGGATCTGAACGAGATGCGCGCCATCAGGAATTATTACGCGCTGGAAAAACGCGAGCCGACTGATGTCGAGTTGGAGATGCTGGCGCAAACATGGAGCGAGCACTGTGTCCACAAGACTTTCAAGGCGATCATCGACACTGACACAGGCCACAATGGCAAAGATGGGCCAACCGCCGCTCAGGACACGGTGACCAGCCCTGCGCAGATCGACGGCCTGCTGCGCACCTATATCCGCGCTGCCACCGAGCGCATCAATAAATCGTGGGTGCGATCGGCATTTGTCGACAACGCGGGTATCGTGGCCTTTGACGATGATTGGGACCTGGCCTTTAAGGTGGAGACGCACAATCACCCTTCCGCGCTGGAACCATTCGGCGGCGCAAACACCGGCGTGGGCGGGGTCATCCGCGACATCCTGGGCGTCAGCGCCAGGCCGATTGCCAACACCGACGTGCTGTGCTTTGGCCCGCAGGACATGCCGGCTGATGCGCTGCCTGCCGGTGTGTTGCATCCGCGCCGCATACAGGACGGCGTCGTGCGCGGTGTTGAAGATTACGGCAACAAGATGGGCATCCCCACCGTCAACGGAGCCATCTTGTACCATCCCGGTTATACCGCCAATCCGCTGGTGTTCTGCGGATGCCTGGGCATTCTTCCGCATAACTCACACCCTTCCGAACCCCACGCCGATGATCTCGTCATCGTAATCGGCGGGCGCACCGGGAGGGACGGCCTGCGCGGCGCTACGTTCTCGAGCATGGAGATGGACCAGCAAACGGGCGGGATCGCGGGAAGCGCCGTGCAGATCGGCCACCCGATCCATGAGAAACAAGCCATGGAAGCCGTGCTTCGCGCGCGTGATGAAAAGCTCTACAGCGCCCTCACCGACTGCGGCGCTGGCGGTCTGTCGTCCGCGGTTGGCGAACTTGGCAGGAACCTCGGCGTTTCGGTCCGGCTGGATCGAGTGCCGTTGAAATATCCCGGATTGCGGCCGTGGGAAATCTGGCTGAGCGAAGCGCAGGAACGCATGGTGCTGGCTGTACCGCCTGACAAATGGCCGCGCCTGCAGGAGATCTGCGCCGGTCAAAGCATCGAAGCCATCTGCATCGGCACCTTTGAGGCATCCGGTCGGCTGCTTCTCACTTATGAGACACACCGCGTGGCAGACATCGCCATGGACTTCCTGCATGATGGCATACCGCGCCGCCATCTGCAGGCCAGCGTGACAACCGGGCAAATCAGTGATACCCATGACCAAGCCTCCAAGGCTTCAGTCGATGTCAGTTGCCCTGCGACCGATGAAATCAAGACAACCCTGCTGGCGCTGCTGGCGCATCCCAACATTCGCAGCAAAGAAGCTGTTGTTCGCGTATACGATCATGAGGTACAGGGCGGAACCGCGATCAAGCCGCTGACCGGCGTAAACAATCACGGTCCGAGTGATGCTGCCGTGCTTGTGCCGCAGAATTATCTAGCGGCGCAGCGAAACGGATATCTACACAATCCGCGGGATTCGCATGTCGCCCCTGTCCGCGCAGTCACCCTGAGCGCAGGCATTCGACCCGAGTACACGGAGCTGGATCCCTACGCGATGGCCTGGGCGGCAGTTGATGAGGCGATCCGCAACGCCGTATGCGTCGGCGCCGATCCCGACCGGATCGCGCTGCTCGACAATTTCTGCTGGGGCAACCCGAACCTGCCTGATCGTCTGGGCAGTCTGGTGCGCTGCGCGCAAGGTTGCTATGATGCAGCCATCGCTTACAACGCGCCATTTGTTTCGGGTAAAGATAGCCTAAACAATGAATACACCGCCGCCGACGGGCGCAAGCATGCCATCCCTGGAACATTGTTGATATCAGCACTCGGCATCGTCCCCGATGTCGAGCGCGCGGTCAGTATGGATTTGAAGGGCGCCGGTAACTTGCTCTATATCGTTGGTGACACGCGTCCGGAGTTGGGTGGCAGCCACTACAGCCAGATTAGGCACGACGCGCAGTCAACAACTCTGGCGCCACAGCCAGTTCCCGGCGCATTAGTGCGGATGCAGGCGGTGCATCGAGCCATCATGGCAGGACTCGTCCAGGCGTGCCATGACTGTTCGGAGGGCGGTATCGGCGTAGCACTGGGTGAAATGTGCCTGGCCGGACAACTCGGTGCTGAGGTGCAGATCGAGAAGGCGCCTGTCGCCGAACCGACGTTGGCGGACCACGTCATTCTGTTCTCGGAATCGCTATCGCGCTTTATTGTCGAGGTGCGTCCGGCTGATCAGACTGCCTTTGAGGCTATTCTGGGCGCACTTCCTTTCGGTCTGGTTGGCCATGTTTCAGAAGAGCCACACCTGCGCATCACCGGAAGAACCGAGACATCGCTATCTATCGACGATATGGATGCCGCCTGGTCCGGGAACGAGTTGCAGAACGTCAAGACAACTGTGATCGATCAACCACTCGCGAAACAACCGATAGGGCGCAGTAAGACACAATGGGCGGATGGTATGCACACGCCTCGACAAGCCCAACGCCCGCGCATCCTGATCATGCACGCATCCGGCACCAATCGAGACCATGATGCGGCGTTAGCCTGCGAGATGGCCGGCGGTGAACCGGACATCGTCCATGTCAACCAACTCGTTGCGGGTGAGCGAAGGCTGCTGGATTACGCCATGCTGGTGGTGCCCGGAGGATTTTCGTATGGCGATGACCTTGGAGCCGGCACGCTGTGGGCGCTGGACATGCGCCACCAACTGGGTGAGTCGGTAGCGCGCTTTATCGCAGATGGCCGGCCCGTGCTGGGTATCTGTAACGGCTTCCAGGCGTTGGTAAAAGCCGGATTACTGCCGGGAAGTATGAACAGCACCGGCGGCAGCGCTCGCGCGTCTGAAAGGATGGTTACATTAGCGCCCAACACCTCCGCGCAGTTTGAGTGTCGCTGGGTTTACCTGAAACCGGATGAGCATAGCAAGTGCATCTTCACTGCCGGCCTCGACGACCTGATTTACTGTCCGGTTGCGCATGGCGAGGGCCGTGTCGTTATCGCTGAACCGGCCGCTATAGAGGCACTGAAGGCACAGGGACTGGTCGCGTTGACCTATGTGGATTCCTGCGGAAGACCTGCATCATATCCGGGCAATCCCAATGGTTCGATGCGCAATATCGCCGGTCTGACAAATCAAGCCGGCAATGTGCTCGGGTTGATGCCGCATCCGGAGAACCACATTTTCCCGTGGCAGCATCCGCGCTACACGCGCGGCGCGAACGGCATGCGCGGATTGGGTTTGTTCGCGAAAGGCATTCAATATGCCAGAAGTGAGTAAAAACGATGTCAACATAAGACTGACTTCCAAAAACAGCCGGTCTTATCCAGTTAAGGAATACCATGCTTACGTTAGCTGATCTCATAGACGCTATACCCCAGGCACTCGATTCTGTTCATTTGCACGGCTGGGGAGACAGGATAGCCGGCAAGGTGCGCGATATCTACCGACTCGATGGCCAGCGCGTGTTGATTACCACAGACCGCGTATCAGCATTTGATCGCGTCCTGGGTTTGATTCCATTCAAGGGGCAAGTGCTTAACCAACTCAGCGCGTGGTGGTTCGAACAAACCCGCGACATCGTCGCTAACCACGTCATTGCAGTGCCTGATCCGAATGTCACCATCGGTCATGAGGCGGTATCGTTACCGGTCGAAGTGGTGGTACGCGGCTATATCACCGGCGTAACGACGACTTCACTCTGGTATCTGTACTCACACGGCGACCGGAAGCCATACGGAATATCGCTGCCGGACGGCTTGCGCAAGAATGATCCCCTGCCAGAACCAATCATCACGCCTACCACAAAAGCAGCCGAAGGCCATCACGATGAGAGAATCACCCGCACAGACATCATCGAGCGTGGTATAGTGCCTCTTTCACTGTGGGAGCAGATTGAGAATGCAGCATTAGGTCTGTTCGCACGCGGGCAGCAAGTGGCAAAGCAGGCGGGATTGATCCTGGTAGACACGAAATACGAGTTTGGCCTTGTCAATAACGAACTTGTCCTGATCGATGAGATTCATACACCGGATTCGAGCCGGTATTGGACAGCGGACTCCTACGGCCCCAACCGCGAACCGTCAAACTACGACAAGGAATATCTGCGCGAGTGGTACGCTGCGCAAGGATATCGTGGGGATGGCAATCCTCCAGCGATGACACACGACTTCATCGCGAGAGTGGCATCCCGTTATATCGGCGCTTATGAACGCCTGACCGGTACTGAATTCGCGCCTGCGGAGCAACCCGCTGCGGTGCGCATCGAGAAGAATCTTGCCAAGTATAAAAAGCTTTAGAGCGATAACGACCTGCCCGGCCGAGGGGGTGGCGCGATGAGTGCAGCAGATAAACCGGAACTGCCGATGAATGAGTCGTACGCGCAGCCAATCAACACCGGTCAACCCACATCGGGCATTCCAGATTCCGGAATGCGCGAGGAGTGCGGCGTCTTCGGCGTTTATGCGCCGGGGCGGGATGTCGCACGCCTGACCTTTTTCGCGCTCTACGCGTTACAGCACCGCGGGCAGGAAAGCGCCGGAATCGCAACCAGCGATGGTCAGGCCACGACGATTCACAAAGGTATGGGACTGGTTGCCCAGGTTTTCAATGAGGATAACCTGCGCCCACTCAGCGGCCACCTTGCCATTGGACATACGCGCTACTCGACGACCGGATCGTCGCAATTGCGCAATGCTCAACCTTATCTCATCGAGACCATATACGGCCCGCTGGGTATAGCGCACAACGGGAACATCACGAATGCGCTGGAACTGCGTCACCTGCTGTTGGAGCGTGGTGTCGGGCTTTCTTCCACTACAGACAGTGAGGTGATCGCCCAGATGCTGGCCGCCCCGCCCGATGTATGGCCGCTGAAGTCAAACAACGGGAACGGCAACTCATTGCATGAGCCTGACTCGGACGCCCATTCATCGATGCTGACGGATCGTTGGGTCGCGCGCATACGCGCCCTGATGCAGATGGCCGAAGGCGCATACTCGCTGGCAATCCTGACCCGCGACGCGATATACGCCACGCGCGATCCACACGGTCTGCGACCCCTGTGCATTGGCAAGCTTGAGGGCGGCTATGTGGTGGCATCGGAGTCGTGCGCCCTGCAGACGATCGGCGCAGAATACGTACGCGAGGTAAACCCAGGCGAGATATTGCGACTCGACAAGGGCGGTCTGACGTCGATCACAGGTCATGAACCTGAGCAGAGGGCGCTGTGCATTTTCGAGTACGTATATTTCTCACGGCCCGACACGATGCTGGAAGGCCAGGTCGTTCACCAGGTGCGTCAGCGCCTGGGCAGGCAACTGGCGCGTGAGGCGCCGGCGGATGCCGATATTGTGGTGGGCGTCCCCGACTCCGCAGTGCCGGCGGCAATCGGCTACAGCCTGGAATCCGGTTATCCGTATACCGAGGGGTTGATCAAGAATCGCTATATCGCCCGCACATTCATCCATCCCGACGACCACCTGCGACGCGTCGGCGTCGCCTTGAAGTACAACCCATTGACTTCCAACCTGCAAGGCAAGCGCGTGGTCCTGATCGACGACTCCATTGTGCGCGGCAATACCGCAGCGCCGATCATCAAGCTGCTGCGCGCCGGCGGCGCAACCGAAGTCCACGTGCGCGTGTCTTCGCCGCCCGTGCGGCATCCGTGTTTTATGGGACTGGATATGGCGACGTACAAGGAACTGATTGCGCACAGGCTCGATATCGAAGGGATCCGCAAACACATCGGGGCAGACAGTCTGGACTACCTGAGCCTGTATGGCATGGTGCAGGCGGTCCAGGATGCGGTCTCGACAGAGACCGGCCATTGCACGGCCTGTTTCTCCGGCGCTTATCCCATCAAGATCCCTTCATGGTTATTCAGCGATGAGCGCGACAAAATGCTGTTCGAGCAGAACTGGGGCTAGCCGGCGCCGACATCCTATCGCACCGGATAAAACATGGCACAAAACAAGGTACTGGTTATCGGTTCAGGCGGGCGGGAACACGCGCTGGCCTGGGCGCTTGCAAAATCGCCGCAAGTCAGCCAGGTGATCATCGCACCCGGCAATGCGGGAACCGACCATGCCGCGGATCGCACGGGTAAACTCCTCAATGTCGGCATCCATAGCCACGACATCCAGGCCCTGCTCACGTATGCCCGATCCAACGGAGTTGATTTGACAGTCGTTGGCCCGGAAGCGCCGTTGGCGGATGGCATCGTGGATGAATTCATGGCTGCCGGACTGCGCATCTTCGGTCCCACTCGCGCGGCGGCGCAACTCGAGGCGTCCAAGGCGTTCGCAAAGTCGTTCATGCGAGAACACCATATCCCCACTGCGGATTATGCGAACTTCGCAGATTACGACGAGGCGGCGCAATGGCTGCGCGCATACCAGAAACCAGTCGTCGTCAAGGCGGATGGACTGGCCGCGGGTAAAGGCGTCATCATGTGCCATACGCCGGAGGAAGCCCATCTGGCTCTGCGGCGAACGATGCTGGAACGCGAGTTCGGCGACGCTGGAAGAACCGTCGTCCTCGAAGAATTTCTGACAGGTCCGGAAGTGTCGCTGTTGGCCTTCAGCGATGGTCATACGTTTGTTCCGATGCCGCCCGCGCGGGATCATAAACGCATCAACGACCATGACCAGGGACCCAATACCGGGGGCATGGGTGCTTATGCCCCCGTGCCGTCGGTCAGTCCGGCGGTAATCGAGCAAATCTGCAGGACGGTCATGCAGCCGGCCATCGACGGCATGGCGGCGCGCGGCACACCCTACAAGGGGGTGCTCTATGCCGGGATCATGTTAACGCCAGACGGGCCCAGAACTTTGGAGTTCAACTGCCGTTTCGGCGACCCGGAGACTCAGGTTATTCTGCCGTTATTGCAGAGCGATCTCTTTGACATACTCATGGCGTGCACGACGGGCCGGCTTGCGGAGATTGCGCCACAGATAGCATGGCATTCCGGCGCATGTGCCACGGTAGTTCTTGCCTCACCCGGTTATCCTGGGGACTATCCCAAGGACCTCAAAATCCAGGGCATCGAGAAGGCCAATGCACTGCAGGGTGTTACCGTGTTCCATGCCGGAACGGCGGCGTCCGACGGGCAAGTAGTAACGGCCGGCGGGCGCGTCCTGGCAGTCAGCGCGGTGGGTCATGACCTGACTGGCGCATTGAACCGCGCTTATGAAGGAGTCCATCACATCGAGTTCAGCGGCATGCACTACCGCAAAGACATCGGTCACACGAAGTAACAACACGGGAGCAAACATACCAGTCCATGGATTCGACTAATACCTACGCATCCGCCGGCGTGAATATCGCAGCGGGTCTGCGCGCCGTCGATCTGATGTCCGGCGCGGTGCGGGCGACTTACGGCCCGGAAGTGCTCGCCGGGATTGGCGCTTTCGGCGGCTTATACGACGCGCAGGTTCTGAAAAGCATGGCTGCGCCGGTGCTTGTCGCTTCGACCGACGGCGTCGGCACCAAAACAAAAGTCGCGGCGCAACTGCGACGATGGGACACGATTGGTCGCGATCTGGTCAACCACTGCATCAACGATATCCTGGTGCAGGGAGCGGAGCCGCTATTCTTTCTCGACTATGTGGCATCATCGCGTCTTGACCCCGAGCAGGTCGCTACGGTGGTCACTGGCGTTGCAAATGCCTGTCGCGATGCAGGCTGCGCGCTGCTGGGTGGCGAAACAGCAGAGATGCCCGGCGTATATGAAGCGGGTGAGATCGACCTGGCCGGCACAATCATCGGCGTCGTGGAACGCAGCAGGATCATCGACGGCGCGCGCATCCGCCCAGGCGACTCGATATTGGGCTTGCCGTCAACCGGGCTGCACACGAACGGTTTCTCGCTGGCGCGCCGCGTTCTCAGCCAACTGGACTGGCATGCTCCTATCGACGATAAAAACAGCATCGGCGACGCGCTTCTGGCCGTGCATCGCTGTTACCTGCAATCCGTGCGCCGCTTGTGGTCAGCGGGCATCGATATCCGGGGCATGGCGCATATCACTGGCGGCGGGTTTGTCGATAACCTGCCGCGTATTCTGCCACCCGATGCAGCAGCAACCATCCACAGGGGAACCTGGCCGGAATTGCCCATTTTCAAGCTGATTCGTGAAGCCGGGCAGATCGGCGACGACGAAATGTTCCATGTATTCAACATGGGTCTGGGTATGCTGGTCGTCATACCTGGCGAGCAGGTACATCCAGCAATAAGCGCCCTGGACGGGGGCGCGTACGATGTTGGACGGATAACCGCTGGCGCGCGCGGCGTCACCATCATCCCAAAGACGGCATAGGACAGGTTGGCAGCAATGACAGATTCCTCGACTCGGAAACGTCTCGTTGTGATGGTGTCCGGTTCCGGCACCAACCTGCAGGCCATTATGGATGCTATTCATGACGGTGAGATTAATGCAGAAATCGCGTTGGTCATATCAAACCGCAGAGCGGCTTTCGGTCTGGTGCGCGCACAATCCGCAGGCATCCCCACCCTTTACTTCCCGCTCAAGGCTTATAAGGATGCTGGTAAGAGCCGCGAGGAATACGATCATGACCTGGCCGGTCTGGTCACGGAACACCGTCCGGACCTGATTGTTCTAGCCGGTTGGATGCACGTATTCGATGCGCGATTCCTGAACCATTTCCCGAATCAGGTCATCAACCTGCATCCAGCCTTACCCGGCACGTTTCCCGGCACTGACGCTATACCCAAGGCATTTGAAGCATACAGGCGCGGGGAGATCACACACAGCGGATGCATGGTGCATTACGTCAGCCCCGAAGTCGACGCAGGGCCCGTCATCGGTCAAACGACCGTGGCCATTCAACCCGAAGATGACTTGCCAACTTTTGAGACCCGCTTACACGAAGCCGAGCATCGCTTGATCGTGGAGTCGATCAAACTCGCATTACAGGCTACTTGACGGGGATAGTCACACCGGTGTCGTAACGCTCGTCCAGCGGCGGCAGGTTCTGTTCGGTAAATGCGTCATACACCACGACCGTGCCATCTAATGCGCCCTGGTAATTGCCAAGCGCAAATGGATGCCGGTCGGTGATCAGCGATCCGCGAATCCACTTTAATGTCGGAAGCGCGCCCAGAGCAGGTTCGCCGTCGTGCGCAGCATGAAAACCCACGCCTTCCACCCGCACGGACACAATGAAATCACTGGTAATCGACCTGGCTGACAGCCAGCGCAGGTCGACTTTGAGTTGACCTGCATTCTGCGTGGTCGATGACCCCACCAGAACCATCTGGTCTGCAAAGGGGATATATCGATCACCGTCGGATGCGTCCGGGATAGTGAGAGTCTCATTCATGCCCGCAACAGCCAGATGCACCTGCCTGGTCGGCGGAATATCGTAGGCTAAAGTGAGAAAGCCAATACCGTAACGGATCGACGGCAGAACGCGTGGCGCTGCCAGGCTCTCATCGCCGGCATTCTGCACGGTAATCGTCAATGGACGGTCGCCCAACTGCCAGTGTGTCAACAGGCGCCATTTGCCCGGTATGCCGGTATCGTAATCAGCTCCCGTCAACACGGCGCCGTCGGGTAAACGCTGTGACATCGGGTGCATGCTTGCGGCAGCCTGTGCCGCCGGCACGACGCGCAACTCACCTGCATCGACGAAGTCAACACCTGTCGCATCCTTGAGTTCGGCAAAGCCGTCTGGTTCGGACCGATACGCTCCGATGAGCAGACGATAGGTCCCAGGCAGGATATCCATAGGAATACCCAGCGTCAGCCGCAGGGACTGGCTGGCGCTCAGCGGGAGGTGAGGATCAAGTCTGGCATCGGCGTTCGCAGCCAGCCTGCCATCATCCCGCATGAATCGCACGGTCAGCGATTCATTTTCGACCACTTTCCCGAACGCCGCCCAGGTCAATAGCATGTTTATCGCCTGTCCGGTCTGTACTGGCTCGCGCGGTGCTTCGAGACTGATTATCCCAATACGTTTATCAAACTCTGCGAGCAGGCTGTGTAAATCCACAGGGGCACGAATCGGTGTTGTCTGTATCTTCCACAGCGCGAGATTGTGGACAGGCGTTGCGATGATGCCTTTTGCCTGGTAAGCCGCCGGGTAGTAGCCTGTCACCAATGTTGGGGATACGACTGCCGAGGCAGCCGCCTGGTCGGCGAATGTATAGGCATAGGGCTGTGCGCCGTGCGGGTACACATATTCGACGGTGATGTCGGGACGCAACCCCTCGATATCCTGCAGCGCCCACATGGGCGTAGCTTGATGCCACTGCGCAAGGATCGCGCTGTTCCGGGGCGCCGCCGTCAATGCGGCGGTCGCATTTGTCCTGGTGCTGCGACCCCGGCCAATCTCCACGAAACTGGGTAAACGGCCCAGACCATCAACAGCCACGACACCTGCAGCGACAAGCAACACGATACAGCCAGCGCCATTTGAGACTAAGGACAGAGATGGCGCGGTCATTGTGGCGGCCCACCGCTGTGTTGCATACCGGCTGGCCCGAATCAACACGCTAGACACTTCAGCCATACCCGCGCCAAGCAACATGCAGAGCATCACCCATACCGGTATGGCATATTCAACCGTCTGAGGGGCGCGATATGTGATTGTGATGAACAGGTGGACGATCACTGCAACCACCAGCACGATGATTGCGGCATTGCGCCGCGCCAGCAACAGGACAACGCCGATCGCGGTCACAACCAGGACACTCAGGCTGAACTCGAACAGGAAAAGCGTCGGGATAATAGAAATCCTGTCCAACAGATATTGCGGCGCGGCAAATGCCAGCATGTCGCCGGCGAAACCGCGCGCGAAGATGTGATAAAACAGCCCATTCACAGTCGTCAGATTTCCCGGCGCAAACCGGGCGCCAACTGCATCGCGCAACGGCAGGTATAGCCAGACAAGCTGCGTCGCTATCAATGCCAGCAGTGCAGGGATCAGCGATTTCAAATTCAGCCTGATCTCGCGCAAGAGGAATAGCACATAAGCGGACAAGACGATACCCACAAAGATCAACGAGACATGGTGCCCAACGCCTAACCCGAGCGCCAGTGCGAATAGAGCCAGGTCAGTGCGAACACGATGCATGTAAAGCGGGTACCGGCGGGTACTGCCTTGCAGGTGCACAACGGCATAGACCATCAGAGCAGTGAAAAACGCCGTCAGGCTGCGTATATTCGTTGTCGTCGCCTGCGCCCAGAACGTCGTGCTGGTCCCGAGAGCGACTGCCGCGATGATGCCTGCCCCAATACCGGGTAATCTGCTTTTAGTCCGTGTATCACTGACCGTAGTGGCTGTGGTATCAGCGAATAACGATTGAACTGTCAGACTGGTGAGTACGAGTGTTGCGGCGGATGCGACAGCCGACAATAGCGACACGCGAGCGAACGGCGTCGAAATAGGCGCCTGCGCAAACAGCCAGCCCAGCATGGTGTAAAGCGGATAGCCGGGCGGGTGCGGGATGCCAAGTGTTATGGCGGCGATCTGGAACTCGCCGCTATCGGCGGGTTGCACATCCGGGTTCAGCGTGTAGATATACAGTGCGAGCGCCGAAACAAACAAAACCAGATGAATCGCGGTATTAGCCCAGCGCAGTTGTCGCATGCTCGTGTTATACCCGTTTCCTGCGAGCGGTGCGATCAGACACCCTGCGCCGTTCCGTGCGTTCCCATACGGTTAAATACCGCCAGAGTTTCCAGCGCTGTGCGCTGCCAGGAGTATTGCGAAGCGCGGAGCAGAGAGCGCTGCCTGAGCCGTTCATACAGCAGGTCCTCGGTGCAGATCGCGATGACCGACCCGGCCATGCGGCGAGCGTCCAGCGGATCGACCAACATGCCGGCATTGCCCACCACCTCCGGTATGCTGGACGCGTTACTGCCGACCACCGGTGTGCCGCTCGCCATCGCTTCCAGAACCGGCAGGCCAAAACCCTCGTACAGCGACGTAAAGATAAAGCATCGCGCGCTCGCGTATAGAGCCGGCTTATCTTCCTCCGCCACGCGCCCGATCAGGCGCACGTCATCAGTGCTGAGGTCGAGTTCGCGCATCATTTGGCCCAGCGTCATCAGGCGGCCATCAGTAGCATAAACAGGTGTGTCTGGATCGCCATTAAGCAATAGTGGAAACTGTTCACCGATCACCGGCGCGCACCAGCCGTAGACCTGCAACAGTGTCTCGATATTTTTGCGCTTATCGAAGCCGCCCAGGTACAGCACGAATGATTCCGGCAGGTTATATCGTTCGCGCACGCGCGCCACATCGGTATCAGGCTGTGATGGCATGAAGCGATTATCCGCAGCCAGAGGCACGGTCGTGACGCAAGCATGATTTATGCGAAGCCGTTTAACGATGTCGTTGCGGCTGAACTCCGAGTCTGTCAGTATGGCTGCCACATTAGCGCTGGCAGCCTGAACCAGCGCGGTGTATAACCGCTGAGGTACCCCGCCGCGATATTCCGGAAGCGCAACGGGGATGACATCATGCACGGTTACAGCCACCGGGATATCGCATTGCAACGGCGGCGCCCAGTAGGGAACAAATGCTATATCGGCACGCATTTTGCCGGCAGCGCGTGGAAACTCGACCTGCTCAAACCATACTTTCGCCAGGTCGCTCCGCTTGCGGGGCGTCACCAGTTGGATATCCAGTGAACCTGATAAAGCGCGCAGGGCGCCGACCAGGTTGCGCGTATATTGGCCGCTGCCGGTGTTGGGTTGGTCGTAAAACCAGGCATTCAACGCAATCCGCATGGTATGTGTCAACCTGAGCCATCGCAGGAATTGGCTAACAACCTATTCCAATAGGTCCTAACATGTCTGACTTCTCGGAGAAGTCAGACATGTTCTGAGATAGGCGCTAAGCGCCTCCAGCATCATGGTCGGTAAAGTAAATCTTCCAGGGTCCGCAGCCGCGGATGAACGGTTGCATCATCGCCCGCTCCGCCTGAACCGTGTGCATCAGGTCGTGACCGGCCCATTCATGCAGCATCTGTTCCAGCGTCACCACGCCGAGTTCGGCATGGCGCGCCGTGCGCTGAAGATCGTCCGGTTTCAACTGCCCGAGCAACGCCAGGCTGGCGGCGCGCAAGCTGATAAAGTCGGCGCACAATTCGGCAGGGCTTTGAGCGCCTGGCTTTGTGCCCTGTCGATCCGGATTAAAAGCGGGGAAATCCTGCCCGGCCAGAAACGCCCGCACGCGCACCGGCAGGACGTACCGCTCGGCGTCCACGATATGTTGCAGGCATTCCAGCGCTGACCATTCTTTTGGAGCGGGCTTGCGCGAGAGCAGTTCCATCGGCAGCGTCTCGACCAGAGTCTGCCAGCGCTGTGGCGTTGTTTTAAGTACCGAACAGACAGTTTCCATTAGTGTTATCGTCATGTTTATCACATCCTTCAAAAATATCAGGGGCTGGCTGTACAGAATAACCCATCAAAGAGAAAAACGCTCTAGTCTCGTCCAAGACGAACCCTCAAAGAGTCCAATATCCTATCGTAATTGACAGACTGTCTATCACTGGTGTCTACACGCACGGTATCGCCAGCCAGGTCCGGAATGACCGGCGGGTTCATCAGTAACTCGCGCATCTCATCATAATTCAGATGATCCACATGCCCCGGATGTCGCTCACCCGACTCTACGCGAGCGATATATCTGGCAAGTAATATATCTGGTGGTGCGTCGCAGATTATCTGGAAAGCGGCAAAATCGCGCTGACGCCTGATTGCACTGAATGCCGTTACAGCCTGTTCGGTAAAGTTACTCTCGACAATCACAGGCTGACCGCTGGCAATATGAAGTTGCACAAAGTAATAAGTCAATTCATAGCTGACTTTGCCCAGGCGCTTCGACCATTCGCGATCGCTCCACCCAAGACCGTCAAACAATATCTCCTTGATGCCATCGCGAGAGATCAAGGGGAGGTGCAGATCGTTTGCGATTCTACGGCTGAGGGTGGTTTTACCCGATGCCGGCAGGCCGGTAACGACTATCAAAAGCGGCAGTGGCATCGTTTACTTCAGAATGTAATAGGTGCCCTTCTTCTCGCCGATGCGCATCAGCACGCCCTTCTCCACCATATCCACCAGATCGGTGCGCAAGGTCTCCGCCGTCACGTCCGGACAGATATTCTGGTAATCCCGGTTGGTGATGCGGCCGTGCTCGCGGATGTACTGCAACGCGCGCGCCTGCCGCTCATTGACCGTCAGACCTTCCGGTGTAACTACCGGCGTTGAAGCGCCGAAGTGGCCGCGCCTCTCGCGGTGGTTTGACAGCACGACGGTGAAACCATGCGCCGTGGCGTTGAACTTGGGAATGGGGTGGCCGTGCGCCGCCATATCCTCGATCATGCGGTCGATCCCAAGCCCCAGTTCCTCGATGTATCCCCACTGGAACAAGCCCTGAACGATGCGCGGATTACGGGAGAAGTGCTCTTCGACGATGTTATCGAGTGTGATATATCCTGCCAGTCCCCCGGGGGAGATGATCTCCATGCGATCCGAAAATTTGCGCAACTCGATGCGCCTGCCGCGCGTTCGATAATCGCGGTGACATACCGCATTGACCAGCGCTTCACGTACCGCGTATTCAGGATATTCCAGCACATCCTGGCGTTCCAGGCCGGTCACAATAGCGCCTACACGCATCTCCTCCAGTACAACCTGCCACGAGCGCTCAACAATGCGCGCCAGCGGTCCGTTGATCTCTTCGCGGCGGCCGTATCCCATCGCTCCGCCATCTCCGCGCGGATCGACGCCCGGGAACTTCACGAACACCATGCCGCTCTGAGGAAGAAATGCCTGAGGGTTCCGGCCGAACAACAGGATGCCAGCCACCGTCGGCTGATGGCGATGGTCCATAGCGCCGATATCATGCAACAACTGGTGCCTGTCGCCAGTGGTTTTACGGCGCATGCGCTCTTCGCGTTTTGCGATGTACTCGTCGACCACCGCTTGATCGAAATCGTCCAGCGTGGCGCCAGGAACGGCCTCGATCTCAAAGTCACTCGTGGCCTTGCTGGTTGCCAGATTGCGTATCTCGTCGCCGCGCAGGGGTCGGTTTTCAGCGCCGGCTCGCACCAGCACACGCCCGTCATCCAGCGCATGCAGGTCGCTGCTGCGCGGCACACGGATGACGAGAGATGGGCCGCCGCTGCTGCCGTCAGCCGGTTCGAGTGTTGCGCGAACCGGCGGGCGACACTGTTCGACGGCGTTGCGCAAGGCGCTTTCCACGTCTTCGGATTCCGCCCGGTTCAATTCCTTGCCGCGCTCATCGTATCCCAGCACGATCGTGCCGCCGTCGCTGTTGGCAAATGCGACCAGTGTTTCCGCGATCTGCAATGAATCCAGTTCGGGGAGAAGCGCCAGTACCTGCGATGAAGTGCGTGGATAAGCCATTCTGATTGATGTGCCGCTAATAGTAGGTGCTATGTCTAGACAGGCATCAGGTTGCTGACAATACAGGCTCGGATTGCGCGACATCGGCCAGACGCGCGACGCTGGCGACCGAGTCGCCCTCGCGCAGATTGATCAGGCGCGATCCCCGCGCGCCGCGCCCGCTCTTGGGTATGTCGCTGACGCGCTGGCGCAGAGCGACGCCGTTAGCGCTGATGATCGTGATCTGGTCGCTGGTCTGTACGACGCGCGCGGCCATCAGCAATCCTGTCGTATCCAGCGCGCCGCCGATCGTGCGAACGCCGCCGCCGCCGCGCCCTTTCGCCGAGTATTCATCGAGTTGGGTGCATTTACCGTAGCCGCGCTCGGTGACCGTCAGCAGGAACCCACTCTCTTCGACGACTTCCATTCCTGCGATGTAATCGCCGTCGCGCTTCAAGCGCATGGCGCGCACGCCGGCTGCCGTTCGTCCCATGCATCTCACCAGCGTCTCATCGAATCGCAGCGCCTGCCCCTGAGCCGTGACGATGATCAACTCACCGTCGCCGGGCGTCAGGCGCACATAGCTCAACTGGTCACCACCTGTAAGCGTCATGCAGATTAGACCGCTGCTGCGAATACTGACGAAATGGCTCAAAGCAACTCGTTTGATGCGCCCCTTGAGTGTGCACATCACCACGGTTCGCACCGGCGGCGCCTGCGTGGCGGACGGCGCAGCTTCGGGTTGTGGCGCAACCTCGGGCGCGCCCTCTACGATACCGTCATCAACCTCGAGCTCGGTTTCCTCTTCGAGCGACTCGCTCTCGTCCATCGTGGCGTCACCCACCGCGCGCGCGGCCTCTGCCATCATCTCCTTGGAGATAGGCAGAGCGGCGGTGATCTGTTCGCCTTCACCAACCGAAATCAGGTTGCCGATATAAGTTCCCTTGGCCGCCCGGTCAACCTCGGGTATCTGATACGCCTTCAACGCATAAACTTTGCCGTTGTTGCTGAAGAACAGCACCGTATCATGCGACCGAGCCGACAGCAGGAAGATCACCTCATCCTCGCCGGTTGTCTGCATGCCGTTGACGCCGCGGCCGCCGCGGGATTGCGCGCGGTAGGCATCGCTGGGGGTTTGTTTGATATACCCGCGCTGGGTCAGCGAAATCAGGACGCTTTTATCGGCGATGAGTTCCTCATCCTCGAAACTCTCGCGCGCATCGAGCAGGATGCGCGTGCGCCGTTCATCGCCGTATTTCTCTGCCAGCCTCAACATGTCCTCTTTAACGAGACCAAGGATCTTCAGTGGGCTGGCGATCAGGTCTTCCAGGTAGGCAATCGTTTCAAGACAGGCCTTATATTCGTCCTCGATTTTCTGGCGTTCCAGTGCGGCCAGACGCCGCAGTTGCATGTCGAGGATCGCCTGTGCCTGCAGTTCGCTTAAGGCAAAGCGCGACACCAGGTTGGACTTGGCCGCGTCTGCGCTGTCAGATTCGCGGATGGTGCGTATGACTTCGTCAAGGTGATCCAGTGCGATACGCAACCCTTCGAGAATATGCGCGCGCGCGCGTGTCCTGGCTAAGTCATATTCCGAACGCCGCCTGATGATTTCGCGGCGGTGCTCAATGAAGATGGTCAGCGCACGTTTCAGACCCAGCAGGCGCGGTTGCCCATCGACCAGCGCGAGAATTTGCACGCCAAACGTGCTCTGCAGCGCAGTGAACTTATAAAGACGGTTGAGCACGCGACTGGTCTGCGCGCCGCGGCGCAATTCGATCACAATGCGCATGCCGCGCCGGTCGCTTTCGTCGCGCAGGTCTGTGATCTCATCAATGCGCCCATCACGGGCAAGGTCGGCGATCCGTTCGATGAGGAGTGCTTTATTGACCTGGTAGGGCAACTCGGTGACGATGATCTGGTAGCGCCCGCCGCGCATTTCCTCGATGTTGGCTACGCCGCGCATGACCAGCCTGCCGCGCCCGGTCGCATAGGCCTGCAGTATGCCTTCGCGTCCGATGATCAAACCGCCGGTAGGGAAGTCCGGGCCGGGAATGAACTTCAACAGTTCATCCGTGTTGACATCCTCGACCGTTTCCCAATGGTCGATCAAGTAGATGACGCCGTTGCAGAGCTCAGCCGCATTGTGCGGCGGAATGTTGGTCGCCATGCCAACGGCGATACCCGTCGATCCATTCAGCAATAGATTAGGCAGCCCGGCTGGCAGGACCGACGGTTCCTGCAGCGTGCCGTCAAAATTATCGGTCCAGTCGACTGTATCTTTTTCGAGGTCAGCGAGCAGCTCCTCGGATACCTGCGAGAGGCGCGCCTCCGTATAGCGCATGGCTGCCGGCGGGTCGCCATCGACGCTGCCGAAGTTGCCCTGGCCGTCCACAAGCATGTAGCGAATTGAGAAGTCCTGCGCCATGCGCGCCATGGCTTCATATACCGATGAATCGCCATGTGGATGGTATTTGCCCAGAACGTCGCCAACGATACGGGCGGATTTTCGATACGGGGAATTGGCTCGCACGCCGGTATCGTGCATCACGTAAAGGATTCGCCGTTGTACCGGTTTCAGACCGTCGCGGGCATCCGGCAGGGCGCGTGCGACGATGACGCTCATGGCGTAGTCGAGATACGCGCCGCGCATCTCGCGATCGATGTCGACATCATGTATGCGCCCGAATGCCGACATTTCCGCTTCAGCCGCGCTATCACCGCCCGGACCAGACATGTCACTGTCTGGATCGCTTTCAAGGTTTTGACCATTTGGCGATGGATTCAGAGAGTCATTTCCATCAGACCCAAAACCACCAGGAATCTCAGTCACGTAAGGGTTACTCCGTCATTGTTATAGTGCAGGTCGGGCAATAACATTGCACGAACCTTATGCATACGAGGCAATAATAATCGGTTCAATTATACGTCGTATGGCAATTGACCATCCGGCGCGCATGAGCCGACCGCGCCGAATAATGCGCGAAATCCGCCTGTTTTTCAGGGTTTCACATAGAGGGTTATCGTAATGCCGCGCCGTTCGTCACGAGCGGCAACCTGCATATTCGCGTCGAACCATGCGCGCACCAGGCCGCGCTGATCCCACATGGCTGACTCTGCTTCGACCAGCCATATTCGGTGTGACCGGCTTTCGAGCGGTTGTAATGCTGCCGCCACATCATCCATGCCGACGGCGCCATTGGTAAATGGCGCATCGACGATGCGTTCGCGCAAGCCTGCGACGGTACGCAACCCATCGCCCGGAAATGGGGCTGGCTCCAGTGTCGGATTCAACGTAAAGAACGGCAGGTAGTATTCGAATCCATATTTGGTGTACGGAATCTGAAACACAAAGATATCGCCAGGCTGCATTTGCCCGGCGACGAATTTCGCCGCACCGCGTATGTCCGGCCGAATCGGAAACTCGATCTGGGCTACGAGCCCGATCAGACTGACACCGCATAGCAGTACAGTCAGCATACTGCCGACGAGCGGCAGACGCGGCATCAACCGCGACAAGCCATACGCAATCAGCAGGTAGAGGGCTGGAGCAGACCACAACACATAGCGCGGCTCGAAGATTGGCGCCCGCATGGATATGAGATAGATTGACAGAGTCGGCAGAACCAGCCACGCCAGGATTCCCGGCGCAGTACGCGCTACCAGATTCGCAGTTATATCGATCTGTGCGACGGGGACAGATTTATTCCTCGACCACGCCTTTGTCGCTGTCCTGGAAAACCACAACGCTGCTACAACCCCTGTCAGACCCAGCCCGCTAAAGCACAGGATAGCCAACCAGGTGAAGGACGCGGGCACACCGATTGGCAGATGGTCGCTGAGCCCCAGTGACCAGTTGTACAGGAGCGAATAGAATACGGCGTCCAGTGCGTAGGCGGTATGGCCGGTATTCATACCGGCTAAAACAATCGGAATTTGCCATATCGCCAGCGGGATATAAGGCACTGTGCAGACCGCCAGCGCAATAAGCGCGCTGCGCCAGTGGTGTCTCGCACGCGGCCACCACGCCAGGAAAAACACTGCCGCGACGGGAAGGAATAACGGCGTCAGAAGGTGAACATAGTAACCGGCGCTGACCGCGGCAATGAAAACAACCCACCAGCCATTGACTCTGCCGATGATGTATCGCAGAGCCGGACCACGCGCCGATTGGCTTTGCCTTAATTCTTTTCCTCGCGGTTTACCATCGATGGCGCGGCGCAACGCGTAAAGCGCCAGCAACAGCAGCGCCGGTTGCAGGCTGTACATTTTGCCCTCGCCGCTGTACCAGATAAGCACGGGCGCGACTGCAGCTATCCCAGCCGCGAACAAGGCCGTCGTGCGGTTGAAAATACGCTTTGCCAGCACGTAGATGAAAGCAACCTCGAATACCCCGCAGATCAAAGAAAAGTAGCGCAGCGCCATATCGTTTACGCCAGCCAGGTTGAGCCAGACGCGCATCGTCAACAGGTAGAGCGGGCCGTTGAAACCATTGCGGGTCAGGTTCTGCAGCATCTCGGAAAAAGGCGCAAAGGCGAAGCGGATCGTGTCCACTTCATCACGCCACAGGCTCTCGCCGGTGATATTCATGATGCGCAACACGAAGGCTGCGAAGACCAGAAGTACCGGCAGGCTGATCGCCCGTGCGCCCGCACGATTACGGGCGGAAACGGGGTTCCGAGTTACGACTGCGCCCTTCGCTGCGTTATCCATGTGCATCCATTCCCATAGGTGTCAGGTATTGGATTGTATAATCTTCCTGCGCCTGAATCATGAATAACCCGGCAGCGTCAGGCGAAATCCGTTTTTATATCCAGACACAATACGCCCGATGGCAGATATTCTTCCACCACATAGTGCAGAAGCCGAAGAGGCGGTGCTTGGCTCTTTGCTTATCGACCCGGCTGCCTCACCGCGCGTCGCCGCGTTTCTGAATCCCGCCGACTTCTATATCGTGAAGAACGGCTGGATATACCAGGCGATTCTTTCACTCGGGGAAAAAGCGGACCTGCTGACCGTCTCGGCGGAACTGGCGCGCAACAATCTTCTGGATGAAATCGGCGGCGAAAGCTACCTGGCGCAGTTGACCGCCAGCGTGCCTACGGCGCTGAACATCGAGGCTTATGGCCACCTGGTTGAGAACTTCGCGCTGCGGCGGCGCATGCTGAATGCCGCGAGCGATGTCGCCAGGCTGGCCTATGACCAGACAGTGTCTATCGACCAGGTCATTGAGAAAAGCGAAGCAACCATCTTCAGCGTCTCTGACCAGCGCGCCAGCGGCCAGATGGCCTCCATTCGCAAGGTCGTGGATGAGTTCTTCCAGCGCATCGAATACCTGCACGAACACCAGGATGAACCGCTTGGTATTCCCACAGGATATCCCGACCTGGATAAGCTGACCGGCGGGTTGCAGAAAGGCGACCTCATCATCATCGCCGCCAGGCCAGGCGTGGGCAAAACATCGCTGATGAATAACATCGGTTACCATGCCGCGTTCAAGCACCGCCAGCGCGTCGCCATCTTTACGCTTGAGATGAGCAACGAACAACTGGTGCAACGGTTCGTCGCCGCCGAAACCGGCATCGACTCGCAGCGCTTGCGCATCGGCGACCTGCGCGATGACGAGTGGGGTTCGCTGACAAAAGTGTGCATGCAGATGGCGGACCTCTATATCTTCCTCGATGACACGCCCTCGTTGTCGCCGTTGGACCTGCGCGTGAAATCGCGCCGCATTTACCAGGAATACGGACTCGACCTGATCATCGTCGATTACCTGCAACTGATGCAGGGAGAAAGCGGGTCGCGCTCGGACAATCGCGTCCAGGAGATATCGTATATCTCACGGGCGCTGAAAGGCATCGCACGCGAGCTTAAGGTTCCCCTGATTGCCGGCAGCCAGTTGTCGCGTCTGGTCGAGCAGCGCAGCGATAAACGGCCCATGCTGAGCGACCTGCGCGAGTCCGGCAGCATCGAGCAAGACTCCGATATCGTGATGTTCATCTACCGGGATGAAGTCTACAATCCTGATACGGAGTTTAAGAATATCGCCGAAATCAGCGTGGCAAAAAACCGAAACGGTCCGACCGGCAAAGCCAGCCTGTTTTTCGACAAGCATCTGACTTCATTCAAGAACCTGGCCAGGGAAAAGATCCAACTCTGATATGCTCGACGATTTTATACAACACACGATGGCGCAGGTCGATGACCTGGCTGAGCTCAAAATCAGCCTGGCGGCCATCCGCTGGCTGGAGCAGAGACAGTCTGAAGTCGCATCGGTCAGGGCGCGGGATCTGGCGGCGCTGCAGGCATTGCGCGACGGCCTGGGTTTTGCGCCGCAGATCGCGCTGGAGGCGGGACTGAAGCGAGCCGTGGCGCGCGGCACGCTGCTTGTGAGTACATCACCATCGCTGGACGAGCCGCACTATTTCCTGAATAATCCTGCCAGCAGGCGGGCCATCGATGCCATCGAGCTTGCCGACGCGCGCCGTACGGCATCCAGCGCGCCCTTCTCCACCAGCGCCACATACCAGGCGCTTGAGCAAGTTGAACGCGAGACCGTACGGCTTGAGCTGATCGATATCTATCCCGCTGCGCCGCAGGACGCACAGATGGTTGAAGAGTGGCTGGCGCAGGGATACAGCGTTAACGAAATTGTTGGATGTGTGCGTGAAACGCTACAAGTCCCCCGTCCCAAAGGAACACCGCCGCGACTGCTCACAACCTGCGCGCCCCGCATAACTTCGCAGCCGCCTGTCGCGCCTTCCCGATACTACCGAACCGTCATTGCCCGCAGTGCGCCGCCGCCCGACGAGATTATCGCCTTTCGTGAGTTGGCCGGGCGATGGCCGAATGGTCACGAATTCAACCTGATCGAGGCGGCAGTGGGCATGTACGGCAGCCATGCAACGATCACGATGATGAAGAAGATCGTATCGGCGCAGTCCGCAACCCTTGACAACCTGGTTCCATTGTTATCCGAGCGGGAAGAAGCCGAGTTGGCGCTGGCGCATGCCCAGGCGCTGCCGAACCTGTTCGCACGCGAGATGATCCAGTTATACGAGAACGCGTTCGGACTGCCCCCCACATCGCGTATCGCGCAGGACATCGCCGAACTCGCGAATGAGATCGCCGACAGGACGATCTGGGAGAAGGTCTTTCAATACGCGGCAACGCACAATAAACGCAACTGGGAATATGTCCGCAAGCTGGTTAAGAATCCGTCGCCGGCGCTGTTCGAGCCGCCGCCGGTCAACGACACCGCGCGCTTCGTCTTTGACGAGTTCAAGCGGCGTATCGGTCACGGCTACCTGGATGAGACTATCGCCGAGGATATCAACAGGATTGCCCAGGAAATAACCGATCGCGAACGCTGGACACACGCGTTCAAAGAAGCCGCCGCGCATAGTGTATTAAACTGGACTTACCTGCGGGCAGTGGTTACTAACCCGAACTCCACTAAGGCGAATGAGGCGAAAGATGGAAGACGAAAGCAGGGCACAGGGTCGCGACAGAGGGGACTCAGCCGCAGACCCCAGGTCGAAGAATCAACAGAAGCGGAGCGCGAAGCCGCTCGAGAGCTTGCTCGCCAACGTATCGCGGAACGCGCCAAACGCCACGCACGGGACAACAAACTTGACAACACCCAGTGAGTCATTGAGCAGCCCGGACGCACACATTCCGCCCATCGACGGCGGACCGGACTGCCGTTATTGCGACAACCGCCGCTATGTCATCGATGCGCAAGGTCGCCTGAAGCCGTGCCCCGAATGCGGTGTGGCGCAGGCTTGGAAGGTGCAAGCCGTCGACACATTCTCGTCTCGCGGCGGCGCCGCACTGAAACAGACATTTTTTAACTTCAAAACCGTCTTTGACGGTAAAAAGGATGATTTATTACACGACCTTCTTGAGACCGCCGAGGCGTTCGCAGCGCAACCCGACGAACACTGGCTGGTGTTGTGGGGCGAGCGCGGCAATGGCAAGTCTCATCTGTGCGCCGCGGTCGCCAATCACCTGATCGCCGCCGGCACCGCGGCGCTCTTTATCACCATGCCCGATCTTCTCGCTGCATTACGACAGGCGATGGACCTGCAGACCAACACGGAGCAGGAGAGTTATACGGGACGCATGCAGACGTTTAAGACCGCCCCCGTGCTGATCCTGGACGACCTCGGCGCCGAAGGTAATTCGCCCTGGTCCGATGGCGTGCTGTTTGAGATTCTCGACTACCGTTATCGCAATCGCCTGGGAACGATGATCGTAACCAATTGCTCTCTGGACGCTTTTGACCCGCGCATCGCGTCGCGCATGCAGGACACAGCGCTGTCGATCGTGATCGAGAACAACGCGCAGGATTACCGCAAACGCCCTGCAGATAAGCGTTGAGCGCGGATCAACTCGAAATCGCCAAGACCCGATTACACACAGGCAACAGGTTATGACTAAACTCTGGGGAGGCCGTTTCAGCGGCTCGATGGACGCGCTGATGGCCGAGTTTCAGAACTCCATTTCATTCGATGTGCGGTTATGGGACGTGGACATCCAGGGCAGTGTGGCATACGCCCACGCCCTGGCTCAGGCAGGCATCATTACGGCAGACGAAGCCGAACGATTGGTGAACGGCCTGCAACAGGTACACGCCGAATTCGCGGGCGGCAACTTTGCGACCAAACCCGATGACGAAGATATTCACACCGCTGTTGAGCGGCGCTTGCGAGAACTGGCGGGCGAGGTAGCCGGAAAGTTGCATACCGGCCGCAGCCGCAATGACCAGATCGCAACGGATACGCGTCTGTTCACACTCCAGGCGATTACACAGATCAAGACGCTGATCATGTCGTTGCAGGAGGAATTGGTCGGTCAGGCCCGCCAACATGCTGACACGCTGATGCCGGGATATACACATCTGCAACGAGCGCAACCGATCACCTTCGCACACTGGTGCATGGCCTACTTCTGGATGCTGACCCGCGACATCGAACGTTTAGCCGATTGCGCGCGGCGCACATCGACGCTGCCATTGGGTTCCGGCGCGCTGGCTGGCAACCCGTTCGCCATTGACCGCACGGAACTGGCAAAGGAGTTGGGTTTCGCCGCAGTCAGCGATAACAGCCTCGATGGCGTGAGTGACCGGGATTTCATCGCTGAAATGCTTTTCTGCACGGCAATGGCCGGAATTCATCTCAGCCGCATGGCGGAAGACCTGGTCATCTATTCTTCGTCAGAATACGGTTTCGTCTCTTTCGATGATGCCTATTCCACCGGTTCGAGCCTGATGCCGCAAAAGAAGAACCCGGACGCCATGGAGCTGGCGCGCGGCAAGAGCGCGCGGCTGACCGGCAACCTTGTGACCCTCCTGACATTGATCAAAGGGCTGCCCATGACCTACAACAAGGATTTGCAGGAAGATAAGGAACCGTTGTTTGACTCCATCGACACGATCAGCCTTACCCTGCAGGTAGTCACCGGCGCCGTACATACACTGCGCATCAATGCCGACCGCATGGCTGGCGCACTCGATCCAGCCATGCTCGCTACTGACGTGGCGGAATATCTCGTGCGAAAAGGCGTGCCGTTCCGGACTGCTCACCACCTCAGCGGTCGGGCTGTGGCGCTGTGCGAACGCCGCAGTGTTGCATTAAGCCAACTGAGTTTGGAAGACTGGCGCAGTATTTCAACTGATTTTGGACCGGACATCCAGCAGGTTTTTGACTTTGCACGGTCCGTGGCATCTCGCGATGTAAAGGGCGGCACATCGCCGCGCGCACTGCGCGAGCAATTGCAGCAGGCGCATGACTGGCTGACACAACACCAGACGCACACCAGTTGAATGCGATCGCTCGCTCCAACGGAGCCTTGTACCCTTGCGAAGGCTTGGAGCCTTCGCAAGGGTTTGTTCTGTTAACCTGACTGCGAGACATGCGCGGTGTTGTCGAGCAGCCTCTCAATCGCATCAGGCAGGAAGGGTCTGCCTGATGCGTTTACCGCCGTGCCGATGACCAATGCCTTCGCTATCGGCATTTCATCCGGAAGACGGTAAATGTGCTGGTGAAATCCAAACCGCAAACGCGAGACGCGCTCCATGTTTATCCCGACATAGAACCGGTCGCGGCTGCGCAGCGGGTAGAGATAGTCGATCTCCACGCGGATGACCAGCAGGTTGGTTTTCTGTTCGGCCAGCGCAGCGAAATCGACGCCGACCTGCCTGAGAAACACGTGACGGGCGTGCTCCAGATAGTGCAGGTAGACCGCATTATTGACCACCCCTTCCAAGTCGCACTCGTAGTCCCTGACGTCATACTCCAGCTTGAAACGGTAGCCGGTCATATTACTTTGCATCTGCGAGGAGGCTGGTCGTGATGGCATCCCATTCATCCGACAGGTCTCCGGCAGGGACAGGCTGGCCGGCGCGCCGATACCAGTATGCCGCATTCGACAGGTCGCCTTCTTTTCGATGCAGATAGGCATGCACCCACGCACCCAGCCTGTCATCCTGCGCTTGAGCGTGCGAGTGGGCGGTATGCCAGTCGTCGTTGGCATCAAACCACAACGCTTTCAACGCTTCGCTGAGCGCCTCAGGCGGCATTTCCAAATTCAACGATTCTTTGAATGCTTTCATATCCATCGTTTATCATCTCCTTTGTATACCCACCTGAATCACTCGACCCGCCGTTTATCTGAACAAGCGCCGCGCGACCTGGCGATTTACCATCGCTGCACGGCGCCGATCGCTCAAACCTCTTGAGCTAAGCGCTGCTACCTGGGTTGGTTTTTGCGCCACGCTTCATACTCAACCCTTGCCTCGGCGCTCAAAGGATAATACTTGCGCAGATCGCCGCCTTCAGAAAGTTTCAGCCGTGAAAACTCCTCCCACTCGCGGTGTTCGCTGGCGCGCGCGAGAAGTTCAGGCGCCAGCTTGATCGGGATAACCACGACGCCGTCATCGTCGGCGACGATAATATCTCCGGGCATGACCAGCCGCTCTCCGCAGGCAATAGGCGCATTCACGGCGAAAGGAATCATATTGGTCTGGGTATGAAAGTTTGGGGTCGTGCCCTTCAACCATAGACCCAGCCCAAGATCCTTCGCTTTGGGATAGTCACGGATGCAGCCATCGATCACGGCGCCGACGCCGCCGCGCCCCTTGAAATACGTGAGCATCATTTCGCCGAAGACGCCGCTGCCCATGTCGCCGCGCGCATCAACAACGATAATATCGCCCGGCTGTGTGTGATACAGGGCATGGCGGTGCAACTGGCGTTCAGGATCGGCGTACTCATCAGCCCCATACAAATCTTCGCGCTTTGGCATGAATTGCAGCGTCAACGCCGGTCCGACAACCGCTTTGCCGGGAGTCCATGAATGCGGCCCTCTGATCTGTGAGTCTCTGATGCCCAGGCGATTCAACTCGCCTGCTGCTGTGGCGCTGCCGATGTGCTCGAGTCCCTCGATCAGTTTCTTCGACGGGCGAATAATGTCCTGTGTCTCTATCATTTATATCTGCTGCTCCTTCGAAATATTGCCGTATTATCGGCGTATCAAACTGCGTTGTTGCGATATCAGACCTGCGGATCAGGATTCCACCAACACGGCCCTTTGTCACGGCGCGCCTCAATGGCCTTCAGGCGAATTGCTTCCATCCGATCAGCGGATAAAGGCGCAAACGCCTGCGCGGCGCGGAACGCCTCATCCTGCTCGTTGGGAAAACTCAGGCCAAGCAGCGCAACATCCGGATCGAGTGTCAGAGTGTAGTGCAGACACTCGGCAACGCTCAACCGCGGCAGGACTGCCACTGCCGAGCCACCGCCGGAAGACAGCTTCCCACGCGGACGCATCTGCATGGGCTGGTTGTATCCAACCGTATCGCCAAGCAACTTGCCTGCTCCGAACGTCTTAAAGCACACAGCGCCGACGCCGAGCGACCTGGCCAGAGGCAATACGGCGGTGATATAGCGTTCTTCAACGAATGGCCCCACAGGGAACATTACGATATCACAGACCCCTGACTGCAGCGCCTGAATGAGCACATCCGGATTGTGCGACGAGATGCCCCGGAACCTGGCCTTGCCCTTCCGCACACAATTTGCGAGCTGGTCGAATGCCCCACCCGGCTGCATCATCCCGGTGAACGATTGCAGCGATGAAAGGCCATGAAATACAAATGCGTCAACGGCGTCCAGTTGCAGACGCCGCAGCGAGTCATCCACCTGCGGCTCAACCGGCTGATCATGATGATCGACTTTATCGATGATAAAGAGCTGGTCGCGGACACCCTTGACTGCTCTCGCCACGATTTCTTCGGAGTACCCATCCTCGTAACCCGGCGCGGTGTCGATCAGATTCAGCCCGGCATCGATGGCGCGCCTGGCCGTCGCCACGCAGGTCTCCAGTGGGATACTGCGATCGGCCAGATCGCCAATGCCCAGCGCTGTCGCCGCGAACCCGGTGCGCCCCAGTTCTCGGCGGGGCTTAAATTGCGGAGTATCAATCATAGGAACCTTTCTGCCGCCGGTTCGGTTACGCGAACTTCAGGCACACCGGCATATGAACTTCGGTAACACGGCCTGTCTCCGTTAATTTTCCTGTTTGAGCGTCAATCCTGAAACTGACGATGTTGTCTGTATCCTGATTGGCTGCCAGCAAGTAAGCGCCCGTCGGATCGATCGTAAAATTGCGCGGCGTCTTGCCGCCGGCCGGCTGATGCCCAACGAAAGTCATCTTGCCCGTTTGCTCGTCGATGGCAAAAATGGCGATACTATCGTGTCCCCGATTCGACCCATAGACGAATTTACCGGATGGAGATACATGCACGTCAGCGCATGTACTGGATCCCTTGAAACCAGCCGGCAGCGTCGAGACAGTCTGAAGTTCGGTTAACTTTCCGCTTTCTGCTTCGTATGAGAATACACTCAACGTAGAGTCGACTTCCTGTATCAGATAAGCGAACCGGCCGTTCGGGTGGAATGTCAGATGGCGCGGTCCGGCGCCGGGGTGTACGCCGACATCACTATGGTATGCGAGCTTGCCATTGGTGTAATCGATTTCGTAAATCATCACTTTGTCGATGCCCAGGTCCGGCACATAGGCGAACCGGTTGGCCGGATCGAGCACGATCGAATGCGCATGCGGACCCTCCTGGCGCTGACGGTTTACGCTTGATCCCGAATGTTGCCTGACGTCACTCGCCGGGCTTAACTGTCCGTTGGCCTGGATAGGCAATATTGCCGCGCTCCCGGTCGCATAGTTCGCGACCATGGCATATCGCCCGATCCTGTCAACACTCACATAGCACGGCAATCCGCCGTGCGAGCGCTGCTGATTCAGGTAGGTCAACCTGGCATTGGATTGATCGATCGCTAACGCGCTCACACCGCCGCCGGGCTGTCCATTCAGGCTCATCGTTTCATTGACGGCGTACAGGAACCTGCGATCCGGACTCAGTGCGAGATAGGAGGGATTAGGACCGGCATCCACAGCGCTGTCGTATATAAGCGCCCCGCTGCTCAAGTCCAGGCGGTACACGAAAATGCCATCGTTCCCTTTCGACCGGACTGTGGTGTAGCTGCCCACGTATAAGACAGGGCTTTGGTTCAACTGCTTATTTGTTTCTGTCATCATGCTCCTTTTGGTTGTACGTGCATCCGGATAAAGCACGCCGATCAATTACACCGTACGCAGACCGACATGCCTGAGTAAGCTACGGCGCATCAGGCGCTGCTTGCAGTTCATCTCGTTTGATGTTTCAGGAAGGTTCCGTTTTGATACTCATCAAATGCGGCGACCAACTCCTCCTGCGTATTCATGACAATCGGCCCATACCATGCCACCGGTTCGCGGATCGGTTTCCCTGCCACGAAAAGAAACCGCACGCCGTCCGTTGATGTGGCGATGTTAACTCGGTCCCCTTCGCCATATACAACGACGCTTTCAATACCAATGGTCGGCGCTTTCCGGTCTTCGGTCTGTGGCTCGAACCGGCCTGCGCCGGCAATGACATACGCAAAGGCCGTATATTCGGGTTGTATGTTGTGGGTGTAAGTGGTTTCGGGCGGGATGGTGATATCGAGGTATTGCGGGTCGATGACAATATCACTGACCGGGCCCTTCACCCCATTCACTACACCGCACAGTACGCGAACCATGACACCTTTATCAAGCGTTAACACCGGCGCCTGCTCCGCTGTGATATCCTGATAACGCGGATTCATCATCTTTCGAGCAGCGGGGAGATTAGCCCAGAGCTGAAATCCCCACAGCCTGCCATCGGCATCGCCGTGCGGCATTTCCGAGTGGATGATCCCGCTGCCGGCTGTCATCCACTGGATGCCCCCGCTTTTGATCACGCCGCGGTTCCCCATGCTGTCGCGGTGTTCGATCTCGCCGTGCAGCATATAGCTGATGGTTTCTATCCCGCGATGCGGGTGCGATGGGAATCCCTTGATATAGTCCTGGGGGTTATCCGAATGGAAGTCATCCAGGAGCAGGAAAGGATCAAGTTCCGGTACGCGCTGGTGGATAAATGCGCGCTTGAGGTGAACGCCCGCACCCTCGATGGTCGGCTTGCTCTTCAAGACTCGCTTAACCTTTCTGACATTACTCATACAGCACCTCTGCGATGATATTGTATTCGTGCATTGCCATAGTCCGCTTATTTCTGCGATTCACGCCACGCTGTTTACCAGTTTATACTGTCCTGTACGATGCGGGTTATACAAAACCTCAGACGACCCGTCGTTTGGCGCGCCAGGGTTGAATAACAGTATGCTTCCAGAAAGACTTCGGGATCACCTGGTCAACGGTGGACGCCTGGAACGCAATGGCAACCGCTATCGCCTGATTATCCCGCCGGTCGCACCAGATTCGTACAGCGACGCGCAACTGGACGATTATGACCACGCCTTGCCGCGCGTGTTCAGCAACCAGCCGCCGCAACGGTTGCACGTGCGGGCGCGCTTCTCGCATCGGGAACCCAAAGGAACCGCCGGGTTCGGGTTCTGGAATCACCCATTCTCCAGGGAAGGTGCTGTCGTCGAACCACCTTGCAATGTGTGGTTTTTTTACAGTTCAGCAGAATCAGACCTGCGCGTGACGCGCGATGCGCCCGGCCACGGCTTCAAAGCCGCCATGCTGAATAGCGGAAGCCTCCCGCGACCTATCATGGTCGTCGCAGGCCAGGCTTTCAACATTCTGCTCAAACTGCCCGTCATAGCGAATGTGATGATGTCCAGCGCACGAACTGCTATCCGGGCGAAGGAAGTCCTGTTGTCTGTGGATATGACGCTGTGGCACGACTATGCACTCGAATGGCTTAATGATGTAGCGATCTTCCGCGTCGATGGGCAGGAAGTGTTGCGGGCCGCACATCCTCCGCGACAGGCGATGGGCTTTGCCGCCTGGGTGGATAATTACCGCGCCAGCGCCGGGAACAACGGGTATCGCTTTGCATATGTGGGCGCCGCCGAAGAGCAATGGCTGGAACTTGAGATAATGGGCAGCGATGAGTGAAGTTGAGCAGAAAGAAGAGTTGTTGCGCCAGTCACAGTTACCTCCGTCTGATCTTCTGATTAAGGGTATTCGTGAGTTCAATGCCGGAGCATATTTCGAGCAGCATGAGACACTTGAGACAGCCTGGCGGAACGAAAATGGGCCGATACGGCGTTTGTACCAGGGCATCCTGCAGATAGGCGTTGCTTTTTACCAGATCCAGCGCAGCAACTACGCGGGAGCGATCAGGATGTTCCAGCGCGCATCTCAGTATCTGGATGACTTGCCTGCGGTATGCCAGGGCGTCAATGTGGCGGAACTGCGCACAAATGCCGCGAAGGCAAGGGCGGAACTGGAACGACTGGGCCCGGACCGTATCGGGGCATTCAACCAGGTGTTGTTTAAACCGATCCAGATCGTCAACCATGAATAGGGGTTCGTAACACACAAATGTCATTCGACTTCTCCAATAAAATCGCACTGGTAACGGGCAGCGGACGCGGGATCGGCAAAATCACAGCCATGCACCTGGCCAGACTGGGCGCGGATGTGGTCATCAACTATCTCCGCAAAAAGACCGCAGCAGAAGAAACCGCCCACGAGATCGAGGCGCTTGGTCGGCGCGTACTGCTTGTCCGGGCGGATCTCAGCGATCCTGACGACATCGACCTGCTATTCAAAGAGGTTGAGAGCGCCTTTGGCGGACTCGACATACTGGTGAACAACGCTGCGTCCGGCTATGCGCGCACAGTGATGGACCAGAAGGTCAAGGGCTGGGATTGGACGATGAATATCAACGCGCGCGCCGCGTTGTTCACGTCGCAGAAGGCAGTGCCGCTGATGCAGAAACGCGGCGGCGGCGCGATCGTCAACGTGAGCAGCATCGGCAGCGCGCGCACCTTGCCGGACTACGTGGTAATCGGCGCGTCCAAGAGCGCGCTGGAGGCGATCACGCGCTATTGCGCCGTTGAATTCAGCCAGTACAACATCGTCGTCAACGCCGTATCGCCTGGAATCATCGACACCGATGCGCTCAACTACTTCAGCCTGGGCAGGGATGTGATGGTACAGGGCGCGGTTGCGCGCACGCCAGCCGGGCGGATCGTCGTAGCCCAGGATGTCGCCAACTGCGTCGCTTTCCTGTGCAGCCCGGATGCGTGCATGATCCGCGGCCAGGTCATCGTTATAGACGGTGGTTATCTCATCGCGGTCACATAAAAGTGGAGATGCTGAATAAGCGGCGCCGCGAGAACGGCAACGCACAATGAACGGCTATGCGCTTCCGATCGCCATCGGTTGCATTATCATCGCTGCGACATTGTTGATTCTGTCTCGCCGCATGCAACGGTCGACCGGCCTGCCTGAAGGACGGGTGACATATGCGGACACCAGCGCCTGGCGGCGTAACGAAAAGGCGCTGTTCTCGGCCAGCCACCGTATTACAGGCAAGCCCGACTATCTGGTCAAGGATGGCGACGCCATTGTGCCTGTCGAGGTAAAGTCCGGGGCCGCTCCGGCGACGCCGCGCGATGGGCACATCCTGCAGTTGGCGGCATACTGCCTGCTTGTCGAGGAGAATCTGGGACGCCGACCGGCCAGGGGTATCATCCAGTACGCTGATAGACAGTTCGCAGTGGACTACACAGTTGCGCTGGAACAGCGGCTGTTGGAAGTCGTCGCCGAGATGCGCGCCGCTGCGCGAGAAATCGAGGGACCGCACCGCAGCCATTCGGAGGAGCGCCGATGTATGCGCTGCGGTGTATGCGAGAACTGTAACGAACGCCTGGGGATTTGAATGCGTCAATAGATGTCTGACTTCTCCAAGAAGTCAGACATATAGACATCTGAATGCCGGCCGGGATGGATTCTATGCGCCGGAGATCAACTCACCACCGTCGACCACAATCGTGGCGCCGTTGATCCACACCAGTTCGGGGTCGGAAAGCGCGCGAATCGTCTTTGCGATGTCGGCGGTGGTCGTTAAACGGCCGCTGGGGTTGCGGCGCTGCGCCCCCTCAATCAATTTATCGTTGCCTGGTATCTTGCGCAATGCGGCGGTGTCGGTGACGCCTGCCATGATCGTATTAACCATCACCCCATGCTTAGCCAGTTCAAGCGCAAGCTGGCGGGTATGCGATTCGAGCGTCACCTTTGCAGCAGACACAGCGCCATAAGTTTCGAATACGGTGACGCTGCCTGCGCTGGTCATGCTGAAAACGCGGCTGCCGCGTCCAAGGAGACCGTTGCGCCACAGATCCTGCACCCAGTAGACCAGGCTGTTGGCCATGACATCGAGCGTCATCTCAACCTGAGCCTGGGTCAGCGATTTGGAGGCATCCTCGCCGATGAAAGGAAGCAGCGAGCCGAAGGCAACGGAGTGCATGACCATGTGCAGTGTTTGCGGGCCGTCGGGATTTGCGGCAAGCAAAGCTTTAATCTTCCCAACCGCATCGGTTCGTTTCTCGGCATTGGCAATGTTCATGTTGGTGTAATGCGCCTGGACACCGTAGCTCTCAAGTTCCGCCACCAGCTTCTTCACGGCCTCAAGCGCAGGCCCACGATCCAGATGCAGACCGATGATGTTGACGCCATTCCGCGCCAGTTCCAGCGCAGTCGCCGCACCGAACCCACTCGACGCGCCCAAGATCAACGCCCACTTGCCTTTCAAATCTGCCTGTGACATCGTTAGCTCCTTTTTACTTCGTTTGGAATCCTATTAATACACCAGCAACATTCCGACCCAGTTGTTCGATTGCATAACCGCCTTCCATGATAAACACCGTTGGCAGGTTAAGTTGCGCAATCTCGGCGCCGATGCGCGGATAAGCAGCCGCCGTCAACTGAAAATCACCGAACGGGTCTCCCGCAAAAGTGTCCACCCCCAGTGAGACCACCAGAAACTCGGGTTGGTGCCGCGCGATTCGCTCAATCGCCAGTCGCAGAACCTGCAGGTACCGGTCATCCGTTATACCCGCGTCCAAAGGATAGTTCACAGTATAACCAACACCCTCCCCGCTTCCCGTTTCTGTCGCTGCGCCAAGATAGTAGGGATACTGCCTGTCGGGATCGCCATGGATGGACACGAACAGCACATCGGAACGTTCGTAGAACAGGTCTTGCGAGCCATTGCCATGGTGGAAGTCAATGTCGAACATCGCGATGCGCTGAGTGGGCGGATGTGACGCCAGCGCTGCGTCCTCCTTCAGGCTGACGGAACCGGCGCTGGCAAGCCAGTTTGCAGCGATAGCAGCATTGTTCAGGAAGCAGTATCCGCCGCACAGATCCGCATGTGCGTGGTGACCCGGCGGCCGGCACAGCGCGAATGCGGCGCCGGCGCCATCGCGCACGCGATGCGCCGCTGTCAGAGCACACTGGGCCGCATAGTAGGCGGCTTCCCATGTGCCGGCGGCGATGATGGCGGTGAGATCGAAAGCGTAAAAGCCTGCCAGTGCGGATAGTTTGGCGGGTCGCCGGCTCATGCGGCGCACCGGGAAAGAATCGGGGTACACTCCTGCTGCGATACCGCCGTCTGCCACCCAACGTTGATAGGCATGCTGCAGATAATCGACGTAATCGGGTGAATGCAACGCAAGAATGGGTGTCAATCCATAATCCTGCGGGGGAATGATAGGGCCTACCCCAGCCTCGCGCAAGGCGGCGAGGACAATCGAGGCGCGCTCAGGCGTATCGTGGTAACGCTTGAGTTCGCCTTCGAAAAATTCCAGCTCCGGATGATGTTGCAGATGATGATCGGAGGAGACGATTAACATGGTACCAGGGCTTAGTACAAGCAGACACCATAAAGGAAGCTATTTTTTGCCGTTTTGCAGGATGCTGGCGCCGGGTTGGTGCAGATGGCATTCGCCGCAACCTATGGCCGGATTCTCCACTTCGGTGAGTTTATGAGCGCATACCGCATAAACCTGCACCTGCTCCCGCAACCCGAGCATCGATTTATGAACCTTCCCTTCCAGCAGGAGGTTCGGGCAGGCATTCTGGCGCAGAATATCGGGAACCGGACAGGTCGAACATAAACTCGGTTTCCATCTGCCGGCGCTCGGATTGCGCGCCAGCAGCCGGCATTCCTTTTTCTCCCTTCCGCGGAAATAGTCTTCGTAGTAGTAGCGGCACTCCTTGCCGGCGGGCGTTCTCATTGGCGTGATTGTACGTTCGATCAGCGCCTACTGAGGCGTCAGCTTGATTGGATTGGGTGTGCGGGGCATGCGAAGCAAAATCGCCCGAAGAAGGCCATAAGCGATATTGGCCGTGCTCATACCTGTATAGGACGAGTACATGCCGCCCTCATCCAGTTCATTCTCCTGATTGGCTCGCCCGTACCATTGCTTCTTTTGCAGATGGTAGCTGCCGCGCCAACTGCCATCCCAGGCGCCGGATTCACCCCAGCATTGCACACCGGCGAGAAATTCCGCAATTCGCTCAGCGGCGTCACGGTAATTGGTGTTGCCGTTGACCAGATAAGCTTCCTGCAAGGCCAGCATGGCGTAACCATTGGTGTACACCATATCGGTCATATCGGGGTCATTCTGTAATGAGGCATCTCTGGCCGACTCATCGCAGTTGCGGATGGCGCCGCTTTTATCCTGCCACGACATCAGCCGGGATGCCAGAAACGCCATGCCATTCCAGATAGCAAAGTCCTGCGTGTAGCGAGCGCTGGATGCGTAGGCTTTGATAGCAACGGCCAGGTCGGATGACGGCGGACGCCAAGCCCCTGTTCCAGCAGTCTCGTAAATGGTTCTGATACGCTTGTCTTCGGTGATTTGCGCGGACAGCCAGGCCATCGCCTTGTAACCGGCATCATGATACTTGTTATCGTCCAGGATAATCGCTCCCTGCCACAGTGCGACGGATGGCCAGGCGACAAAATCCACGCCCTTCAGCAGCGCGACATCGCCCTCATCGTTCAACGAGAAGCATCCGTCGGGCGCCTGCACGCGGGTCAGATAGTTCAACACCGCATCGGCGGCGCGAGCATACTTCGCATCGCTGGTTTGTTTATAAAACCACAGCAATATCTCTGCTACTTTGCCGTTATCGCTGGGAAAGGCAAACAGGCTGGATTCGGGACTGCCGATATCCTCTTCCTCAAGTTTGACCGGCACGAATTTATAAAACGGGAACGAACCTGTAAACCAGCCTTCGCTGCGTTGCAGTGAGACGACGTAGTCGGCCATGCGGCAGGCAACGTTCTGGTATTCCTGATCTTCCTTATACTGGCCATAAGCCATGAACAGGCGGGCAACTTCCAGGGTGCAATCCGGACGAACCCAATGATTGACGGTCTGGCTGTCGATGCGATATCGTTCATACACACCCATCGAACCATCGGGAATAACCAGCATTGTCTTCAACCACTTCAAACTACGCTCAATGTTGACGATGTTTTTTGTAAGGTCAGGCATTACTTTTCCTCTTTTCCTCTATGATACGGGATGCAGAATAACCATGTCATCCGTGTGAACGAGCATGGAAGCATACTCAAAACCAAGAATGCCGGCGATCTCCGACGACCGGCGGCCGGCAATCTGGCGCGCCTCAGATGAACTGTAGCGGGTGATGCCGTGCGCGATATCCCGGCCTGAGCTGTCGCGTATCTCGATCACCTCGCCGCGCTCGAATTCGTCGATAACCTCGCGCACACCGACCGGCAGCAGACTCTTACCCTCGAACAGTGCCTGCGCTGCGCCTTCGTCAACACGGACGGCTCCAAGCGGTTTTTCGGACAGTATCCAGCGCTTGCGGCTTTCCATATTAGACGTGACCGGCAGGAAGCGCGTCCCGACAGGTCTGCCGTTGGCCGCATCGATGATGGCAGTGGGGCGCGATCCATTGGCGATGACCACCGTCACACCGGAGCGTGTCGCCAGGTCTGCGGCCTGCAGTTTGGTGGTCATCCCGCCAACCCCCAATCCGCCGCGCGAAGCTCCAGCCAGGTTCCAGATCGAGTCATCGAGTTGGGCCACCTCCGGGATGAGCCTGGCCGCAGGATCTTTACGCGGATCAGCCGTATAGAGACCATCCTGGTCCGTCAGAATAATCAACAGGTCTGCGCGCACGACATTGGCAACCAGCGCCGAGAGGTTGTCATTGTCCCCGACGCGAATCTCATCGGTGGCGACGGCGTCGTTCTCATTGATGACCGGCAGCGTCTGGTGTGCCAGTATGGTGTTCAGCGTGTCGCGCGCGTTCAGGTAACGCCGGCGGTCGCTCAGGTCAGCGCGGGTCAGAAGTACCTGGGCAACCGGCACGTCGAACATATCGAACACCTGCTCCCATGCCAGCATGAGATGCGTCTGGCCGACCGCGGCCAGCATCTGTTTGACCGGAACGGACTTCGCCAGCGGTCGATGGAATTTGCTGAAACGCTCGCGGCCGGCGGCTATTGCGCCGGATGTCACCAGGATGACTTCGCGATGCTCCTCGCGCAGTGCGACGATTTGCTGCGCCAGTTCGAGCATACGCCTGCGGCTCAGACGGGCCGTGCCGGCTGTCAGTGTACTCGTGCCAACTTTTATGACCAGTTTGGATATCACCATTGCGAATCGCATCACCGTGCGAATACCCATTCTATTAGAAATGTGTGGCTATAATGCCTTGCGTAATGGAACGCACAAATAATAATCCTGGCGATCAAGCTCTCATCGTTGAACACTTGTTTGATAGTCTTATTATGCAAGGGAATAAGCAGCTTAATGAAAAGCTGTCGCAACATGATTTAACCGTAGCACAGTATCTATCTATGGAAGCACTGGCTGACAAAAGTTCGGAATGCAGTATGAGTGAACTGGCCGAGCGCATTCACCAGTCTTCTGCAACCATGACCGGCATCGTCGACAGGCTGGTCGAGAAAGGCTGGGTCACCCGGCGCCGCAGCGAGGATGATCGGCGTGCTGTCTTTGTGAACCTGACCTCTCAGGGTCATGAGATCGTGGATCACGTTGCGTATGAAAGGCGGCAGGCTGTGCAGGACAGCATCCTCAAGATGGATCCAAATGATGTGGCAAGCTTCATCAAGCTGCTGCAGCGTTATATGGACGCGGCCGGTTATTCACCGACCATTCCTTACCAAAACTAGCCCGCCGTTCACGCAGGCATCAGTCAATTAAACCAGTAGGTTGCTACCGGCCTGGCGCTAAGTTGAATCCACCAGACTGCACCGCCTGCACGATCGACACGCGTAGTGCTGACTAAATACTGGGATCGCCCAGCACCTCGCGTATTGCGGCGTCCTGCTGGCGTCTCTCAATGCCCGTCGTGTAATATACCGCGGATGGGTGGTGCACGATGATGGCTGCCGTGCTCTGTTCCGGAAGCAACTGGTGTCCCTCAGTCAGTCTGATGCCAACCTGTTCCGCCCGTAACAGCCGCAACACATCCACTTGCTGGCTCAGATCCGGGCAAGCTGGATAGCCCCATGAATAGCGCAGACCCTGGTTGATCGACAGGCCCAGCTCGCGCCGTATGCGGCGATGCGTCCATTCTGCCAAACCTTCGGCCAGGGAATCGGCGAAGCCGTTCAGGTAATAAGCCTCGGTATAGTTGCCTTCTGCCTGCAACTGCTCAATGCGTCGTGTGGCCTGTGGCCCAGCCGTCACCGCCTGTATCGCAGCGATGTCGCCGCCTTCGCTTTGCGTCCTGTAGTAATCGCCTAAACACAGATGCTGTCCGCCGCCCATTTCATCCGGCTGGCGCGGGAATGTCCAGCGGGCGATCACTCGTTTGGTATCCTGTGAATCAAAGACCAGCAGGTCGTCGTCCTGGCTGGCGACGCGGAAATAGCCGTACACAGACCCGTACGAAAGCCAGCGCGTCTGGGCCAGTTCCTCCTCAAAGCGCTGCAGTGTCGGGTTGAATAGTGTTGCGACCAGCTCTTCCCAGGCCTTGCCCTGGCGGTTTTTGCCGCCCCAGTGCAAGCGAAATAGCGTGTTAAGGTCGAACAGCCGTATGACCTGGTGAATATCGATTTCCTCGCGTTCGATAACTCGCGCTCCCAGAAACGGGGCGGATGGCGCATCCGCAGACGGCAAGCGCTTCGCCGACTTGCGCGTATTGTTTCCATTACGTTCCGCGGCGAGCTTTGCAGCCTGTTCGCGCTCCCTGTCTCTGAGCAGGGCGTTTTTAGCTTCCTCATTATGCGTAGAGATGAAGTTCACTCTCTCTTCACCGGTAAGATGATCCATATTGCTGAGGCCTTCAAAGGCGTCTTTGCAGTAAAACACGCCGGGCGGATAGGCCTGGCCATCCTCCATGAAGAGAATACGATTGCCGAACCGGCGGTTGATTGCAGCGCCGCCAATCAATACGGGAATTCCGATGCCGCGCTGGTATAGCTCCTGCACGCAGATCGGCATTTGCTTGCTCGTGCTGACGAGCAGCGCGCTCAGGCCGATGGCCGCAGCGTTGTGCTGCAGCGCCGCGTCGATGATGGTGTTTACCGGCACTTGTTTACCCAGGTCGATCACTTCGTAACCATTGTTGCTCAGGATCGTGCCAACCAGATTTTTGCCGATATCGTGAACGTCGCCAAATACGGTAGCCAGCACGACAGTTCCTTTGGCGGCGCCCGCCTTCTTCTCCAGATAAGTCTCCAGACGGGCTACGGACTTCTTCATCACCTCGGCGCTTTGCAACACAAAAGGCAGAATCAATTCGCCGGCGCCGAACTTGTCGCCGACTTCTTTCATGGCCGGCAGGAGAACGTTATTCAATACCCAGACAGGGTCATGCGATGCAATAGCGGCATCGATGAGCGCCTCCACACCTTCTTTCTTCCTGAACAGTATGTGCCAGTGCAGTTTCTGCTCCACGGTCATGTTCTCGGTCGGATCGGCTCTTGAACCGGCTTTGTCGTCACTGCTTTGCTGCTTGCCCTTCTGCTCGTAAAAACCGATCACCTTCGCCAACGCATCCTCTGAGCGATCGAAGATCAGATCATCGATGAGATTGCGTTGATCGACGGGGATCTCCGCGTACGGCGTGATCTGGCTCGGGTTCACGATAGCCATGTCGAGTCCGAACTGCACGGCGTGGTGGAGGAAAACGCTGTTGATGGCGGCGCGCGCGCTTGGTTGCAGGCCGAACGACACATTGCTCACGCCCAACAAGGTATACACCCCCGGAAGCGCATCTTTCACCTTGCGGATACCCTCGAGTGTCTCGACAGCAGAACGCCGCAGTTCCGACTGGCCGGTCGTAACCGGGAATGTAAGCACGTCAAAGATCAGCGCACCTGGAGGTAACCCATACTCATGTGTCGCAATGTCAAACATGCGTTGCGCGATCGCCAGCTTGCGCTCTGATGTATGAGCCATGCCTTCTTCGTCGATGGTCAAGGCCACGACCGCAGCGCCATGCTGATGCGCCAGCGGCAGCACATCCTCGATGCGTTTGCGCCCGTTCTCCATATTGATGGAGTTGATGATGGCGCGCCCCGGCAGCGTCTCCAATGCCGCCTTGATCACAGCGGCATCCGTAGAGTCGATCACCAGCGGCGTCTCAACACTCATGCTGAGCAGTTTGACCAGATGGCGCATCTGTTCAGCTTCGTCGTTGCGCTCGGTCAGCGCTACACAGACATCCAGCACGTGCGCTCCGTTGTCCGCCTGGTCGCGCGCGATATCCAGAATGGCATCGTAGTTATTTTCGAGCAGGAGTTGCTTGACCTTGCGGCTGCCCTGGCTGTTGACGCGCTCGCCCACCAGCAACGGTTTCGGCTCTTGATCCAGCGCGACCGCGCGCATGGCGCTGGCTGCGCGAGGACGCGTATCGAGATCGGCAGTTCTGACCTGCCAGGGATTGCTGCCCTGAACGCGCTGATAGATCTGCGAGATGTGTTCAGCCGTTGTCCCGCAACAGCCGCCTACGATGTTGCAGCCAAACTCATGCACGAACTGGCTGAGCATCTCGGCCATGGGGACGGGTTGCATCGGGTAAACCGCCTGTCCGTCTACATTCAAAGGCATGCCCGCATTCGGGATCGCGGATACCGGCAAGTTGGTGTGGCTGGTGAGATAACGCACAGGATCGCGCATGTAGTCAGGTCCGGTTGAGCAGTTCAGGCCGACGATATCCACGCCGAGTGACTCGATGATGGTCAACGCAGCGCCCACGTCCGTGCCGAGCAGCATTTTGCCATTCGTGTCCAGCGTGACCTGAGCCTGGATCGCTGCGCGGATGCCGGTATCCGCCATCGCCCTCTTAAGACCTTCGATGACGGCCTTCACCTCCAGGATATCCTGGCTGGTCTCGACGAGAAGGATATCCACCCCGCCCTGCAGCAGGGCGGCAGCTTGTTCTCTAAAGACATCGACCAGTTCGTTATAGGTGACATTACTGAGCACCGGGTCGGTTGAGGAAGGCAACTTCCCACTGGGGCCGATGCTGCCAGCCACATAGCGCGGTTTGTCCGGTGTGGCAAATGAGTCTGCCACGCGCCGCGCCAGCCGCGCAGCCGTTATATTGATCTCAGAAACACGTTCCGCCAGCTTATATTCACCCAGCGTGAGGCGATTGGAACGGAAGGTGTCAGTCTCGATGACATCCGCGCCGGCGGCGAGATAGGAGCGATGGATTTCCTCGATGATGTCCGGTCGGGTCACGCAAAGATAGTCGTTGCAGCCGTTGTACTGCATCCCGCCGAAATCATCCGCGTTCAGGTCGTACTGCTGTATGCGCGTGCCCATAGCGCCGTCATAAACAATCACATGCGCCGCTACGGCATCCAGGAACTTCCTGGCTCGATCTTCTTTGAATGTCATCCCACACCCCATCCTTTGCGTACAGCGTTACATACATGACTACGAGGCACGCAGTAACCTATTCTATCAGTCCGGCCGGCTGTAATGACCCTTGGGGTGCATACGCCAAAAGGGGCGAGAATGGGGGAATGACACAGGCAAACCTAAAGACCGAGTTAATGGCAGAGATCGAAGCGGAAGTAGATGCGTTGGTTGAATGGGACCGCGTGACAACAGAAATG
>JAMCQN010000003.1 GCA_023382055.1 Chloroflexota bacterium
CAACCCGTTTGCAGCGCCGCGCGCGCGCAACACCAGAAGCGGCGTCGCGCCTTCCGTGGTGCGTCCCCAGGCATGCTGCAGAGTGATGCCGGCGCGCAGCAACTGCCATGCGCCCTGGTTCTCCACCGACCAGCGGCTGGCCTGTGTGTAGCATTCGTACTCGCCCTGCGGAAACGCTATCCGCGCCAGACAGCGCATCAGCGTCACCGGCGACGAGCCGGTGTTTTCGATGGCGTCGTTCCGGCTGACGATGCCTGTTTCCGGGTCGGCTTGCCATGCGGTGGTGAGAACCAGCCCGCTCGCGCCGACCCGCCAGCGGCAGGTCAGGGCGCCCTGCGTTTCATCGAACGATTCAAGCGCGAGGCCGGCGCCCTCGTAACGGCGCCCATCGGCGTTGATCAGCGCGATACCTTGCAATCGCAGCGGCGTCCCCGCGTCGACCGGGTCGCAGGTCGTGACGCCGCACAGCCGTATAAAGCCGATACGCCCTTCGTGTTGAGTGTAGAATGTCTGCGCTCCGATTGTGTCCGCCAGTGCTTTAACCGCTGTGTCTGTCATGGTTTATCTCTCCCTGTTTAGTTCGTGGATTTAGAAGCAGGATCATCCCAACCCCAATTCATCCGCGCGGCGTACTCGGTTGCGATAGGCCGCAGCGCGCGGCATAGCGCCTCCGGCTCGTCGTTTGGACCGACGCTGATCACCGGCGCCACGATGACATCCGGCGCCATCCGTTCCATGATATCGCGATACCACGCCACCGGCGACTGTCCGCCGGAATAGAACAGATAGATGAATGCGCGATGCTTGAGGGATTGCTTGAAGCGGGGCAGATCGGCATGGCTGTAGGCGTCGGAGAGGTCGAGGCTGCGCGGCGAGAGCGGGTGTGCGACATACGCCGCGTGGCATGGATTCGGCCCGCAGTTGTGCAGCCCGCCCGCGCCAAACTCCGCGAAGATGCGCGCGTGATAGGGCGCCGAGAACTCGGCGTAGACGGCGGGGCTGAACCCCGCCGACACATCGTCGCTCACGTGGCCCTTCCAGCCCTCCGGGAACCACACATCTTCGTAGTCCGTCGTGGTGATGTTATCCTCGCCGCCTGCGGCCGCGATCCCCGCGCGGATCGTCGCCGCGTACAGCGTCTGAATCTTATCGAGCAGCGCGTGCAGCGCTACGGGCTGCTCGTAGAAGGACAGCATCAACTCGGTCATGCCGAGCAGGTCGGCGGCGACGTTGACCCCGCCGGCCGCATCGAGCAGCGACACGGGCAGGAACCCTTCGCCTGCTTCGGAAAAACGGCGGATGCGCCGCAGCCCTTCCGGCAACCACCCGTCGCGAGTGGGATCGGGAATCGGCAGTCGCGCAACCTGTTCGGGCAGTTGCTCAAGCGTCAATATGCGATTGCGAATCCCCGGCGTCTGGTCGGTGCTGTCGCCCCAGTAGTATTCCGAACCAAATGCGCTGGCGAGACACGAACAACCCACGTCCGGGCGCATGGCTGGGATGCAGTCGCTCGACGGCGCGTGCTCCCACGTCGCCAGTGCGTTTGCGAGTGCGGCGCTCAGTTGCTTGTCGCCGTCGAGGAACTGCTCGCGCACGCTGTACGGCGATGGCACGCTGACGCGCACGTCAACCGGCGCGCGTTCCAGCGCCTGGCCTGCGAACAGGCGGCGATAAAGATCCTTGCGGCGTTCCAGTTCGTCGCGCATCGTGTGTAAACTCGTCATTGTCAGCGACATGCCATCAACCCCCGCCGATCGGCAGCCGCGCCACCCAGACGCTGTTCGACCCCATCCTCAGGGCGCAGCATGACCGCGCGCCAATCGTGCATCCACACCTGAAACGGCGCGCCGACTTCAATCTGCGGTTGGGCAGGCGATCCAATGACACCGGCGATTTCTGCTGCGGCATGACGGACAGCTTCGATACTGCAATCCCACTGACACCTGATTTGATCGGCTTCCTGCACGGCCAGCGAGCGCATGTTGACGGCGGTATTCGGCCTGCATCGCAATTCCTCTTCCGGCAGCGCTGCCAGTGCAGGATCGCTGATGGGCAAGTCGGGACATCCGCGCAGCATTTCGCGCAGGTCGGCCTGCGGCGGGATCGAGCGTTGCGGAATGGTAATGGGTTGCGTGCGCACCAGACACCTCGCGTGACTATCAGCCCAGGATCAGGACCGGCATGTCGGATTATGCGGCGTAGATGGATCTGGCGCAAATCGATCTGGCAATTTTGGCAAGCCGATTGGAAAGATAAGCCGTGTCTGTACAGGCGGCGCAAGTCATACTAGCGACACTCCCTGGGTGGGAACGGGTTGTTTTACACTCCTTCTATCGACAGTTGGTCTCGGAATCACCCTGGTCAGTCGGGCCTGCCGACAGGCGAGGTTGGCAGGCCTGTTCGTCCTGGCGCAACCCCATTTGCATGGTTACATGGCCGGTTTGCTGCGGAAGCGCGTGACCGTAGCCGGATTGGCTTGCTGGCAGCGTTGCGGCGGCAATCCGTGCAGGATCATCTCCGGGTCATCGACGACCATCATTCTGAGTCAGTTGCCGGAAGTTCCCGACATGGCTCGAAGCCCCTTCTCGGGGCGCCGAGCAGATACGCCGCCAGATTCTCCTGGTAGAAACTCAGCCGGCGGCAGCGTGCGCGAACTCGCCGCGCGGCGTGCGGAAGTAGGCCCAGAACAGCACAGCGCCTGCAACGGTCAGCAGTGCGCCAGCGCCGAACATGCTGGGATAGCCCAGAGCGGTGATCACGTAACCGCCGCCCAGGCTCATGACGGCCCAGCTCA
>JAMCQN010000044.1 GCA_023382055.1 Chloroflexota bacterium
CGTCCATGTTGCCATCTTGTACGGCAACATGCACTTGCATGGGTCACGATGTCGTGAGACACCGCTCAAATTAAAAAGGTCACGATGTCGTGAGACACATTGGGTCACGATGTCGTGAGACACGACAAGTATCTGGATGATCGCAGCAACCCGGAACTCGTCATATCCTCGCTGGTTAATGCCCTGAATCGTAAAGAGTATGCACGAGCGTATTCATACTGGCAGTCGACCGATAAACTGCAGCCGTATGACCAGTATGTCCAGGGTTACGCAAATACGGAGTCGGTGCAGGTCAAGACCGGCGCCGTACGGGGCAGCGCGGGCGCCGGCAATGTCTACTACACGATCCCAGCGATCCTGTCGGCGGTTACCAGCAACGGAACAACTCAGACTTTCGCCGCATGCTACCTGATGCATCTCGCCAATCCGGATATGCAGGCTGTCCCACCCTTCACACCGCTCGGTATCCAGTCCGCCCACATTGAGCAAGTTGACAACGATATCGATGCAACGGCCATGCTCAATCAGATCTGCGTCAAGAGCGGTTATCCTCAGGATCCGCCTATCCAGGCTGAAACAGGCGATCAGGCCTACACGGATGACCGCAGCGGGCCGGTGCAAGTCCTGCGCTCGCTCGTCAACGCCGTAAACAGCAGGCAATATGGCCGCGCGTATTCCTACTGGGAGCCCGGCTCAAAGGTTGCGCCCTTCGATGAATTCCAGCAGGGCTACGCCGATACCGTTGCGGTGTCGGTGAGGACCGGCAGCGTAGACAGCAATGCCGGCGCCGGACAGGTGTACTTCAGCGTACCTGCAGCGCTGGTTGCAAAGACCAATAATGGAACCGTCCAGACGTTTGTGGGCTGCTATAACTTTCATCTCGCAAGTCCAGACATCCAGGGAATCCCGTTCCAACCGCTGAGTATCATCTCCGCAACCATAAAGAAGGTGGCGAATGGCTCGGATACGGTGAATATGATGAAAACTGCCTGCCCGCCACTATAGCAGTCCAGGAAAAAGTATAATCGTAAAAGAAATGGCGACGATAAATTACGAAAAAGAGTGGCTGCGCATCGCTCAACGTCTGGACTGGGCTTGTGTACGACTGAGGCTGCAACTGGACGCGGCCCAAACCGATGATGAACGTTCAGCCCTACGCGCCAGGTTGAATTCGGTTTATGAGCAAATTGACCGGGCGCGTCGCGAAGCCGACAGGTTTTCTGCGAAAAGAATGCAGACGGACTGAGACTACATAGAAGCAGATCGGGTTTCATCCTGATTATCGAAAAGTAGCTGCCACCCATGAAAGAAGTAAAAATATCGCGGCGTAGAGTGCGGCCGGCCCGGAGCCGCTTACTACATAGGTTACCACTATTATTACGGCTGTATTTTCAAGATCATCGGCAGTAAAGCGGATAAGGATGGCGTGTTCTGGTACCAGGTAGGCGATGAGTACAGCGGCAATGGGCTTTACGTGCGCGGAGAGCATGTCCGGCCTGTATCGCCCGACGAGTACACGACAATATCGCCCGACGTGCCGCCAGAGAACAAGCGGATTGAAGTCGATACTGCCAAACAACTGGCGACTGCATACGAGGCAGACAAACCCGTCTTCACGGCGCGTGTTGCCACCGGCGCCAACTTCCGCCTGAGTGACGGCACAGTGCAGTATTTCCGCACCATCCCCGGCGATCACCGCATCTACAACAAGACGCCCTCACAGCATATGGTTGGCGGTACTGTCGGCGATACGGATTACTATAATCTGCCTGGTATCGGGTGGGTATCGTACTTTACTGCGAGCGGCATCGCCTTTCATGGCGCCTACTGGCACAACGATTACGGCAAACCGCGCAGCCACGGTTGTGTCAACATGCTGCCGGAAGACGCCAAGTGGGTCTTCCGTTGGACAATGCCAGCTATGCCATACGATGAACGCTATGTGAGTACATCCAAGCCCGGCGACGGCACGCTGGTAAAGGTATTCTGAATCACTGCCGATGTCTGACTTCTCGGCGAAGTCAGACATCGGCGAGTATTCCGTCGCGCATCTGGTGCGCTGTGTCGGGCCTACTTTGAGTTCAGGCTGATCACATATGCGATCACATCAGCGATCTGCTGCGGCGTCAGTTTCTTCTCGTCGCCAAACGCCGTCATCTTCTGTTTGGGATTGCTGCCTTCCGGTGTCGATCCGTGCTCAACGAACAGATCCAGGTTGGTTGCAAAAACCTTGGGGTCTTTGTTGACCAGTGTGTCGTCAATGGGATTCAAGGGAGGGATTGTGCCATCTGACGAACCCGGATTACTGATGCCACCTTTACCCTCATCGCCGTGGCACTTCTTGCAGTTATCCACGTAGATGGTCGCGCCCGCCTTGGCGTCGCCAGTCAGGTCTATTGCCTTACCCGGGCCGCCGGCGTTCGACGGTTGTGCCGGCTCACTGGTCGCAGTAGCGCCCGCATCGGCGGCAGTCGCAGTCGGTTCAGTAGTCGCGGTGGCGGCCGCAGTCGGTGCGCCGGTCGCAGTAGCAGCCGTAGTCGCGGTCGCAGCCGGCGCGCTGGTGGCAGTAGCGGCCGTAGTCGCGGTCGCGGCCGGCGCGCTGGTCGCAACTGGCGCAGTGGTCGCAGTTGGCGTGGGTGCAGATCCGCACGCCGCCATCGCCAGCACCGCAACTGCAGCGCACATTCCTGTTACTATTTCTAATCGCCTCTTCATTTTTCCTCCTACATACTGAATTGCTTTCATTGGATTATTAGTGACGTATTGTGTTGTCTGTACGCGTTACTTCTTATTCAGACTCATGACATAAGCTATTACATCTGCAATCTGCTGAGGGATGAGTTTCTTCTCGTCGCCCCAGGCGGGCATGACCTCCTTCGGGTTTGAACCGGATGGCGTCGAGCCGTGCTCCATAAACAGGTCAATGTTGTAGGCAAACACCTTCGGATCAGCGCTGACCAGCGTATCGTCAATCGGATTTAACGGCGGGATGGCGCCGTCATCGGAGCCGGGATTGTTGACTCCACCTGTGCCCTCTTGGCCGTGACACTTGGCGCACTGGTCTGCAAAGACTTTCGAGCCGGATGCGATATCGCCAGCCAGGTTCAGCGCGGGGCCGGGACCGCCCGGATTGGATGGTCGGGCGATATCCGCTGTTGCAGTTGTTGTTGCGGTGCTGGTCACAGATGATGTCTCGGTAACTGCTGCGCCAGCTTGCGGGGTCGGTGTCGCTGCCGGCGCCGAGGTCGACGATGCGGCGGTGCGCCATTGATCGATCAAGGCGATCACGTTGTTCACCTGTTCCGGCGACAGTACGGTGCCCCATGTCGGCATGCCCTTGGACGGACGCCCGTTCATGATCGTGTCGCGATACCACGCGTCGTCGAACTGATGCAGGCGTGTTGGATCGTTGAGAGCCGGCGCTCGGTCGGTGCCTTTGCCATCCTGTCCATGACAGATGAAACACGTGCTCGAGAAAATAACCTCACCCTTACCGGCATCGCCTGGTTTGACCGTCATCGTGATGTCGGGAGCACCAGGTTGCCAGCTTCGGATAAACGCGACTACGTTGTTGATATCTTCATCAGTGAGCGGGCCGCCGTGCGACTGGTTCCATGCCGGCATCTGCGTATCAGGCACCCCGGAGCTGGCGATGCTGAAAATGGTGCCGTCGTCCGTGCTGATCAGGAACTGCTTGTTATTCAGTGCGGGAGCGTCATCAGAGCCTTCGCCGTCCACGCCATGACAAGTCGCGCAATTCTTTGTAAACAGGTCTTTACCGGCTGCAATCGCCACGTTTTTGTGGTACGTTTCAGCCGCCGTAATGCGCGCCGGCTCCCGCAGGATGAAAACCTGGAACGAGACAAAGATAGCCAGTGTAAGCAGTGTGGCGGCGGCAATATGAGGTAGATAGTTCTCGTTTGATCGCATCATGCACCTCAGACGCGCGTAACCTGTGAAATATCGAATTTGTCACGACTGATGGGCTGGCTGGTATCCACGATAACCTCACCGCCGATGATCTGGATCGGGAACAGATCCAGGGGGCGCGGCGCAGGTCCGCTGACCACCACGCCTTCAGGATTAAAGACTGAGCTGTGACACGGGCACATGAAGAGCTTCTTGGCCTTGACCCATGGCACCGTGCACCCCAGATGGGTACAGCGTTGCCACAACGCAAGCAGGCCGCCATCCGGAAGGCATGAGATGTAGAAACGACCGGACTGCACATAGCTGACCGTGCCAGGTTTGAATTCCTTCGCCAGGCCCGCCGTGACTTTACTGCCAAACCCACCCGCCGGTATACGGGGTTTCAGGTATTCGAACAGCGCGCCGCTAAACTGTCCAAACAGGGCCACCAGTGAGACGCCCCACACTGTGCCAACCACTTCGCGTCGGCTGAACAGGCGCTTACCTTCCCGACCGCTTTTCATCATCTGCCTCCGAATTCCTGTCTTGTCCGTTGTATTCGCATCTATTCAAGCCGTCATAGTCCATCCAGCGGGTTGTAGCCGTTCGGCATCTGCCAGGGCAGGTACATCTTGAACCCGGGGCCGCGCAGGAAGAAACCGCTTAGAGTAAAAATGAGTGCGGAGAACAGCATGATCGTGAATAAAGCGATCATTAATTCGCGCGTAGTCGCCTTGCGCAGCCGCAACACGAGCGCCGGCAGGACGACGATGATTGCAATGATCAGCGCCGGCACCAGCCCTTGAGCTACCCACACAGGGACAACGTCCCGCAGCATCTCCCGCAGGCTGAACTGGTTATCGAGCAGGACGTACGCCGCAGTCGCAATGACGGTATAGAGGGCAGTCCAGACCACGATGCGCTTCCCACGCGGTGTGGAAAACCACACGCCGACATGCGCCCGCGAACGGTCGATGTATGGCAGCAGAACAAGAAATATAACGAGACACGTTGGGATCAGCACCCCGGCGACGGTCGGATGCATGTGCTCCAGCAATTCCTGCAGGCCGACGAAGTACCAGGGCGCTTTTGCCGGATCCGTCGTGACCAGCGGATTGGCAATAGCCTCCAGCGGCGCATTTTTCACCAACGAGAAAAGGAAAACCGCCAGTGTTACTCCCAGGACGAGGATGATCTCTATAAGCAGAACGACCGGAAACGAGAACACCGTCCCGTCCGGTCCCTTACCCACCATGGGCCCTTCGCCATGCATCAGCTCAACCAGAGCGTACGTTTTGTTGGTCTGTTTCGGAAAGGTTTCATCTGTGACAGTTGGTTGGTTTGGTGTCGCCATTCAAAGCTCCGCGGTTTCTATACGTAACGGTGAGTTAATTACCGATTGCGTCCTCACCGACCTTATCGCCTGCATCGTTCGAGTCGTTGATCGCCAGACCCCCGTCCTTTCGCACGCGCCAAAGATGAATCGAAACCGCCAGCATCATCAGCACCGGCAGCACAGCGATGTGCAGGGTATAAAAGCGGATCAACGCATCCTGGCCCACCTCAGGACCGCCTAACAGCAGGGACTTCGTGGCGGCGCCAACCAGAGGTACATAACCGGCAATGTTGGTACCTACAGTAATCGCCCAGTAAGACAACTGGTCCCAGGGTAGCAGATAACCGGTGAAGCTGGCGCCCAGGGTCAGCAGAAGCAGCCCGACGCCAACCAGCCAGTTAAACTCGCGCGGAGGTTTATACCCGCCGGTATAGAAAACCCGCACCATGTGCAGGATTACCGCAAGCACCATGAGGTGCGCGGACCAGCGGTGCATGTTGCGTGTGAACTGTCCTAATGGAACCGAGACTTGGATGTTCAATAGCGCCGGGTATGCGCGTTCAACGGAAGGCACATAATAAAACATCAACAGCACGCCCGTGAACACCAGCGTGCCGAAGAGGATCGCCGAGATAACACCCAGCCCAAAAGAGTACGACCACTTGAGACTCTTGCGATTGACCTTGACGGGGTGTAAATGCAGGAAGATATTGCTGGTCATCACCAGCGATCGATCCAGTGGATTGTTCGGCGGACCATGCCTGAAAAATGACCGCCAGACGCGCGATTCGGTCAAAGGCGCCCAGCGGCTGCGGGTTTGTACGCTCATGCAACCTCCACAAAACTCACTTCTTCGGTAAAGCGGAACGATTCCATCTGCACTGCTTCGGTCGGACACCGCGCGGCGCATAGACCGCAACGGATACAGGCGGTGGGATCCAGCAGCATTGCTGATTTCACTTCGCCGGATGCCGCATGGCTCTCGATCAGGGCCGCGACTGGTTCATTGCCGGCTAGCGCCGGCACAGGAATAAGCTTGAGACAGTTGGTCGGACACACATCGACACAGCCATTGCAAAGGATGCACAGGCTGCCATCGAAGATCGGGTTGAGTGTGCAGATCAAACACCGCCCGCCCTGCTCCAGTGCGCCGGGCTCTTCGTATCCCAGCTCTACTTTGGCTATGCCGATGCGGCGCGCCAGGGGCTGTGTGGGCGGTTCCCGGCGCGGCCAGCGCAGGTAATTTCTCAACGGGCCGATATCCGGGTAGTTACGCTTGGAGATGGTTGTAAAGAACGCCTTGCGCGTGATCCGGGGTTGCACGTTCTGCAGGTAGGCGTGAATTCCACGCGCAGCGCACTGACCATCGGCAACCGCATTGATGATCAAGCGCGGACCAAAGGCGATGTCCCCGCCCGCGTAGATCCCAGGCGCTGTTGTCGCCAGCGTCTCCGGATTCACGATCAAGGCGCCACGCGGTGTGAGTTGCACACCATCCTCCGGGCGAATCCAGGACAGGTCTCCGGTTTGACCGATGGAGACGATGATGCTGTCACACGCCCATACTTTCTCGGAACCCGGTACCAGTTGGGGATTAAACCTGCCGCGTTCATCGAAGGCGCGTGAGACATCCAGCGTTTCCAGCGCTGTGGCGCGACCATCGGCGCCAATTACACACTTGGGCGCCACGTGGTTGTGGATGATGATGCCTTCTTCGGCCGCTTCAGCGACCTCAATCGGGTTGGCAAGCATCTCATTCTGGGCTTCCACAACCATGCAGTGGACTTCCTGAGTTGCGCCCAGGCGGCGCGCCGAGCGCGCCACATCCAACGCTACATCGAGGTCGCCACCGCCCTGCGCTGCATGGCCCAGACGAGCTGCAGTGCGGGCGACATCCATCGCCACATTGCCACCGCCGATCACCAGGATGCGCTTGCCAAGGTCCAGGTTATATCCACCCAGATTCACATTGATCAGAAAATCAACCGCCCGCAAGACGCCATCAAGCTGTTCTCCATCCACATTCAGCTTACGGCTTCCGTAGGTACCGATTCCGATGAAGACGGCATCAAAGTCGCGCCGCAGGTCTGCGAGTGTGAAGTCTCGACCGATAGCCTGGTTCAGCTTTAATATAGGGCCCAACGCAAGTATGGACTGGATTTCCAGATCGATCAGTTCGCGCGGAAGACGATATTCGGGTACACCGAGTCGCAGCATGCCTCCGGCTACCGATGCGGAATCATAGATCGTGACATCGTGGCCTAATAACGCCAGGTCATGAGCACATGTCAGGCCCGCCGGCCCCGCACCGACGACCGCGATGCGCTTGCCTGTTTTGGCGACAGCCCGGCGTGCAGCCTTCAGCGAAGTACGACTGGAGGGGACAGCGGTGTTGCCAAGGTCAAAACCTTCCGACGAACCCACATATCTCGGCCAGGCCGGCGATTGGCGCATCTCCCCGCTTTCACCCAGATAAACACCATAACGGTCATCGACGAAACGCTTCAGAGCGCGGATGGCAATCGGCTCATCAATCTTGCCGCGCCGGCATGCCGCTTCGCACGGCGCACCACAGACCCAACCGCAGGTTGACGCAAATGGGTTTGTCTCACGCGCAATCAGATAAGCACGCTCATAATCTCCCTGAGCAATAGCAGTCACATAACCGCGTGCGTCTGTCCGCACAGGACAGGCGTACTGGCATGCCACCGTCTGCTGGTAGAAAGTCAGATCTGGAATGTTTACGCGATAATCGGGCTGATCCATGGTATGCAGCCTGCCCTCCGGGGGCATATCGCGAGTGTATCAATCCAAGGTGTAAATCAGGTGTACGTGAGGTGTATATTCAGTCTGGTCATTCAAAGCGATACCCGAAGCCGCGTTCAGTGATCAGGTGCTTCGGGTCGCCGGGGTCTTTCTCAATCTTCTTGCGAAGTGTCCAGATAAAGTGCTTGATCTGCTCCGTATCGCCGGTATAGGTTGGGCCCCAGATATCCAGTAATAGTTGTTCGGAAGATATAGTTCGGTGCGATTGGCGGGCAAGCGCCTCAAGCAGGCGATACTCCGTCGGCGTCAGGTCGATCACCTGACCGGTTGCTGTGACGCGGTGCTGGTCAAAATCGATCACGAGATCATCGCTTCGGACATAATGCGACGGGCTGGCATGCTGGTTCGCGCGTGCAATGACCGCCCCCACCCGCGCGACTATTTCCGCGAACGAAAAAGGCTTTGTGACGAAATCATCGACGCCGAGGCGAAATCCGCGCAGTTTGTCCAGCTCCTCGCTCTTGGCGGTTAACATGATGATAGGGATTGCCGATTCATAACGTAAGCTCCGACATACTTCCCAGCCATCCATCCCCGGCATCATCAGGTCCAGAATCACCAGGTCCGGATGCTCGGACAAGGCGAGGTTCAGACCGCGCTGACCATCGCCGGCAGCTACGACGCGATAACCGGCCTGCTTCAGATAATCGGTCAGCAATTCGCGCAGCGTTGAGTCATCATCGATGATCAGTATTGTTCTGGTTAGCATACCTATCTGGCAACCGGCAGTGTAAACGAGAACACTGCGCCACCGTCTGTAGCGTTCTCAGCCCAGATGCGCCCTCCCTGAGCCTGAACAAGGTTACGGCAAACATACAGTCCAAGACCATAACCATAGACCGTTTGAGAGTCACTGCTGTCAGCGCGGTAGAACTTATGGAACAGTTGATCGAGATCAACATTAGACAGACCTCGTCCGTGGTCGCGCACAGAAAGCGTAATCTCAGTCTGGTCGGCCTGGACATCCACACAGATCTCCTGGCCGGACGGAGAATACTTATCGGCGTTATCCAGCAGATTCGCAAGTATCTCAGCCGCGCGATCGCGGTCCGCCATTGCGAGTGGCAGGCCTGGTTTTGTCGGCACGCGAATTTCACGGTTTCCCATTCGTGCGCGCATCTGGTCTACCACCTGCTGCACCACGGGCAGCACCGATATCGGTTCGGTATGCAACACGAGACTGCCAGCTTCTATCCGAGCGGTATTCAACACATCCTGCACCAGGCGATCCAATCGCACAGCCTGTTGCTCAAGAATGGTGAACATCCGGGAGCATGTCACATTCATCGTACCGCAATCCACCCGCATGCGCTCGGCGGCGCCGCGCATGTTTGTCAACGGTGCGCGAATCTGGTGCGACACCACGGATACAAACTCAGAGCGCAACCGATCGAGCGCCTGTAACCCGGCATTGGCGCGCGCCAGTTGCTCGATTTTCACATCCAGTTCCTTCGTGCGCGCCAACACCTGTTCGCTCAACGAAGCGTTCAGGCGTCGAATCTCCTCTTCGCGCCGTCTGCGTTCCGTGACATCACGCAGGACTACCGACATGCCGATGAATCTGTCATCGTCCTTAAGACCCGTGGCAGTGAGTTCGACGTCTATCTCGCGGCCATTCGCATCGAGACAGGATGTCTCGTGACCTCGCACATATCCGGCGTCCCGCACAACCTGGCGCAGCCACTGGTACTCAACATTCGTTGTCGCGGCATCGCCTTTCAGCAACTGGGCAAGCGGTTTGCCTTTAATCTCCACATCTTCGTAGCCGAACAGCGATTCAGCGCCGCGATTCCAGGAACCGATGCGACCGTGCGCGTCCAGACTCAGGATGGCATCGACAGACGCTGCCATGATCGAGCCGAGTTGGCGTTCGCTGGCCTGCGCCTGGTGTTCAGCGCGCTCCGCTTTGACAACCCAGTCGCGGATGAGTGTCAAAACGGCGTATACCAGCAACGGCAGCCCCAGCGCGTAGAAAACAATGTCAAGGTCAAAGTACAGGTACGCGCCGACAGTATCGTGAATCCAGCGCCCCAGGCCGGTCTCATACAGAACCGCAACCGCGCCCAGAACAATCGGGAGCACCCGCCGCAGCATGATGATACGCTGCTCTAAAGCTGAGGTATTAACCGTTTTCATGTCAAGCTCTTCACGGCAGGAACGAGCCGCTGCAATACCGCAAGTATACGCGCGGGCTTCGTGTCTCCGATGAGATAATGAACCGCATCATGAATACACAACAACTTGGCGTATCAGACCTGAAAGTTACCCGCATCGCTTACGGCAGCATGCCGCTGGGCGGCTCATGGGATGGCGCACCTGCGGGCGTAGAAACCCGTGAAAACGCCGTGAAAATTATCCGCACAGCCCTCGATGAAGGCATAAACTTTTATGATCATGCGGACATCTACTGTCGCGGCAAGTCCGAAGAGGTGTTTTCTGGAATATGGCAGGAAGCGCCGTCACTGCGCGAGAAAATCTTCCTGCAGAGCAAATGCGGTATCCGACCCGGCTGGGATGACCCGTCCATGCCGACCCGTTTTGACTTCAGCTACGAGCACATCATGCGCAGTGTAGAGGGCAGCCTGAAACGGCTCAAGACGGATTACCTGGATGTGCTATTGCTGCATCGGCCCGATCCATTAGTCGAGCCGGAAGAGGTGGCGCGCGCCTTCGATGAATTGCACCAGTCCGGGAAAGTGCGCTGGTTCGGCGTGAGCAACGAGACTGCGGCGGAGATCGAATACCTGAGCCACTACCTGAGACAGCCCATTATCGCCAACCAGGTCGAATTCAACGTCATTCACACCCATATGCTGGACGAAGGCATCGTGTTCAATCAGAATAATCCGCGCCTGTCACGCAACCACGGCACAATCGAGTATTGCCGGCTGCACAACATCACATTACAGGCGTGGGGCCCGCTCGCACGCGGCCTGCTGACCGGGCGCGCCGTTGATAAGCCGGCGGAGCACATCAGCAAGACCTCGACATTAGTCGCACAAATGGCAAAAGAGAAAGGAGTCACCGGCGAGGCCATACTGATCGCCTGGATTATGCGCCACCCCGCGAAAATCCAGGCCATTATCGGCACGACCAACACCGCGCGCATTTCGGCTGCCTGCCAGGGCGATGGCATCGAGTTGAGCCGCGATGAATGGTACAAGCTGTTCGTTGCCGGGCGCGGCGAGAATATGCCGTAGGATCGGTTAATCGCCCCCTCAACGGCAAATGCCGAAACTGAACCCTGGCGGTATTATCTTTCCGCAGGTCGATCAGGCGGATTTCACCGGCCCGGTCGAGGTGTTATCGCGCATCACGGACAATGAGGTTATCCTGTTCTGCGTTCGCGCGCCGGCGACCCGTGCTGCCTGTGTCATTTCCGTCTGCAACGGCGCGCTGGTCTTTGGCGCAGCAGGGCTGCTCAAGGAAAGGCGCTGCGCCACCGGCTGGGTGTCGCTGATGGAATCGATGGCGCCGGTTAGAATGGCAGATAGAATGGCAGAATGGTATCAAATATCAACAGTTGCCGAGCTTGTGCTTAGTCGCCGAACACGTCGCGTATCGCTTCGAGATAAGCCATGCCGTTGACCGTATCCGGCTCCAGGTAGCTGCCTTCCGTCCATTCGTTCCAGGCGTTGATGCTCAGGATCTGCTGGTTATCGGGGCGGCTGGAAAGAAATGTTCTGGCATCGAGAAGCGCCTGCTTGAACGCTGCGGGCGTGTTACCGCACAGACTCGGCATGTACGGATAACCGTAGTTGCCATACGGCCCATCCTGGTATGTGCGCGGGCTGGAATCCCATCCCATTGTCACATTCGGGTAATAAGGCTTCGAAAACCGGCCGGCAAGTTCATGCCAGCTTTTTACTGCAACCGTCTTGACCGTCTCGTACGAAGTCAGTGGAAACTGCGGCAGCGGAACGTGATGAATCCACACATAGGATGAAATGCTGTCCAGTTGCATGGCGGCAGCTATCTCAGCCGGATTTGTCAGTCTGGTTTCCTGCGGCAAAACCTGCACGCCCCACACGACGCCGTTCAGGTGCAAGTCAGGAAAACCGGCAGCCCTGGTCTTCGCCCGGAAACTGGCAATAGCCTGCTGAGTTTGCGCAATACCTCCCAATCCATCGATCAGGCGATACAACTCATAAATCGAGAAGTAGGGGCGCCCATCGATTAACCAGTAAGAGGGATGCGTGAAGTAATGGGTCACGACGTAGTCGGTCATGCGCTCCCAGGTCGCGCGCGTAATGGCGCCGGGATAGAGCAGCCGTGGGCGTTCATTGTGCCTGGCCGGGTGAATATCGACCCAGTCGTGATTGGCCCACATCAGCGCAAACTTCAGGCGCCGGTTATTGTCTGCCTGGAGATAGCCCTGCTCCAGTCCGCGCTGAAGGAAGGGTCCATCATTGTAGTAATACCAGTCAAAGATGAAACTGCTGACGCCGTGGTCTGCGGCTGCAGCGATCTTGCGCTGGAATACGCCGGGATCAGCTTCATCCTCGTAGCCCCATGCCGGAATCCTGGGTTGTTGATGTCCGGGAAACCTGGGTCGGGCGGTTTTGACAAGTTCCCATTCGGTCCACCCGCGGCCGTGGATGAGTTCGTTGCGAGGGTCGACGTGGTAGTTCGGAAAGTAGTAAACGCAAACCTGCATGGGACGATTGTATAACCGCCGTGCAGATTAAAACAGCAGCGATAGATAGCTATCGCTGCTGTAATCAAAATGACCCGGTCAGGCCGTGGCGGCCCTGGCTGAACCGAGTGATCAATTCAGATGCGGCTTGATTTTATTCATCAGGCGCTCTTTGGGCATATAACCCACCAGGCGCTCGACAGGTTGTCCGTTCTTGAACAGAATCAATGTCGGGATGCTCATTACGCCGTATTTCATGGCCGTTTGGCCGTTGGCATCCACATCCAGCTTCCCGATCGTAATCTTGCCCTCATTCTCGGCGGCAATTTGCTCAACGATCGGCGCAATCATCTTGCACGGCCCGCACCAGGTGGCCCAGAAATCCACCAGAATCAATCCCTGTGTGCTTTCAACAGAATCCTTAAAGCTCGAATCTGACAGTACAACCGGTTTTGCCATTGTTACGTAAACTCCTTATATCAATTCCCACGCATTTGATTTAGAGTGTCGCTCTAGTTTGCTAATGTGAACTCTGAATTGTAGATGCATTTTATTAGAAAAAGTTACTTGCCGGACCATGACGGGAATCACTTTCGGTGTTTCCCCTTGCGTTTGTTCTTTACTTCATGCACTGGTCCAACGGGCAGGGGTTTCATGGTTTGCCGTCGGAGCAGAATCCATGCCGCCAGCAGGATCGCACCTATGACAAGCCCCGCTAACGAGCCATAGGTGCGGGTCTGCAGACCAGGCAGATTAGCTTTTAACGCTTGCTCCTGTGTGTACATGTCATTGACTTGACTGCGGATCTTATCGATGGCCAGGTCGAGGCTCGCCTGGGCATTGGTGTACTCCGTCAGGCTGTTTTGTGTGTCATCTTCGGCGGTTTTTATCAGTTTTTCGCGCGCCGACTCGTCAAATGTTGAACTCCAGTTCACGAATATGTCTGAAACGCTTCGCGCGAGTTTCTCGCTTGACCCGTAGGCGTTCACCATATCGGTTTGCAGGTTGGCATTGGCGTCGTTACTGATAACCGAAGCCAGTATCTGCTCTTTTTCGCTGGCCAGTACTACCTGCACATGATTCAAAGTGTCAAGCGACCCGGCCGCGAAATCTGACTCCAGCACGCAACATTTATTCTGACGCAAGGTATTCAGGATACCGCGCACCTGTTCCGCGCCTCCCCCATTCGATATCCATCCTTTGCTGGATATATTAGAGATCGCGCCCAGCGCGGCCAGGTCACTGGTCACCGAATCGATCCTGGCGATATCCTGTTGCACCCGCGCTATTTCATCCTGCGACAGGTACAGAATAATTGCGCTTGAAACGACCAGCAGCGTCATGAGCGCACTGACGATGACGAACACGGTACCGTTTTTGGCGGTAGTGGCAAAAGGCAGATGTGTGAGGGTACTTTTAGCGCTCATACTCGGGATGGTCATACATTTTGTCACGAGAGCATCTTGATGTCAATCAGGAAATTCGTCGTTGTCGTAAGACATAATGGCCTCATGGCACACGACTGTAGCCAGTATCTGGAGAGCAAGATGTAGTCAAATGAATCCATCAATGAAGTCGGCACGGAATGCTTCAGAAATGGGGATAAAAACCGTCAAAAACGCGGGTGCAATGCTATAATTCGCAGCTAGAGCGCGCCACCCTGGAGGGCACGGGGGGATATATCTGAAACTGAGCTGCTCTACTTGGCGGCAAATTGATGTGTATACACGGCAGGCCCATATACGAGACCGCACAACAGGAAGGGCAGTCTCACCAATATTCATTTCAGCCTCCAATGCCGGTTTCACAGTTAGAAAGGGTATATTGTTCTGAAATAGATCACAATGGATCCGCTCTTACTCATACTGATCGTGCTCATTGCGGTCATCGCCATCGTTGCGGTAATCCTGGTCGTAGTGCTGGTGCGCCGACCGACCGGATCAACCAGCACACATCCGGTAAGCAACATTCCGCAGGCGGAGATCCTCATTGTGAAAGGCGCGCGCCAGGGCGAGCGATTCCCGTTTCGCGGCAGTGAACTCCGCATCGGCAGCGACCCAAGTTGCGGCGTCCGCATCGAGCAGCCGCTCGTCGCCCGTTTCCATGCCAGCGTGCATTATGAAAATGGGCGCTTTACGCTGATTGATACCAATAGCCCGAATGGAACGTGGATCGACCAGCGGCGCGTATGGCAGGCTGAGATACCCCTTGGCGCGCAATTCGAGATAGGCGGCGCCACCCTGGCGCTGGTCAATAAGGGCCAGGCAGCATCGCGTGTCGAATACTCCCCACCCACGTTATCGACAAATACCGTATTGCGCGCTCCAAGCGGCTACGAACTCCTGCATCGTATCGACAAAGGCGGGCAAGCAACCGTTTACAGAGCGGTGCGCAACCTCGACAATGCCGACGTCGTACTCAAATTCCTGAACAATATGCCGTATGATGCCGGTGGGCGCTATTTCCGGATGAAATTCGAGCAGCAGATTCTCATCGGCGCATCAATCCGGCATAAACATTGCGTACAGATCTACGGCGGCGATGCTGCAAGCGATCCTCCCTACCTGATCGAGGAATATCTTCCCGGCGGCTCGCTCAAAGATCGCATACGCAAGCGCGCTTTGAGCGGTGAGGAATCCATCCATGTGATCGGCCAGATTTGCGACGCGCTGGCTTACCTGCATCAAAGAGGAATCGTCCATCGTGATGTGTCGTTGAATAACATCATGTTCGACGAGAAGAATAATGCGCGCCTGATCGACTTCGGCCTCGCCAGACTGGCGAGCGCGCCAACCCGCTCTGACCTTGGCCTCAAAGTCGGCGTCGCGTTATATATGTCCCCCGAACAAGCCAAGGGCGATTCCAGCCTGATCACTCCGCAGAGCGACCTCTACTCGCTCGGCATCATCGCCTACGAGTTATTCGCCAACCGGCCGCCCTTTGACGGCAACGACCTGGAAATCCTGACCCATCAGTTGAAAACCGTGCCTATACCGCCGGCCAAACTGGATAGCCGGGTCCCGGTCACCATCAGCAGCGCCATCATGCGGTCATTGATGAAAGACCCGAGCCGGCGCTTCAGGAACGCTGAAGATATGGCGCGCGCTTTCGGTTATACAGAGCCGTTCAACCGCGGCGATGTTAACGTCGCCAGAGTATCCGGGATAAAGGGAAACACGGTATGGAATGGCGTTGCGGCGCGGCCGATCCGGCTTCAGAACGCGGAATCCGGAGCATACACATCCGTAGACGGCAATCCCATGCAGTTGACGCGCGATAAGATTAACCGCAATGACCATGCCATGTCGCGCAGACACGGCCAGCTTTATTACCGCGATAATTTCTGGTGGATCAGCGAGTTGCCGGACTCTATGAGCGCAAATGGGATTTATCACAACGATGTGCGCGTCGTGGAGCCGCACATTTTGACATTGGGCGATGTCATCAGGCTTGGGAATACACGCTTGAAAGTCGTGGACTGATGCGAGAGTGGCTTTATGATCATCGTATGTCTTTGCAGATCATTCAACAAAACGGAGCACTAAGAAGAGACATGAAGAACCGCATGACAAGGATGCTGTCTCGGAGTATACGCACCTTCGTCGCATTGCTATGCGCTGTGACGCCCTGGCTATCTCTCCCGGCGCAAGCCCAGACGACCGTTCCAAGCTTGACGGTCAATTCATGTGATGGTCAGGCGTTCCCGACGATCACCTGCATCGTGACGGCGCTGGATCGCAACGGTCTGCCGGCTCAAGGTCTGACCGCCTCATCGTTTGAGGTTCTGGACAGCAATAAACCTGTAGCGGGTGCGACGGTCACGCAGAATGTCAACTCGGGCGTAACTACCTCCATTCTCTTCCTGCTTGATCTGAGCGCCAGTCTGAAGGGCGCGGGCACGCAGACCGTAAAAGACATCATCAATCAATCGCTGGACGATATCGCCAAGGACTCAGCGAGAGCGAACGATCTCGTCGCCATGATTGTGCTGAACAGCAACAAGGTTGATATCGGCGCCGATCCGAACAAACCGCCGATCAACCCGGAAACCGAAGTACCCTTCACAATCGATAAAGTCCTGCCGCGCAACACGCTCAAGCCGCTCTCGCCAAGCGGGGCCACCCCACTCTACGACGGCGTGCGCAAGGCGCTGCTGCTGACAGCGCAACAACCGCTTGGCCGGCGCGCGATCATTGCGATCAGCGACGGCTTCGACTCAAAAAGCTCCGGCTTCACCATCGACAGCGATATCACGATGGCGCAGCATGAAATTATCCCGATCTACACCCTGAAAATCGGCCAGAAAGCCGACAATGCCAAACTACAGCGCCTTGCGTTTGATACAGGCGGCGAGGTCATATCTCCCGGCGCCGCCGGCGACGTCTCGGCAGCGATCATGAAAATTCAGGATCGCCTGAAGACACAGTATGTCATTTCGTTTAAGAGCGCCGCAGCGGGGTTTAACCCGGATATCACGTTCCGCTGGAAGACGCCGGCCGGCAACGTGGAGCAGCAGGTAACCACAATCGATAAGCTCCCTGTCGCTCCGCCGAAACTGGAGGGATTCAAGATCAACGGCGAGGCCGGCGACCTGAACAGCACGCCGTTGAAGGGTGATGTATCGCTCGAACCGGTTCTGCAAGGGCCGGCCCCGCTGCAGGTTCAGTATGATCTTGACGGCAATGTCAAGGCCGTGAAACAGGCTCCATTCACTTACCAGTTCAGCGCGGACAACCTGAACCCGGGCTCACAGTTGGTGGTTACTTTATTCAGCACCACAGGTGTGACCAGCACAACATCATTCAACCTGGTCAAGGAGGCGCCGCCGCCAACTCCTGTGCCAACGCCGACGACACCCGCGAGTCCTTTGAGTACATTGGCTGCCAACCCGACACTATTGATTGCTATCGCCGTTGCTGTCGTCGGACTGATCATACTGGTGGCGCTGGTAATCACCCTGTTGTCGCGTCGCAGGCATGCGGCGCCCATCTACCCGGTCTCCACTGACGCCGCGTTTTCACCGGCGACAAGCATTCAACAGGAGTTGCCCACCGCAATGTTCCAGTCGCCGGACTCGGGCAAGACCCAGGTGATGGATCGCACCAGCGTGATGGGCGCCGATGAGGGCGTTAAGACACAGGTATGGCAAGTCGGCAAAGCCAAGCTTGAGATAACGAGCGGCACGCGCAAAGGCGATATAGTGATGATTGGGATGGCGGGCCTGGATATACAGCTTGGGCGCGAAGTGGAGGATGGCCCCGGGAGTATCCGCCTGCCGAGTGTGCATGTCTCACGGCATCATGCGGTGATCAAGATGGAAGGCGACCAGATGACGCTCACCGACCTGAGTTCAACATCGGGAACGCAGGTTAATGGCGCAAAACTGGCCGCAAACATATCAACACCCATCAAGGTGGGCGACAAGATCGAGTTCGCTGACATCTCGGCGACAGTCATTGAGCCCTGAACAATATTGCTTTAGGAATGGTTTCTACATGTCAGATACAGAAAAAGTAACCTATCCCCGACCGGTTGTCGGCGCGATGACCGATCCAGGACGAGTCAGAGCGAATAACGAAGACTCCCACTGGGTACCCCCTGCCACGCTTGAGAGCGACATTGTCTCGTCAAAGGGGTGGCTGTTTATCGTCGCTGACGGCATGGGTGGATATCAGGGGGGGGAAGTTGCATCGGCAATCGTCATTCAAGTAGCTTCAGAAAGTTACTACAGCAACCCTGAAGAGGGTGCGCCTGTTGACATTGCTGAATCGCTGCACAAGGCAGTGCTGGACGCCCAAAGCGCGGTGCTGGCGCATCAATCGCAAGATAGCGATCACTCCCAGATGGGCAGCACGCTGGTCATGGCCGTGATCCATGGTCCGGACTTGTATGTGGCGAATCTGGGGGATTCGCGCTGTTATCGCCTGCGCGGCAACTTGCTAGAGCAACTCACCCACGACCATTCCTGGGTGGCTGAACAAGTACGCAATGGGTTGATCACTCCTGAAGAAGCGCGCCATAATATGAATCGCAGCCTGCTGACGCGGGCACTGGGGCAGTCGACCTCGTCCGTGAAACCGGAAGTTGAGAAGCTGGAATGGCGTGAGGGTGACCGTCTGTTATTGTGCTGCGACGGGCTGTGGGATATGGTTCCTGACGAGAACATTCGCGTTCTGCTCTCCAAGCCTGATGCGCAGGAGGCGACCAGCGCACTGGTGGATGCCGCCAATGCCGCAGGAGGCGCGGATAATATCACCGCGATTGTCGTCGGAGCTATCGCGCCAACTGATGCAGGTGCAGCGACAGCCATTGTGGCATCCTCGCCCATTACTGCCAGGCTGCAAGCCCCCGATCCAGCTCCGGCGGCGGGTCGGCGACCATCAATCCTGTCGATTGCGGGAATAGCGCTTATCATCGTGGCAGTTATCGCAGCAGTTTTCGTCATCAGCCGGGGTAATGCGCCTGCGCAGGGCGGCGCTCCCACACCGGTAAGCAACAAGCCAATCGCATCAGTCACAACCTCAGCCACCGTTGTTGCAGCCGCGGTCAGTCCTACAGAGCCATCGCCGGCGCAGTTCGATTTCATATCGCCCACCAGCGCGCTACAAACCACATCGACCATGACGGTAGGCGTATCGCCAACCGCTTCCTCGGCGCCGACGCCGACACTGGAGCCTACGCAGTCTTTCAGTGAAGCAATGGCGGCCAGCACCGTCGTTGCTACTGATGCTGCGCCGGCGACCGTTCAGGCAACCACTACCCCATTCCTCACGTCGGCGCCAAGCGCATGTGTGACCGGAACGGTCAGCGTCAGTGGCTGGCAATGGAATTCCGCCGCCACCGGCGTCAAGGTAACTGAAGATGGAATAGCCGTCTGGGGTCTGGCGCATATTGCGACCAGGTTGGATCTGGCGAGTTACCTGGGATTGGCCGCAATACAGGCGCCATTTACAATCACCATTCAGACGCGTACCGTAAGTAAACCAGCACCCAATGACCTGTGGATTTGTTTCCAGAATGATGTGAACAGTGCGAGGTGTACAGATGTATCGAAAGGCGCGTCCAGCCTAACCCAGGTGGGCGCCACAGCAAACACATGGGCATTCGTGTTCCCGATTAAGGATCAGCCGCAACTCCCGCAGTTGCGTGTGATCTCATTATCTAAACCAAGCTCACCAATCACCATAACGGGTATTATGTATTGTCCGGGTTGAGGTACCAAGCTATGCAACAGTTTTGTGATTATGAGATTCTGAGTGAGTTGGGCCGTGGCGGCATGGGCGCCGTATACCGTGCACGGTCCAAAGACGGACGCACTGTGGCGCTGAAGGTTATGCGGCCCGAGTTCCGCACGAATGCTTCAGCCGAGAAAAGATTCAAGCGCGCGCCACAGCTCTATCCAAAGCACCCGAATATCGTGGAAATATACGACTCCGGCGAGTGCGATGGCACGCTGTACTTCGCCATGCAACTCGTCGAAGGTGATGCGCTTTCGAACATCCTGCGCCGTGTGCGCGTCTTTGCGCCGGAGCAGTATGCGCCGGTGCTGCGCGACATCGCCGCCGGACTGGATGGTTCGCACGCGAAGGGCGTCATCCATCGAGATATCAAACCGAGTAACATCCTGATACGCAGCGCAGATGGGCGCGCATTCCTCACCGATTTCGACATCGCCAAGGACCTGACCGCCGCGCAATTCACCAGCGTAGCGGGCGCGGGCGCGATGATCGGCACGGCGCACTATATGTCGCCGGAACAAGCCAGCGGCAAACAGATCACGCCGGCCAGCGACGTATATTCACTCGGCGCCATGACCTACGAGGCGCTGGCGGGACGGCCGCCGTTCCAGGCCGACAGCGAGTTCGTCGTCGCGCGCATGCACCTGCAGGAGCCGCCTGAGGATCTCTACAAAGTAAACCCGGCGGTTTCAGAGAAGGTCTCCGCAGTGGTCATGCGGGCGTTGAATAAAGACCCGCGCCAGCGCTACGCCAGCGCCGGCGGCTTCGCCCAGGCCTACAGTGCGGCACTGAGCAAGTCGAGAGCGTTGGCTTTACCCAAGGTTCTGGCCCTGGGTGGCGGGTTGACCGCGATGATCGTCGTCGCCGCCCTTGCCGTGGCAATGGTCAGCACCACCCAACCCGGCGGTCTGGGCGAGACGAATCCGCCGCATACCGCGACGCCAACCGCCGTCGCGACCACAGCAACCAGGCAGAGCAGCCAACCGAAATCCAAAACGGTCGTTGCCAGCGATGCGACAGCCGTGGATGACGCCAGCGCGAATAGCTCTCCAACTCCCGACGCTGTGCAAGGGCAGCCGACGGTAACGCCTGATCTGCGCGCGCCAGACACAGCCACACCTGTGCCGCCAACAGCGGCGCCGCTTCCGACCGTGCCAGTCGTGCCGACTATCGCTGTGCCTGTAGTTGTATCAGTCACCCTGCTCCCGCCGCCATCCACATTAGTGCCACACCTGACAGCCACATTGCCGCCGGCAGTGGTTGTCACATCGCCGCCGGTACTTAAAGTTACCCTGGTTGTTAAGTGCTGCATTTTGCTCATTCCGACAAATACACCTACATCTACACCCGTGCCAATCAAAATCAATGTGACGTTAGTCATCAAAAAATTGCCATGATATCTGAACCGCAGAGAGGATTTAGCAGCTATGATTATGGTTCGACCAGGGTTATGCGCGCACTAACAGTTTCACGGAGATAGATTAATGCCAACACCACCGATAGCCTGGTACGCAGATAAAGATCAAGGGCCGCGCGCCGACAATCAGGACAACGTGCTGGTCACCGATCAGAATGATACGGCGCGCCGCAACGCCAAAGGCGTCCTGCTGATCCTATGCGATGGCGTCGGTGGCGAGAAGGGCGGACAACGTGCGTCATCACTGGCAACGGAAGCGGCTTTCAATGCCTATTACAGCGAATCCGGCCCGCCCCAACAGACCTTGCGTTCCGCCATTGAAAAAGCCAACCAGACCGTCCGCGCTGCGGCGGCGGCAGACCAGAGCATCAAGAATATGGCGACGACGATCGTCGCTATGGCCGTTATTGACGATAAACTGTATGTCTCGCATGTAGGCGACAGTCGCGGTTATCTGTTGCGCGACGGCGTATTGACCAGGCTGACTAAAGACCACAGTTGGGTCGCCGAGCAGGTCGAACGCGGTTTGCTGACGCCGCAGGAAGCCCGCGTCAGCAATCAGCGCAATATCATCACGCGTTCACTGGGCGCGGCAGCCAACCACACACCGGATATCAACGCCGACCCGATCACCCTGCAACCCGGCGACCGCATCATGATCTGCAGCGACGGCCTGCATGGCGCCGTGACCGATGAACAGATCACCGCAATCATGCAGCAGAATCCTTCGCCGCAGAAAGCCGTAACCACGCTGATCAAAGCGGCGAACGATAACCATACCACCGACAACATCTCCTCTATCGTGTTCAATTACGGCGTCGTGGCGGCGGCAGCGGCCAAGGGGTCACCCATTCCGCTCATCGGCGCAATCGCGGGCATCCTCGTGGTCCTGGCGGCTGCTGTGCTGGTCATCAGCGCGATGTCTACCAACAACAATCAAAATCCGACGACAAATCCGACTGCCACCGCCACACAGCGGGCGACCCGGGCCGCTAACGGGACCTCAGCAGGCGCCGACATCCCGGAGGCGGTCGGAACGGTGACGGACACCACAGCGACGCCGGAGGGCACCCTGGGGCCGGCGACTGTGACACCCGACCTGCGCAACAGCCCGACACCGAAACCGATCATCCCCACGATAATGCCCTCGGCGACGCCAACACTACAACCCACCATTGGTCCTACGCAAGCGCCGACGGACACACCCAAGCCGAATCAACCAAAGCCTGCCGACACGCCCAAACCGGCCAACACCAGCGCGCCAACGAGTGCGCCGCCGACCAACACGCCGCAGCCGCCGCCGACCAACACGCCGCAGCCGCCGCCGACCAACACGCCGCAACCGCCGCCGACCGACACACCGCAGCCGCCACCGGAACCAACCCACTCCCAACCACCATCGCCAACACCATGAAGTTGAGGGGAAAAATGCATGAGGGGGGATGTGGCATGACGTGGGCATGGCCGATTCGAGCGCGGCGGGGAGTGGACTGCTTCGCATGGGTCAAGGGAGGGGATTCATCATGAGCGTCATACTCAAGAGATTGTTCGTGCTTATAAGCGCTGGCGTGAGCGCGCTCGCGCTGTTTGCCGCGATGATCTCCATCCCGCGGCTTTTTGCTTCAGGTTTTTTGTCAGCAGCCCCCGCCGCCAGTGGAACCATTTGGACATTGCAGACCCCATACCCTGATGTATGGGTGACAACGACCCAATCGATCACCGTGCAAGTGCAGGTCACCAACGATCAGGGCGTGCGTACCGATCTCGCGGTATATCAGGCGACGGGGTTGAATGGCGTGCCATCTACCGGCGTACCGCAGGTAACCGCTGTCAGCACACAGTCCGTGATCCTGGCGATCAGCGATATCACATTGAGCGAAGGGAGCGCCAATATCGTCACTTTCAGCGTGGGCACCAGCGACACCAATGACCTGTTTCCGTCACAGGCCTATACCCTGCCCCAGGATAGCGTCCCACCGACGGCCACCATCCTGTCACCCACCGGAGCCAGCCAATGGCAACTTGGCGACGTCGTCAGCATTACATATGCAATGACAGATGTCACGAGCGGACTTTCGACCACTCAAGTCTGGTTCAGGCTTGCGCCAATCAGCTCTCCGGTCCTGATCACCGCAACCAGCGCGACCGCCGTCAGTTGGACGGTGCCAGTTACACAGAGCAGCAGCGCAGCGCAGGTGGTATTGCATCTCAGCGACATGGCCGGCAATCAGGCAGATGTCGCCAGCCCTTCCTTTTGGGTCAACCGGCCTATAACGACGTACGCTTACCTGCCAGCGCTGCTGTTGCGTTATCCGTGCGACAACCAGAGCGCCGACTGGTGTGAGCCAAATAACAGCCCGGCAACGGCTTTCCCGCTGGCATTGAATTACCAGATCACCGCGAGCATCAACATGAGCACGGACCGGTATGATTACTATCGCGTGACCTTGAACAGCGGTCAGCCACACACAATTACCGTGCGCCTGGTCCCGCCTTGCGCCGACCCTACCCCAAAATGTGATCTCGACCTCTACCTGCTTGATTCGACATCACCCTATACCTATGTGGGTTCGTCGGCTGTTCCCAATATTGGTAACGAGCAAATCATCACCACGCCGACAACCTCGAACGACTACATCGTGCTTGTTTACGACTACGCCACAACCATCACGCCGACGCAGTACACATTAATCGCCAAATAACATCCAGGCCCATATGCCGACAGAGTTTTGTTCATACACCTTGCTTGGCGAGATCAGTCGCGGCGCGACGAGTGTGGTATACCGCGCCCGCGACGCGAAAGGGGCTGTCGTCGCGCTGAAGGTGCTGGCCCGGCATCTGTCGAATGACGCAGCGGCGCGCGCGCGATTCATGGTGGAACCGACGCAGCAACCCAGAGGTCCGCATATCGTGCGCATGCTGGACTCCGGCGTCTGCAACGGCGCGCCCTACTTCGCGATGGAGTTCATCGATGGATCCTCGTTTGCGGACGTCATCCGGCATGCCCGCGCCAGCGGGACGACGGTCGCGCCGGAAGTGGTTGACCGGGTGATCGGCGACATCGCCGCGGCGCTGGATGCGGCGCACAAGAGCGGGATTGTCCATCGCGATATCAAACCCAGCAACATCCTCATCCGCGCGCGCGACCAGCAGGCGTTCCTGATGGATTTCGGCCTGGCCCAGTCGCTGGCCAGTCGCGGTATGAGCGTGCAATCGACGATCCAGGTGAGCGGCGGCACATGCGATTACATCGCGCCCGAGCAGATCCAGGGCGGAGCGGTGAGTCCGCGCGCCGACATCTACAGCCTGGGAGTAACCGTCTTCGAGGCATTGGCCGGTCGCCTGCCATTCAACGCCGAAGATGCCATCGTGCAGATGCACAAGCATCTCACCGAAGCGCCGCCGATCCTGTGCGAGGTCAATCCAGGCGTATCGCCGCAACTTTCCGCGGCGGTGATGCAGGCGCTGCAGAAAGACCCCCAGGCGCGCTATGCGAGCGCAGGCGAGTTCGCGAAGCGCATTCACAAGGCCCTGGCCGGCGCACAGGTCAAACGCGCCAATGGCGCCACTGTCGGCATCCTGGGCGGCGCTGCGGTCGTCGTCGCGGTCATCGCCGGCGTGATTGCAGTCTCGAGCGCCCCGGCCAGCAAGCCCGTTGCGACGCCAGCGCCCAGCGCCACCGTCGTACACTCGACCGATGCGCCCCAGTTGATCGCCGCAACAGAACCGGCAACGGATGTCCCTGCCCCTATACCCACAGCGCCGGTCGCTCAGGCCACCTCGACGCTGGCTCCATTCGACACGCCGGTCTCCGACATATCGGATACAACCGATACATCAGGACCAGGCGCCGGAAATATCTTGATACAAACCGCGCCCCTGGGTATAGAACGATGGGGCAAACCCACTTCTCCGGATGGGTGCAGTCATTTTGACGACCAGCACCCCGTTACCCGTTACGAGGTTTTGCTGACCCTGTCGAATAAAGGCAGCAGCCCATTCAGTAACTGGAAAGTGGACTTCTACGGCGGTCACAGCGGCCCGTTGCCCAAGTGTTCTTTAGCCAGCCCCGAAGGCAGCCCCATCGCAGCGGGCGGCGGCAGCGAAGCTAAGTTCGACGTTTATGTTGAAGGCGATGTATTGACACGTGTTGAGTTAACGAGCGCTGACTTCAGTCGTAAGTTGTGCGTGGATGGGAAGGCGCTGACACCCTGCAAGTAATGGAACAGGACCGAGGAGAGCACGCATGAGTTCAGCCAATCTATTGACGCCGGGCAGCATTATCGGCAATTACCAGATTCTCGGCACCATCGCGCAAGGCGGCATGGGGATCGTTTACCGCGCGCAGCACCGTTTCATCAAACGCGAAGTGGCTCTGAAAGTCATGTTCTCACACCTGGCAGAGGATTCTGAGTTCACGCAACGTTTCATGCGCGAAGGCCAGGCCATGGGGCAACTGCGGCATCCCAACATCGTGGAAGTCTACGATGCCAGCTTCGCCGATGGGTACTACTACCTGGCGATAGAGTATCTCACCGGCGGCACGCTGAACCAGCAACTCAGCAATCTATCGGCGGCGCGCCAGCTCATGCCTGTTGACCAGGCATTGAATATCATCCGCCAGATCGCCTCGGCGCTCGATTACGCGCATGCCAAAGGCTTCGTACACCGCGACATCAAACCCAGCAACATCATCATTGCATCCGATGGGCGCTATGTGCTGACTGACTTCGGCATCGTGCATGCGGAAGGCGCGACGAAGCTGACCCGCAGCGTCGAGGCCATGGGCACGCCGGAATATATGTCGCCCGAACAGGCGCAGGGACAAAAAGTCGATGGGCGAAGCGATCTTTACTCGCTGGGCATCGTTCTATACGAGATGCTGGCCGGCAAGCCGCCCTTTGTCGCAGACACGCCCTGGGGCACGGTCTATAAGCACATCAAGGAACCGCCCACACCGATCAATCGCATCCGCACTGACCTTACGCCTGCAGTCGTCGAAATTACGAATCGGGTCATCGCCAAAAAACCCGAGGAGCGTTACCAGACCGCTGGAGAACTGGTCGCCGCGATCGACGCGGTTTTGAAGCAAAAAAGCGCCCCCGCCAAAACTCCCGGCGCTAACCGCTGGCTGATCACCGGCGGCATTGCGGCGCTGGTTGTAGTCATCCTCGCAGCACTCGGTCTGGTTGTCGTCACATTGCTGGGATCGAGCGCTGCGCCGGCGACAGTTCCCCCCACCCAGGCGCCAACGGTCACCCGGCGTACGGCTGCGACTGCTGTTGTCGCCAATGCCGCAACGATTGCGGCTACCGTGACGCCTGCTTTCGATGAATCCGCCACAGCCGCCGCCGCAGCCGCCGCCACCGCAGCGGTGGGAGAACCAACGGCAGCAGCCGATACCCCCACCCCTGCAGTCAATGCTGCCACACCGACCAGCTCAGCTAATGCATCACCTACTGCTGCAAAGACAAATCCATCCGCCACGCCGGCCAGTGCGGGATCGCCCACGCCGCCGCCCGCAACTACTCCGGCTAAACCCGGCCAACTATTCAACTTCGAACAACCGCTGGCATGGAAACTCGGCGATGAGCCGTACGGCAGCCTCAACCAATCGACGGAACAGGTGCACGATGGAACCTATTCGGCAAAGCTGACCTACAACATCCCGGCAGTAGACAGCGCCTTCGTCGTATTCCTTAATAGCGTGTCGTTATCCGGCCAACCGACAGGATTGGTGGCGTGGGTTTACGGCGACGGCAGCGGGCACTTCCTCAACACATGGATCGCCGACGGCAGCGGTCAGGTGCGCCAGTACAGCTTCGGTCGCATATACCATACCGGGTGGCAGCAGATGGTCGCCTGGTTCGACGACACGCGTCCCTGGCCGAACAGCTACATCAGCGGCCCGAATAATGGCAAGCTCAGCTATCCCTATACATTCAAGGCGTTCGTCCTCGACGCGGCGCCTCATGGCGTCGCGACAAAAGGGGCGATCTATATTGACGAAGTCTATCTGACGACACAGGCAATTCCCGCATCGGGCGCAACAGTCGTTCCCAGCACGCCCGTGCCATCTACCGGCGCTACGGCGCAACCGACGCCGGCATCGACCACCGGCGGCACGCCCACACCCGTGGCAGGGCTGGACTTTAACTTCAGCAACTATATTGTCGGACGGGAAAACTGGGGCAAACCCACGTCGCCGGATGGATGCAGCAATTTCGATAACAACGCCGGCATCTACCTGAAGTACGAAGTGAACTTCGATATCAATAACACGGGGCAGTCGGACATCAGCAGTTGGACCCCCGTGTTTATCAGCAACATACAGAATGTGCTGCCGTACTGCGTGAATCGGGCCGGCAGCCAGCTTATCACCGCCGGCAGTTCCACGCACGCGGCATACACACTGTATATGCAGGGGCAATACCTTCAGTCAGTCGAGATTCGCACAGCCGGCCTGACCAAACGCCTGTGTGTCGATGCCTATGGAAAGACCATATCGCCGTGCTGATGCCTTATAAGGATTATTGCATAAGGTAAAATCAGTATAATCACGGCGCTGAATGCTCTCAATGCCATTTCTACAGCCTGCCTGCCCGACATGGTCGAGAAGCGCAGAGAACCAATTTGGCATCCAGATTGCGGCCCAGGCAGCCGGCATTGAGTCATCACATTTCCCATCGTTGATCCTGTCTGCCGAGAGTACTGACCGTCGCGCCGTGGGGTGATGAACGCCGCAAGACGGGTTCGAGGTGGTTGAAGTGCGTACAGGAGATGCTGTCGATGACGCGTATTGGCCAGTACGAAATACTCGCGAAGATCGCTGCCGGAGGGATGGGCATCGTGTATCGCGCCGTCCATGTGGCGCTGCATCGTGAAGTCGCGCTGAAAGTATTGCAGCCTGAGTTGGTGAACGACATCAGTGCGCTGGCGCGCTTCCAGCGTGAAGCGCAATCCGCCAGCAAGTTGCGCCATCCCAATATCATCGAGGTCTACGATCTGGGCGTGGCGGACGGCCAGCACTACATAGCTATGGAGTACCTGCCGGATGGCAGCCTGCAGCAGAAACTGCGCGAAAACGCCATTGAGGGGAAAGTCTTCAGCGAGGAGGAGGTGCTCCGTCTGATACGCCCGGTCGCTGATGCGCTGAATTATGCGCATGAACAGGGACTGATCCATCGCGACATCAAGCCCAGCAACATCCTGCTGCGCGCGAATGGAACTCCAGTTCTGGCGGACTTCGGCATCGTGCTGGCGACCGCGGCAACCCGCCTGACCCGCAATTTGAGCACCATCGGCACGCCGGAGTACATGTCGCCCGAACAGGGCAAGGGAGGGGCGCTGGACGGCCGCAGCGACCTGTATTCACTCGGTATCGTCATGTATGAGATGCTGGCCGGATTGCCCCCATTCCAGGCGGACACCCCCGTCGCGGTCGTATACAAACACATCAAAGAACGCCTGCCGGATTTGCCGCGCAACGATATATCGCAACGCACGCGCCGAATCATCGAGAAGGTAACGGCGAAAGATCCGAACGACCGCTACCAGACCGGCGCAGAAATGGCGCGGGCCATAGACCAGGCGCTTGAGGAACTGTCGCGCACGTCGGGGTCCAGAAAACCATTCAACGCCGCCGCGGCGATGCCGGGCGCGCTTGCCGCTAATGCCAATAAACCGCGCAGGCCAATCTCACATCGCAACGCCATCATGGCGATTGTCGGCGTAGCCGCGTTAATCCTGCTGGTTGGGGGCGGCGCGATCGTGCTGGCCGCGCTGCGAGGTTACTCGGATATGCAGCAAGGCAGCGGTGGACAGGCTACCGTCAGTGTTACACCTGCTGCCCGGGTTACTCCAACCGACAGCACTTCGTTGAACACGGTTGGCGCTACCGCATCCGCGGCGGCAACGATGGTTACGGTTACGCCGGACATGTCATCGACGGATACACCGGCGCCAGAAAGCACCAGCACCGTTCTGGTTCCAACCGACACCGCTACCCCACTGCCAAGCGGGAGCTGCCTGCCGGGATTTGTATGGCGCCTGGCCAGACCAACCGATAAGGTCTGTGCGCCGCCTGTCTCGCACAGTCAGGCGATTTCGGACAACCTGTTGGCAGCGTCGCGGCGCGTCGTTGCCAGCTCTGGACCGGATACCTGCAAGCATGGCTACGTCTGGCGCAATGCTTTCAGCAACGACCACGTCTGTGTGACTCCCGCTGTGCAGGCACAGGCGCAGGCGGACAACGCGGCAGCAGCTTCACGGAAGCTGTTGCTGTACGGTCCAGACACCTGCAAACAAGGCTTTGTATGGCGCAACGCTTACGACGGAGACCATGTCTGTGTCACAGCCGATGTGCGTTCGCAGGCGCAGGCCGATAACGCCGCCGCAGCTTCGCGCGTAGACTCCGGCGGGGCTTATGGGCCCAATTCCTGCATCTCGGGCTATGTCTGGCGCGTTGCGCGGAGCGATGATCTCGTCTGTGTATTGCCTTCGGTGAGATCACAGACGGCGGACGATAACGCGGCTGCGGCTTCGCGCGTGGTCGTCGCCAGTTCCGGCCCGGACACGTGCCAGGAGGGTTACGTCTGGCGCACTGCGTCGCCGACCGACCATGTGTGTGTGACAGCCGATGTGCGAGCCCAGGCGCAAGCCGACAATGCCGCAGCCAACTCACGTAAACTGCTCGAGTACGGGCCTGATACCTGCATTGACGGCTATGTGTGGCGAGCAGCCTATACGGGAGACCACGTGTGCGTAACACCCGATGTTTATGCACAGGTGCAGAAAGACAATACACTTGCGGCGAGCCGGACAGTGCCTTGAACCGTTAATGGAAACGCTTCAGCCGCCCATTTTACTGAGTTTTAGTGCGTGTCGCTTAATATATACCCCAATAGACGCTAAGATGTCTGACTTCTGCTAGAAGTCAGACATCTACGGGATAGGCTCTTAGTGTAAAAAGTCAAAGGGACTAGCAGTATGACAATCCAACAGCCCCCATATACCGAAGATGCATCTGCGAGTTCAGGCACTGCGACAGCGCTTGAAAAGCTTGCGCGCCAACTGGAAAACAGCGTTCCGCCGCAGTTGGTATTGTCATCAGTCTGCAAGACACTGACCCAGGAGTTGCAGGCGCTGCAAGTCGGGATATCGTTACGGCGCATCGACAGCGACGAGTTTGACGTCATCACCCAGCACCGCGCGGATGATGCCGCGAGCATATTTCCGCAACACCACATTAAGCCGTGGCGTTACCCGATCACATTTAGAGGGGAGACAATCGGCCAGTTGGAGGTGATACCCGGCCAGGCCAGCGCGTCGATCTCGCCTGAGGAAGACTATCTGCTGGGCGAGATTGCCCATCGCACGGGCAGCGCAGCCCATGTCGTGCGAATCACGCGCGATCTGCAACACGCCAGGGAGCGGCTCGTGCTGGCGCGCGAGGAGGAACGCCGCAAACTGCGGCGCAACCTGCATGATGCCGTCGGCCCTACGCTGACCGCCATCATGCTGAAAATGGGCGCTCTACGCGACCGCGTGCGCCAGGACGCCACCAGCGAGGCGATGGTAACTGAACTGCGCGAGCAGATACGCGGCGTCGTCACACAGATTCGGCATGTCATCTACGATCTGCGCCCGCCAGCCCTCGAGGAACTGGGGCTGCTGACCACGATTCGGGAACAAGCCCAGCAGTTCTCGGTGGGCGACCTGGAAGTGAAGGTGTATGCGCCGGATTTCCTGCCGTTACTGCCTGCAGCCGTGGAAGTTGCCACCTACCGAATCGTGCTGGAGGCGCTGAATAACGTCGCCAAACACTCGCATGCGACACAATGCGATATTCGCCTGCGCATCGCAGACTATCTCTACATCGATGTGATCGACAACGGTCTCGGTTTGCCGGAACGCTTGCAGCCCGGCGTAGGTATGAGTTCGATCCGCGAGCGAGTGGCGGAACTGGGCGGCAATTGCACTTTCAAGAAACTGCCCAGCGGCGGGACGCATGTGCTGGTGAAATTGCCGATGTTCCAGTCGACGGAACCGGCGGTCGCGCGCCAGACGCTGGCAGCCGCGCCATCGGCGTCCTCGCATGACGAATCGCACGAGCCCATCAAGGTCATGATCGTCGATGACCATCGCTTCTTTCGCGAAGGCGTCATGAACGTTCTGAAGGCCGCCGAGGACATCGAGATCGTTGCGGAGGCTGCAACCGGCGCGGAGGCCGTCGAACTGGCTGCCAACAAACAGCCTAACGTGGTGTTGATGGACCTTCAGATGCCGGGGCTCAGCGGCATTGAGGCGGCGCAGCGTATCCTGCGCGTGAATCCGTTTGCGGGCATTGTCATCCTGACCATGCTGGAGGATACTGACGCGCTCCTGGCGACGTTGCGCGTCGGCGCGCGCGGTTACATTTTGAAGGATGCCGACGAAAAGGAATTGCTGCGGTCGATTCGCGCCGTCGCCAATGGCGAGGCGCTGTTTGGTCCGGAGGTAGCCCGTCGCCTGCTGCAGTATGTTGCCAGTATTGAGCCAGCGTCTGCGCGATCGGCCTTCCCTGAATTAACCGAACGCGAACGCGAAATCCTGGCGTTGATGGCCCAGGGTCACAGTAACGATGGCGTCGCCAGTTCCCTGGGCACATCGCTCAAAACGGTGCGCAATCAGGTATCGAGCATCCTGTCAAAACTGCAGGTTGCCGACCGGGAAGAAGCCGTTGCGCGAGCGCGCGCCGTTGGCATGGACGGTAAAGACGCTACATTCTGATCTGTGTCTTGTCGTCATTGGCCCAGCGATCGCCCTGACCGGTAGCGAAGCGAATCTTCACCCCGCGGTTAGCCGTATCGCCTAGTGTGATTTCATCGCCGTCGCGAATCGGCTCCGGCACGCCCACTCTCAACTTCCTCGCATTGATCATGGTTCCGTTGGTCGAGCCATTATCCTTGATGGTAAAACCGGCCTGCTCGTTGTACTCCAGCACGGCATGCACGCCGCTGACGCTGCTCGGTTGACCGGCATAGAATGCGATGTCACATGACGTGGAATCACGGCCTAACACGACGCGGGCTTTTGTCACACGCAACGGCTGGTTCAGCATATTCGGCGGCCCCTGTAAAACGATAAGCGTAGCCAGCGCCTTCTCAGCAGCGGGCTGGCTGCTTCGCGAAGAAGTGCGGCCGCCGGGCGCGTGGGCGCCAGCGCCGGAACCGCGCCGGCGCGTCGCCAGCAGCACAATGACAACGATCAGAAGGATCAGCACAACGGCCACCAGCACGATCGGCGCCGCGGGATTATCCAGTGTCAGACCCGGCGCGGGCGTCGGCGACGGCGTCATCGGCGGGACAACCTCGACGGTCACGCGTTCGGTCGCGCTGGCCTGGCTGCCTAATGCATCCAGCACCTGCACGCTCAAAGTAGCGATATTGGCGCCGGGTTTCGTGATAGCCGATAAATCGCCGATCAGCTCGAAGCTTGTCTTACCGGGCGTCAACTGGTCCCCGGTCAATGTGCTTTGCTTGACGCCATTCACCGAAAAGTCGATTTGCTTGATCGAGCGGGTAATCCCGTCGGTCCAGGCAATGTCCACCTGCGCGCGCACGCTCAATGGACTATATGGGTTCTGTCCGTCGGCGGCGCCAGGAACAGGAGCACGACGAAGGAATGAAGTTTGCGGCGTCAGGGTCACCAACGGCGGTGACACATTCACCTGGTATTCTCCGCTGGCGCCGACCGATGGCTTTTCTGCCGAGCCGACTGTTATCAGGCGCGAACCGGACTCACCCGATGGGCTGGCATAGGAAACGGTGTAGTACTGCCTCTGCACAGCCAGAGCCTGGTAGATACCATCGACCGCTGCGCTGGCGGCATTTGGCAGCAGTTTGACGAATTTTCCGTTTGAGCCGAGGGCAACCAGTTGCAGCGGTTGCTGGTCAGCCAGTGCGCTATCCGTCTGCACGGAATAGATGGTTATGAACTTCGCCTTTGCATCCGATGCCGAGTTTTGTGCTGCGGTAGCGGCTACAGACGGCTGGGGATCCTCGATCATACGCGAGAAGAAAATGATCGCTGCATCCTGGGCGCCCGGATTGGGTACGAGTTGGCTCATATCCGCGACCGCGTCGTCTATACCTTTTAGGCCTTTCGTTCGAGCGGCGCTGCGCGGGAAGGTATAACCCGAGATAAAGTTGAGGAGGTCGCGTCCTTGTTGGGTCGCCCCAAGTTTGACCGTGGTGCGGTCGCCGGCGCCGGGATTTTCGCGCACGACGAGTTTCACCGTGTCGCGCCCATCAACAAAGTATCCTCCATCCACCAGGTGCGAGATAGCCTGCTTCAGGGCGTTCTGGACAGCCTGATAATTCGACTGTGCGCCCTGATCAATCACAAACACGATCGTAAGCGGTCCATCATTATGAGGCGTGACCTGCACATTTTGCGGCGGAACGGGTTTGCCATTTTCAAAGAGCGGCAGGTTTGCCGACGTCAGATCGGTGACAGCATGGTTGTTCGAATCCAGCGCCCTCAGGCGGAACTGGATGTTCGGGAAATGACTGGAGTCGACATTGGTGATGAAATAGGTGTTGACCGACTGCGCAAAACCCGGCAGAGTGCGGCCAAATACCGACAACAACAGACCGAATACCGCTATGAAATGGGTCAGTTTAGTTTTCATGAGAGGATACGGAACTCAAGTTTTACTTTCGGCCCAAGCCCGATCACGGCGTGATCCTGCAGACGCATCCGTCCACCGCGGGGAAGCTTCTGTCCGTTGACGGAAGTGCCATTGGTACTGTTGGAATCCTGTACATACCATATGCCGCCCTCATTCAGAACTACGGCATGCGAACCGGATACGCCGCTCTGGCTGTCCAGTTTAATGACGCCATCGTTGGTTGCGCTGCGGCCCAGCGTGAAGCGGGACGTACTGATCTTTGCCTGATATAGAAGCGTTGACGGCTCCCGCATGACGATTGCAGCGCCCGCAACGGCCTGCGCCGGCTGGTTTATCGGCCCTGACATCATCTGCGATATCTCGGGCTGGATGATGACCTGTGATCGGTCGGAAGCTGGCGCACGATAGTGTTTGCGGTCGAGTTCAGGTTCAACCACCCGCACTTCCACGCGCGAACGCGAACGGGCATAGCGAAACAACATAAAGACAATGAGGATAGCGACTATCGCAACAACCACCAGCACGACAACAGCGACCGAGGACTGGCCGACATCGCGCACGATGCGGTCGATGAAACTCGGCCGCGTGTAGTCAACTTTGAATGGCTTGGCGGCTTCAGCGATTATCTGGTTTGCGCCATCCAGCGCCTGCGCCTTCACCTGATAGACACCCGATGGCAGATCGGCGGCCGGTATCGTCAATGGCTGATCCGGCGATTGAAATACTTCGGTGCCGGCGATCGGGCCATTGGATTGTTCCGTCTCCAGCCAGGCCTTGTAGCGGGCAATACCTGCAGCGCCGCCGGAAGGGGTTGTCACTGTGACGACGAAATTCGACGAATCTAGTGACGGTGCGCTTACGGCAACGATGCCAATCTGCAGCGGTGTGGGCTTGAACTGGAAATCGCGCGGCGGTGTGCTGGAGAGGATGTTGTTCTGCGCATCCAATGCATTGATCTCCAGCGTGTAGTTGCCATCTGTTTGCAGTGTATTAGCGGGTATCGCCAATGAATCCTCAACCTTTGGCAATAACTGATCGAGGAGCGCCTTGCCCGTGGTCTTATCGATGATACGGGCCTGTAATGCGGCAATCTTTGCGCGGTTGACAATAACCAGATTGACCAGCAAACTCGCCGGCGTCGATCGCACTTCGCCGATCAAATCCACTTTTGGCGGCGGCTCGTAGTCTTTATCTGACACAAAGGTAATCTTGCCATTCAAGACGCTGGAGTCTTTTAAGGTGACGAACATATCGTCTGTCTGCTCGCCTTTGCGCGGGTAGATAGTCCAGTTCGCCTCATACTGGTTCGCCAGTCCGGATAGCAAGCTGCCCAGACCGAAGATAAGGTCATTAGGGCTGCGGATATACGCCAGGCCGCGTGTTGGTTGGGTGTATTTCTCCAGCGTAGCGAGGTTTACCGCATAGCCATCTATGCCCAGCGCATGGATCTGTGTGCCCGTGCTAGTCGCTTCATCCACAACCGCCTGTAGCGGCGTATTGCCGCAGGCATCCTGGCTGGCTGTTACCACGACCACTGCCTTTCGCGCGGACGCCGATTCGACGCGCCGGACAGCCTCAAGCAATCCGTCGTTCAGACAGGGCTTTGACCCTGCCTTGGGCTTTACGGCGGTGAGTATGTTTTTCCGCACTTCCTCTTTGTCGGCGGTAAATTCCTGGATCACCCTGGGGCTGGAATCGAAAGTGACAATGGTATACAGAGCGTTCTGAGGCATCTGATCCAATGACTTGGAGAAGCCTTCGATCATGCGTCTGAAATCGTCCTGGTTCCCTGCCAGCGTTCCGCTCGTATCCAGCAGAACCGCAATCGCCCATTGCCCACTGGGCTTGCCAAACGTCGCCGTGTAGCGATCCTGGCCAACGCGCAATTCGATGTGATCGATTTCGCTGCTGGTCGGCATACCCGCGCTGTCAAGCAGAGAGAAGAGCGTATTGACTTTCAGCGCGGCCACACCACCTGCACTAGCCTGAGTTGGCGTGGCAGTCGTGGTGTGCACATAGACTGATGGGGACCCACCCTGCGCGTTGATCACGCCCGGGGCCAACAGGGCGGCGCTGCTTATTAGTGCAATGAGAACCCGCTTCATGCAACCTCCCATAACCTATACCGGCTTGATAACTGCGCTCACATCCGCGAAGTCAATCTTGTCACCCACATTGATCTCGCACTGCTGCGCTCCCTGCAGGCGCTCCCCGTTTAGCTTCGTCCCAGACGACGAATTGAGATCGGTAAGGTATATTTTGCCGCCTTCAACGGCTATTCGCGCATGTTTACGCGATACAAAGTTGCTGCTGATGCGCACCTCGCCCGGGCCGCTGTCGGGATCGCGCCCGATAGACAGAATCTCGCTTCCGGTGGAACCGATGTCAAAGCGTTTCCCGGTGAGATCGCCGCTGGTTATCTCCAACACCGCCACCGGCGGTTTAAACAGGATGGTTTCTGCGCGCCCTTCCACGGGCGCTGCATCCGGACTTGCCGCCGGCGCCTCGTTGAAAAGCGCGGTTGCGAATGCCTGTTCGTCCGGCGGCACCTGACCGATAGACGTCCCGCCGAATGGCGCCGCCGAGCCAACCATCGTCGGCGGTGTTTCCGGGATATAGCGGACATTGCGCTGTGAGCGCCGGCGCATCAACAACACGAGGAGCACGATCAGCAGAATCAACAGCACCAGAAAGATGACGACGATCAGAATACCCGGGAAAGTAGTCAATGTCTGCAGGAGCGTCGGCGCAGGCGCCGGCGTCGGCGTTAACAGCGTCGACGGATCGATGCTGACCTGCACATCATAAGTCGCCAATGAGGCAGGATTACCGGGTTCGCCCGAAGCCCGCAGCGTGATTTTCGCCACTCCGATCAAATCATTCGTCGGGATAACGAGCTGGAAGGGAGGATCTGTTTCCGTCTGCGTATTGCCGCCAACCACATAGTCCACGGAGGTGACCGGCTTGCTGGATTGGATCTGGGGTTCAACGATCAGGGTTTTGTTTGCGGGCAGCAACTTCGGATTGACGGTGTTTCCATCGATCGTGAAAGTGACCTTCACGAAAGTGGGTTTAGTGGGCTGTGGCGTCTGGAAGGTCGCATGCTCCACGTCGCTGTCATTGCCCTGAGTCACTTTAATGTCAACCGTCTTCGATTGGCCGCTACCCGGTCCCGGCATGTGAAAGGCGACCAGATATTCGGTTTTGAGAGCCGCCTCCATCTTTTTGAAAACGTCTATGACGTTTTGAATCTGGGCGGCCGAATCATACAGGCCGCCGGTCCCACTTGCCAGGTTGCGCATGTAATCTTCTTTAACAGCGGGGCCTACGCCGATCGTAAAGACGGGAGTGCGATCCTTGTTCGCTCTGGAGACGGTGTCGCTGTCGGTGCACACCTGGCTCTGCACATCCGCGCCGTCGCTGAGGACTATGACCGCGCGCGTGCCGACGTGTTCCTGGGCAGTCACCAGCAATGCTTTGCAGACGGCGTCGTAAAGCGGTGTGCGCCCTACCGCCGATTGCGCGTTGATGAGATTGATCATGTCATCGCGCTTCTGGCTGGCCGGCGCAAAACCGTACTCCTTGGTCAGGTCGAGTTTGGCATCGACTTGCACAGGCCCGGTCAGAGCCAGCACGGCCAGGCGGTCATTGTTACCCGCAGCTTGCAGAATCGCCTTTGCAGAATCTTTCAGCGGTTGTAATGCCGCGCCTTGCCGGATCATGCCGAAGTCCACCAAAAGCATCACGCTCACTTTCACGCTCGGGCTGACCACTTTCTGGACGTCTATACCGGGGATTGCCGTATTGCCGTCGGTGACCTGGAAAGATGAAGCATCGAGTTGCTGCAGGGGCACGCCTGCGCCATTCACCGGCGTCACGGTGCAGACCACATCCGGGTAATTCGAGCTGTCACAACCGTTCACTGTGAGCGTGACGCCTGAAACCTGCGCGTTCACCGCGGCAGGCGCCGCCAGCATTACGAGTATCATCGCCCCCAACAGCGCTATGGCCAAGCTGCGCATGCTCCTGATCATCTACTTACCTCAATTATCCTGTCCTGCATGGTTTGCGTTGCTCATTCCGAATGCTTACTCTGGATGATACGGCCAACCGTATTCCTGTTACCGCAGTCATGAAAACGCCGCAGTCGTTAACACTGCGGCTGAACCCTGATGACGCTATCGGCCTATGTCTCGTCTAGCCAAACTTCATGCGGGCGCTAACCGATCACCTGGAAACTCAGAGTAATGTTGCCGACTTTGATCAATGTGCCGGGCAGCAAGGCATAGCGCTCGCTATAGCGTAACCTCACCCCGTCCAATAATGTCGGGTTACGATCCTGGATGGATTCAATGTAGAAAGACCCTCCCTGCTCTGTGATAGCAGCGTGGTGTCGCGATACGCTGGGCAGCGTTTCCATATCCTCAAGGTCTACCACTAACAGGCGGTTGTTGCTGGGGTTGCGCACATCGCGCCTGCCGATGATAGCCGGGTGCCAGCGCAGATCAAATTCAGACAGAGTGCGTTGCTCCCGCAGGTATATGCGCGAGAAACGTTTGCTGAAGGGATTGCGCACGCCGCGCGCGATGGCGTCGAGCGTGCCGGTGGATTCGATTATCCGCACACACTGCAGCGCAGCGCCTTCCGGGATGCCCAACTGGTCCAGGGCGCCGTCGTCGGGCAAGGGAGTGCGCGCGCCCTGCAACCGCAGCGAATAATTGCCGACCAGATTGAACTTGTCTTTAATGGTGAGGATCAACGTCGCAACCTGCAGGCTGCCGCGCACATTGACGCGTCTTGCGCCGATACTGTTCGCCTGGATATCCAGAGTCAGATTTAGGCGTTCCACTTATTTCGCCTCCGTGGACTTTTTGTCCATATTCTGCGCTGGCGCAGCCCCTGCTCCTGTGCCATTGCCCGCAGCTCCGGTTCTGTTACCTGTGCCATTGCCGGCTGCTGCCACGTTTGCATGGTCGCCGCCAGCCGATACAGTTTCTGCGGCGCCGTTGCCCGCCGGCACCGGTTCATCCGGTACTTCATATGTAACCGATGCCATTCGCGATGGATCGACCTGGCCGACATCCTCGAACTTCGGCAGACCCTTCAGCATGTCTTCCATTTGCGACTGCCAGTCCGGCAACTGGTCAGCCGGCGTCGGGGCAGCCAGGCTTTCGCCGGGCGCGGCAGTTGCAGTCGCGCCTGCCGCCTGGGCCTGCGCCGCATCGCCTTTGATGGCGGTTTCGAGCGCGGCGGTGTCCTGTGCGAAGTAGCTCCACTTAGCCTTGTTTGGATAACGCGTCATAATCGCATCGATCAGGCTGCGATACTGGGCTTCGCTATCAGGCCGACCTTCCACGTAAGGTAATGCCATTTGCGTCATAGAGGCCGAGACGGCCTTCACCATGAAGCCGCGTCCTGGCGGAAGCTCCTTCGTTACCGAGAACGTGCCGCGCACGCCCATGTAGCGCACCGCTTCATAATCGTTGAAGACATAGGCGTATCGCGAACCTTCCGCGCGCTTCCTGAGTTCGTCCATTCCGCTGCGCATGCCGTTGATCGTGCCGCACAGAACGAGGTGCAGGTTCTTGCCCTTGCCAACGTCGTTCAATGCGCTGAGCGCGCGATTCCGATTGATCGGTTCAATGTCATCGTAGTTATCGGCCAGCACAAACAGATGGCGCTTGTTGTTGTCCTGGGCGGAAAATACATCCGGTTTATCACTCAGTCGACCGATCACTTCCTCGTCGTATTCCGCGCGCAAGCGCCGCACGACCTCGTCCATCTCCTTGGCGGTGGATACCGTTGCCAGCACATGCGGGAGTTTGTCGATGCGATACTCCCCTTCGATGCCGAAGTTGTAGAAACGGCGCGAAGGATCGGCAGGATCGACCAGGATCAGCCCAACCTGATCCGGTGAATAACAGTGCGCCAGAGCCATCACCAGCGAACGCATGGTCGTGGTCTTGCCAGTGACCGGGGGACCCATCACAATCCAGTGCGGACCTTTGCCGACGAAGTCCACCACGGTTGGCGATCGGTCAAGATCGGTGATACCCAGTGGAACGCTGATCTTTGGACTGCCCTGGCCGATCGCCGGCAGCAGCGTCGCGATATCGACTGCTTTCGTCAGCGGTTCGACCGGCAGCGCACACTTGCCCTTTAACGAGGGATCCCCGGCGACCAGCTTCGCCCACGCCTGCGCGATGGTCTGCGTGAGGACGCGGAAGTAGTCCGTCTGGTCAGCAGGATCTTCTGACAACGGCGCCGCCGTGTGGAACTCCAGCGGCGTCGGCTTGTCATCAACCAGACCTACACATAGCCCGCGGCCGGGCGTATCGTTGATGCGCGGCGCGCCGCGTCCGACGATGGCAAAGTAATCCATGCGGTCAGCCTGCGTGAAGGTGATGCGCTGGTTGAGCAGGCTGAGCATCTTATTGGTAATGTCGCCCAGCAGCGATGCTGTCATCACGAAGTAGACGCCGAAAGAACGCCCGTCGCGCAACAGCGACAGCAGGTCCGGCAGGTACTTGTCATAGGTTTCCCTGAACTCAACGGCATTATCCACAACGACGACCACACTGGGCAGCGCCGCATCGGGGTTCCTGGCGTTGTAGTCATCCATCGAGTCGTAAGATTGCAGCTTCTGCTGGCGATCGTCGATGATGTTGCGGATCATGCGCATGAAGCGCTCGACGCGTTCCTCCTCGTTTGTCTCGACGATACCGCCGACGTGCGGGAGTGCGCGCAACGCTTTCAAACCGCCGCGGCCGAAATCGAGGCAGTAGATATGCAGTTCATCCGGCCGGCGTTGCGCCGCCAGCGCGATGAGCAACGACTTGACGAAGGTGGTCTTGCCGCGGCCGCTGGCGCCGAACACGATCATTGGATCGCCGCTCAAATCGACATTCAGAACGCGCTGTTCGGCCAGGAGCGTGTTATCGATGATGCCAATGTTCGCGCTGACCGGCAACGGCTTCGACCAGTCGTGCGCCTTCCAGATCGGTTCGGCATCCTTATTAGCCATCCATTCCGCGACTGCCGGGTTTATGACGATTTCTTTGCCATACTTCCCCTTCGCAATGTATTCGGCGTTGATTGGTCGGTTCATGGGAAGTTGGTCGGGCAACGGGCTCGGCCAGGGTTTGAACTGTTTGGGGATATTCTGCCGGCGCGCTTCTGCCGCCAGCGAGCCTACCAGCCAGCCCAGCAACGAGCGCGGCGCATCGGTCGATTCGAGCGCAGCCATGATCTCATCGTTGTTGTAGCGCGGGTCAGGGCGCGTCTCGTCGTAAGATGCCCCGCTATAGGCCACCTGGATCTCAGACAGGTTGCCGCCGCCAACCTGCACATATCCTCGGCCTGGAATCGCCGGCAGCGTAGCCGCATCAGGCCGGCCGATCATCTCTTTGGAGTCATCCGTGGTCTCCACGCGCAGGCTGATGCGGTACTTCATGTTCGCGCGCATCTGATCGGTCACGGCGCCGCTTGGTCGTTGGGTCGCCAGCAGCAGCGACACGCCGAACGATCGTCCCAGACGCGTGATGCTCTCGAATTTCGCCTTATATTCCGGATTCTGGGTCACCATTTCGGCGAACTCGTCCACGATGATGAACAGGTGCGGGAATGTGTTCGGGAACGGAGAATCGGGTTTCAACGACGGGATGACCTTCTTGCGGTAATCCACCAGATCGGCGACGCCGGCCTTGGCAAGAATTTCCGAGCGCCGGTTCATCTCGGCATTGATGGCTGTGAAGATGCGCTCGACCGCATTCCCTTCCAGGTTAGTGGCGATATCCACGCAGTGCGGGAGCTTGCGGAACGGCTCCACGGTCGGGCCGCCTTTGTAATCGATCAGCACAAAGTTCACGATGCGCGGATCATATTTGATGCACATGGACGCGATCAGCGTCTGCAGCATTTCGGATTTGCCGGAGCCGGTCGTGCCGGCGGCCATACCGTGCACGCCGTCGCCGCCGGCCTTCGCGTTGAAAATCAACGTGCGGATTTCCTTGCTGCTGATCAGCCCAAGCGGCGCGCTCAACCACTCCTGGTTGGCGGTCTGCATGCTGCGCTGCCAGGCCTTGTCGATTTCGAGATCGCCGATGCGGTCAACGCGCTTGCCCTTGACAAGCTGCATCATTTCCAGGAATGTGATGGCCTTAGGTATCTCCGCGCTTGGTCGCTTTCCGCCCGTGGATATCCAGGCGGCATCCATGCGCTCTGCGATATGCGTAAAGGCGTCTTTCACGCCATCGATGACGGGGATGGCGATATGGAACTCGAGGGGTTGGCCGTCGATATTGATCAAGCCTCTGCCCGGCAGGTTGGCCAGCGGCAACGCACCGCGCCCCACGATCTCGCCGTAAGCTGCCGCATCCGCCATCGTAAACACCAGGCGCTGCGAGAGCAGATTGAACAGCTTGTTGTTGATATCGCTCATCTGGCTGGCGGTGATGATGAAGTAAATGCCGAACTGGCGGCCATCGCGCACCAGGTTGATGAGATCGCCGAACATCGATTCATAGTTCTCGCGGAACTCGGCGAAGTTATCGATGACCATCACAATGGATGGGAACATCAACTCCGGGTTGTCCTTGTGTTGCGCGTTGTAATCTTCCAGCGAAGCGTAATGGGACAGGCGTTCCTGGCGTTCGCTCATCACGCCGCGGATCATGCGGAAAAGCGCGGCGACGCGGTCCGGCTGCCCGGCGTCAATCGATGCGCCGCAATGCGGCAGACGGCTGACTGCGCGCAGTCCACCGCGCCCGAAGTCCAGCAGGTAATAGTTCAACTCGGAGGGCGAGCGCTGTGCGGCCAATGCGAACAGCAGCGACTTCACAAACGTCGACTTGCCGCGCCCGCTGGCGCCGAAGACGACGATGGGGTCGCTGCCTGCATTCAAGGTCATCCGGCGCTGGTTCGAATGGAAAGGATCGTCCACGAGACCGATGGACGCCTTCATCGGCAACGGCGTGTTCCAGTCGTGCAGCTTCCACAGGTCGTACTTCTGGAAATCCGCCGGATTCGCTAGTTCGGCGCTGGCCCATTGCGCGAGTGCCGGGCTTAATACAACCTGGTCTTCTTTGACTTCCGACAGATAGCTGGCGTCCAGCGGGGTGTTGATCGGCATCAGCTCCGGCAGCGGGTCCGGCCAGGGTTTGAACTGCTTGGGAATGCCCTGGCGCTTCGCCTCGGCTGCCAGCGAGCCGACCAGCCAGCCCAGCAGTGAGCGCGGCGGGTCGCCCACCTTCTCAAGTGCAACCAATACGTCGTCGGCTGGATACGCCGCATCGGTGCGGTAGGCGTCATAGGGGGCGCCGCTCCAGGCCACCTGCACTTCCGTCAATGCTTCGGTCCCGGCCTGCACGTAACCGCGGCCGGCGATCTGCGGCAAGCGCGCGGCATCGGGTTTCTTCAGCAGTTCCTTGCTGTCTTCGGGGGTTTCCATGCGCAGCGCAATGCGGAACTTCATATTCGAACGCATCTGGTCGGTGACCACGCCGGTGGGCCGCTGTGTCGCCAGCAACAGCGATACGCCAAAGGAGCGCCCCAGCCGGGTAATACTCTCAAACTTCGCCTTATATTCCGGGCTCTGCGCCACCATTTCCGCGAACTCGTCGACGATGATAAAGAGGTGCGGGAAGGTATCCGGCAGTGGCGAATCGGGTTTCAAAGTCGGTATGACCTTCTTGCGGTACTCAACCAAGTCTGAAACACCTGCTTTAGCCAGGATTTCCGAGCGCCGGTTCATCTCGGCATTGATGGCGATGAAGATGCGGTCAACCGCATTGCCCTGCAGGTTGGTCGCCATATCGACGCAGTGCGGCAACTTACGGAACGGTTCGATGGTCGGGCCGCCCTTGTAGTCAATCAGCACAAAGTTGATGATGCGCGGGTCATAGCGAATAGCCAGCGCCGCGATGAGCGTCTGCAGCATTTCCGACTTGCCGGAACCGGTCGTCCCGGCGGCCATGCCGTGCACGCCATCCGCCTGCGCCTGGAAAACCATCATGCGCAGGTCCTTGCTGCTGATCAATCCCAGCCAGGCGCGCAACCATTCCTGATTGGCCGGCTGCATGCTGCGCTGCCATTTGCCGATGATATCAAGATCGCTGATTTTGGCGATGGGTTTGCCATCGGCGATTTCGAACATCTGCAGCAGCGTCAGCGCGCGCGGCAGTTCGGCGCTGGGGCGTTTGCCGCCCAGCGCCGCCCAGACGCGATCCATGCGCTGGGCGATCAATTGATAGAGGTCGATCTGGTCGCTCGATGTCGACTCCTCGTGCTTGCCGGGCATGCCGATCTGGAACTCCAGCGGTATAGCTTTCTCCCCCTCTTTGATGGAGACGGCGATGAGACCGCGTCCCGGCACATTATCGAAGTTGCGCGCGCCGGACCCGACGATTTCGCTGTAAATGGAGCGATCATTCTGCGTCATTGTCAGGCGCTGCGTGAACAGGTTATAGAGCTTACCCGGCAGGTCATTGATCACCGTGGCTGTTACGACAAAATACACGCCGAAGGCGCGGCCGTCGCGAACCAGGCTCATCAATTCGGGCAATAGGTGCTCGTAGCTCTCCTTGAACTCCGCAAAGTTGTCGATGACTACGACGATTTCCGGCAGCACGCTGTTCGGATTCTTCGCATTATGATCCGCAAGCGATGAATACTTGGACAGTCTCTCCTGCCGTTCATTGACGAAATTGCGCAACATGCGCATCAACTGTTCAACGCGCGCCGTCTCGCTGGCGTCAATCGCAGCGCCGAGATGCGGCAGCGCGGTGATGGCCTTCAAACCGCCGCGCCCAAAGTCAAACGCGTACATATGCAATGAGTCGGGAGAGCGCTGCGCGGCCAGCGCCAGCAGCAGGGACTTGAGGAAGACTTTCTTGCCGCGCCCCGAACCGCGAAACAGGACAATTGGCTCACCGGACACTTCAAGATTGAGCACACGCTGCTCGGCCCGATACGGGTTGTCAACCAGGCCGATTTCGGCGAACAGCGGCCGCGGGTTCTTCCAGTCATAGGGCTTCCACAGCGGTTTCTCTTCGGTGTTCTCAAGCCATCCGTTCACGTTCTCATTCAATATCAACGCATTGTTGACGACGGTGCGCTCGGTATTCAGAAAGGTGGCATCTACCGGGGTGGTGAGTGATAGAAACTCGGGCAGCGGATTCGGCCAGGGTTTAGTCTGCACCGGCACGCCATCGCGCTGGGCGCGGATGGCCGCGACGCCGACCGCCCAATCCAGCACGGTTTTAGGCAACTCGCCCGGTTTCAGCGCCAGCGCTTCTGCGATTTCGGTGGCCGTATATTCGGGGGCATCGCCTGCGTTGACGCTTGGAATGGATTCCTCATCCAGCCATATCACGTCCTTGAGAGAGACATTGCGGTCGTCACTGTAACTGCCGCCCGCCCAGGCGACCTGGACGGGTGTCATGAGTTCGTTGCCGCTCTGCACGTAACCGCGCCCGCCGATGTTGGGCAGGAAAGCCGCATCCGGCCCGCCCAGCAGTTCCTTGCTGTCATCCGGTGTTTCCACGCGCAGGCAGATGCGAAATTTCATGTTCGAACGCATCTGATCAGACACGACGCCGGCCGGCCGCTGCGTGGCAAGAATCAACGAGACGCCGAAAGCGCGGCCCAACCGCGTGATGGACTCGAATTGCCTGCGGTATTCGGGGTTTGCGGTGATCATCTCAGCAAACTCGTCCACGATGATGAAAAGATGCGGGAACACGTTGGGGCGCGGATCTTCGGGCTTCAGGCGCGGAGCCACTTCGGAGCGGTATTTCACGAGATCGCTCACGCCGCTCTTAGCCAGCAACGCGGCGCGCTCTTCCATCACCGCCTGAATTGCCACGAACATGCGCTCGACGGCGCTGCCCTGCAGGTTGGTCAGGATATCGACTACATGCGGGAGTTTGCGGAATGGTTCGAACGCGGCGCCGCCTTTGTAATCCACCAGGACGAAGTTGACAATTCGCGGATCGTAACGGATCGCCATGCCGGCGATTAAGGTCATCAACAGTTCCGACTTGCCGCTGCCGGTGGTGCCGGCGATCATACCGTGCACGCCATCCCCGCCTTCTTTGGCTGAGAAGATCAACGTGCGCACATCCTTCATGCTGAGCATGCCGATGGGTACGTTGAGCCACTCCTGGTTCTTAGGCGCAAGGCTGTGCACCCAGTTTTCCTTGTACGACAGCTTGTCGATGGTGTCGAGCTTGCGCTGCTCCACCACGGACTGCATCTGCAGCAGGGTGACCGCGCGCGGCACGTCGGCGCCAAAGGGGCGCAGCAGGTCCAGCCGGCGAATCTGCGCCGCGAATTTCTGGCGCGCATCCGCCGCATTCAGTTGGTCGGCCTGACCCAGATAACGCGGTGTGTTCAACCCGACCTCTGTGTAGCGGAAGACGACCCGTTCGCCGACCGAGGCGACTTCCGTCATGGCGAGGCAGTCGCTGGGCACCTGGCCGGGTTCATTAGCCAGGAAAATCACCGCAGCGCCCAGAGTCGGGCCGCTCTTCAAGATAGTGGCCACGGCGGCTTCGGCTGCCACATCCTTCAGCGGCGAATTGGCGGGCATCTCGCCCAGCGTATCGATGACGACTAACAGGAACGGCAACGTTACATCAGTGGTTTTCTTGTCATCGTCGCGCGTATCGCGCAGACGTATCTGGCGCTGGTCCAGTTCCTTCTTGATGCGCTTCCAGAAGGCGCTTACTTTGTCCTTCTCGGCGGCAAAACAGAGCTGCTCGTATTCCTTGGGCTTACCGGTTTCGTCGTCGCCGATGCTTCGGGAGAAACAATGCGGCAGCCACTCCGCCCACTCCCAACTGGTGTGAGACTGCGGGTTGCCGATGACGAACATGCGGGCATCCTGGGGCGATTGAAACGCGGCAAAGTTCGCCAGCACGGCATGCGCAAAATCCGTGACATTGGTCGTATTACGGCCGTAAATGCCCATGGCATGGCGCGCCTGGATGGCGGCTTCAGTCTCGCCTGGCCGCGTGAACGGGCGCAGCGGAATCGTGATCGCAGCGTCGGTCAATATCCTGGAGTCTTCGGCCAGACGGCGGGCGTCTTTCATGATGGGACGCTCGTTGGGGTCAGACGCCTCGCCGACTTTGTAGATGACGGTGGATGGCCGGCTGCCTGAACCCAGGCGGATTGCGCCGAAGTCCATATCCGTCGGCCGCCTTTCCCACAGGCGCGGGCCGAAACGGCTGTTGTCTTTGCGAGCGGCAATGGCAATCAGCGTATCGACGTCAGGATAGTTGTATTGATAGAAGATGCGCTGTGTGGTGTGCGACCGCGTCATATCCTGGCGCATCTGCAACAGCATTTCAGAATAAGCCTTCTCTTTGGCGGCCTGATCCTGCTTATCTTTAGCGCGCTGGTAAAACGCCGCTCCGATGGATGCCACAACAGCCAGGCCCATTGGCAGAACAAGCGCGATGTTGCCGGTGCCGGATGCAAACAGGAATCCCAGCACCGATATCACGGGCACCAAAGTCATGATCATGGATTGCGTATTCTGGCTCGCATCCGGCGGCTTTGGTATCTCTACTTCACCAACGGGTAACTCCGGCTGTATGCGAGGAGGTCGATCAATATACTCAATAGCCATCTATTCACGCCCTGTATCTAAACATAGCACGAATCTCGCGCCAATCACCTTCGGCAGTTGGCTGCTGGAGGTTTGTTCGAGATGTAACACAATCAACCGTTGACAGTGCTGCACTGTCACTTAGAATAGGCAAAAGCGCTTTTCACTGATTACTGCCCGCTTTCGTTAAGTTTATCAGACTAAAGGTGCTTTTTGATTGTTCTTTATGTTTTATACCACCAAAACCATGGTGTCGCGACATTTGGAATCAGCTTTGGGTACACGCATTTTCACATCTTAACGATGCAGTGTCAAGGATTTACAGCATGAATAACCGATTTTGCGAGCGATGTCAGCGTTCCACCCAGGACGGTAATCTGTGGTGCCAGGACAGAGATTGCCCAGCCGAAGCCGGGCATGCAGTATTCCGTTATGGCGACTACCTTGGCGACATGAAAATCACCAGGCAGATCAGCGTGTGGCGTACCGCCGGTCTGTACGAGGCTGACCGCAATGGCCATCCCGTCTGGGTCAAGATCGCTCACGCGGACCCCGAATGCGAAGAGCGCATAAAATCTGAATCGGCCTTTTTGCTGCAACTGTCACCCTATGCCAGCTCGAAGAAGTCGTTCGGACAATCGCTGCGGCCAACACCGCGACCTCTACTGCCGCAACTCATGTCCCCGTACCCTACGCCGTCCAGCCGCCCTTATGGCGAATTATCGGTGGCGGGTGTACCGCGCGTATTCAGCGTTTTCGCCCCTCTCAGTGGCGTCATCTTATCGGAATTTCTACTCGACATCCCGCAAATCTGGCATTACGAGGCAGCCTGGATGATCAGCTCACTCTCAGTAGCCTTGCACCCGCTGCTGTCCCGCAATCTCATGCACCTGAGCCTCACGCCGCAAATCATTCTGGTTGATAAGGATGCGGAAGGTCATCTGCGGCCAGCGCTGCTCGATCTGGGTTGGTTGGCGGATGCCAATACCACCGCGGCCCGAATTGCCGCCATCGTGAATCGCTCTGAGCCATCCTATGCTGCGCCCGAGATATCAGCGGCCAAAACTGCGACTTCACTCACCGCAGCCGCAGATGCATACTCACTTGGCATTATCTATTACGAGATGCTGGCAGGTAAGCCAGGTTACGAACCGGTGCTGCGGCACGATGATGAATTGCGCCAGGAGATCATCCAGAATCGCGCGCCGCTGGAAATGGGACGTCCGGAACTGGCATCCGCCGGCGTCGTACAGATTGTGGAAAAGGCCATCTCGCCGCGCGTCCGTTACGGCAGCATCGAGAATCTGCGCCAGGCGCTCGATGGCGTCTACGGCAAGCCTCTTCCTGAAAAGCGCCCGGTGCCGCTGCGATTTTATCTATTGGTCGGTATCATCATCTTCGTATTGCTGGCATTCGTCATGTTTGCACTGCTGATAGCATTTCAAGCCTCTCAAGCGCCGTTGAAATGACGCGCAATGCGGATGCTTGTCCTCTCAAGCATCCGCATCTTTGCTGCGGGATTGTCGCAGTTACTTCGCCGTGGCGAGCGTATCGCGCACGAATGAAGCAATAACCTGCGACAACCCGCTGGAGCCAGTCACCGTGAACATGATGTCCGCCGCACCGCTGGCCTGCGATATCACATAGGACTGATCCCGGTTCGACAGCCACACCAACGTGTTAGCGGCGGTATTGGCGTGGCTTGCAGCAGCCAGGACTGCTCGCCGAATCGGCGCGGCGAACGCCGTCTCAAGATCGTTGGCTGGACCTTTAGGCACACCATCCTTAACGAGTGCAGCGGCTAATCCTTCCGCCTTGCCCGGCTTATCGACAGGCAGAGCCGGCAGGGCCGCTGCTGCGACCTTGTACGTCTGTGTGGCGGCGCCATTGGCATGACCCGCCGAAGCGGCGCCAGCCCATTTCGACAGTATGCCATCGGCGATCGTGTCGTCACTTTCAAGCAACTCGAAGCTCCGAATCTGGTTAGCGTCTACCCATGTGCCGATCGCGAAACCGGGCAGCCAGTTATAGAACACCACGCGAGAGGAGCCATCCGGCTCTATGAGCGTGAGGCCAAAGCTGGCGCGCGGGCTGACCACCGCGCGTGCACATGAGCGGACCACCGGGTTTATATCCAGTCGCCCTTCGCTGTTCAGGCGTCCGAGATCGCGTGCGAGCAATGCATCGCGCGCCGCCTCCAGCGCGCCCTGCAGGCGCTCGGGAGTCATCCTGGGGTCAACGGCTTCCGCCAGGGTTGGCGCCGCATCAGGCTGTACCGTCATGACACTCAAGATCCACTCTGCGGGACTCAATCGAAGTAATACTGGCTGGGCCATTGTGTTTCCTCCTGCGCCTATGCGTTAACCGCTGACTGACCTGAATAAGGGTGAAGCTGCGTTCCTGGCGAACTGGCCGGCAAGGCCGCCGGCGGCGCTGCCTTTGGCCGCAAACAACAGACCGCCTGCCGATGCGCCGACCATCAATGCGACTTCCGCAATAGGCGCGCCAGCAGTCGCTGCCCGCAATGAACCTGCCATCATCGCCGCCCCGAATGATGCGGGGCTGTCGCTGCCGCCCAGCATACCGCCCGAAGAACCACCGGCCTGCGCCGCAGCGTTAGTCACCATTCCTTGTTTCCCGCTAGTCTGGCTGCTCCCACCGGAGCCCATACTCCCTCCGCCGGTTGGACTTTGACTGCCGCCTCCACCACCGCCCCCTCCGCTGGTCTGCGGCTTGGTATCGGTTGGCGTGGGGCTTCCGCCGCCTGCGCCGGAGCCAGAGCCTGAACCACCGCCGGAGCCGCCACCGCTGCCTGCAGCATTCTGTTGCCAGCCGTTAGCCGCTGTCTGCGACTGGTTGGCTAGATCGTTTTTCACCGCATCCAGAATCTGCTGGCTGGGGAAATCCGAATCCGAACTATCGAGTCCACTGGCGTTTCCACCTGCCAGCAGGTCGCGGGCGTTGTGTATCTGATTGACAAACTGGTCGAGTTGGTCGCTGCTGCCCTGTGCAGCGCCGTTCCCGCCCATTCCAAGCATCTTGCTGAGCCAGGAGGGGATATTGATCGAGATCGAGGCTGTGACGCCGATGCCAGCCGCTGCGCCCGCAGCCGCTCCAGCCGCGCCTGCGCCGCCGGGACCGCCTGAACCACCGCTCGATCCTGCGGCAGTGCCGCCGGCATTCGCGCCGCCGGCGCCTGCCGCACCGCCACCCAGACCGGCGGCAATACCCGCAGCAGTAGAGCCGCCTGCGGCCGCCATGCCTGCAGCGGATTTACCAGAGGCTACGTCCGATGCCCCTTTCTTGAAAGTAGAACTGGCGCCCTGCTCGGTTGCCTGCACCAGATTGGTGATCGCCTGTGTAACTTGAGCAGCCTCTTGCAACGCCTGGATCAGGCGGTTCAATGCGATCAAGATGCTCTGCTCCATCTCGGCATAAAAGGCCTGGGCGCCTTGACCGATCCAGTCGCCGCCCTGCAGTACCTGTTCCTTCTGTTTCAGGTCCTGGGTGACGCGCTGCGCAACCTCGGCCTGTTGGTCAAAAAGCTGGGCTATCTTTGTGAGTTGGTCGTAATCGGCACGAACTTTTGGCGCTGGCATTGAATACCCTCCAGATGCATCTGTACGCGTTAATCCCGGTCCAGTCCCAACAATAACAATGGGCGTCGCTCTGTCTCATTACCTGCAACAATAACCCTGATCACAAATAACAGCACACAGATCGACACTGGATTTTACTGCCGCAACCAGCCGGTTTACCGTCCAACATATCGCACGCATCGTCAAAGCAGAAAGGCGCGCCGTGCGCGCCCTTCTGCTCCCCCGTATCCAACTACAGCGCGAGTTCGCCTTCGAAATAATGCTTGCCCTCAACATCACCTTTCTGGTGATCGCCGATTGCGCGGGCCAGGTTCTGGCTGAACCACACGCATGCTGCGGAGAGCTTCTGCACTTTATCCTTGATCACGCTCAGGTACTGCGCCAACGCGGCGGTTGTTCCGAAGCTGAAGAACGCAGTCGCACGGAGAATCTCAATCGCTGCCTCAAGAACCTTTCCGACGGCATCGAGCGTTTCGTGGGCGGTGTTAAAACCCTTTGACACGTTCCCGATGACCGTGTAATCCATTTGAACAACTTGTCCGGCCATAGTATTTACTCCTCAAATAACCCGTGAAAGGCTGATACCGTTAGATACTCGAGAACATATCGCCGAGATTCCCGGCCATGCCCTGTATCTTCTGATCGGCTTCATCGACCGTATTGGTGGCGTCTGTCAAATTCAGGTTGACCCCCGCAATCGCCGCAATCAATTCCGCGATAGCCGGGAGCAACTTGGTGACCACCTTTTCAGCGAACGAATCTGCGTCACCGCCGATCCACGCCGCGCCAACGATGTTGGGATAGCTCTGAATCTGCTGCATGACATTTTGCGCGATGTTCTGGCCCTGGCTGATCATCGAAGATGATTGCTCAACCTGGCCGCGTATAAATTGAAATACTGACATGTTCCATTACCTCCGTATACCTGCCGATTAAGCAAAGCGACTTTGCGCCGTCGAAACGCCGTCCCGGATCTTCTCAACCGCGCCATCGATGTTCTTGCTCATGTCCGTCATGGTGCTGTCGAATTCCTTCAGTTTGGGCGTGAGTTTCTCTTTGATGGCGCTGCGGAACATGTCGCCGCCGGTTCCCTGCAATGCGCCCTGCTCCATCATGTTGGCGATGTTCTCCATCACCTTCTGCATTTCCTGGAGTTGCTGAGAAGCCTTCTTAAACGAGTCGGACATTGACTTCATCGACTCGTAATTCATCCTCTGATCCATGGTCTTAATCCTCCGAGTTCAAATAGGGATACCCTTACCTAGCCAAGACGAAAGACGAAGATCTTGGAAGAGCGATCCTCGGTTTCCTGCATCAACTGAGCGATCTGTCCGGTGGTGCGCCCCGCCTCGCCCATGGCATTGCGCAGCTTGTTCACGTGCGGGATGACCTGGCTCTGCATTTCCTGGTAGAACTGGTTCGCGCCTTCGCCGATCCAGTCGCCGCCCTGCAGAGTGTCCATCTTGCTGGTCAGGTCACGTGCCAGATTTTCCACACGCTCCGCTTCCTGGTTGAACATATTCTGAATCTGCTTGAGTTGATCACGATCCGAACGCACTTGTGGTGCTGCCATATTTCCCTCCGATATGAACCCGCCCTGTTGGGCACACTGTTTAACTCACTGTTGGCATAGTAACGTTCCCGCCTGCCCAGTGTCATGAGGCAAACAGCGGTCACCAACGGGAATCTTTTCCCATGCCGGATGGGAATAGTGTCAGGATGTGCGACCAGCATGGCATTGGGGGTATTGCCCAGTCGGTCACCGGTGAGTGGTTATGTATGTTGCGCCTTGCAGGTCTGGCCGTTTATGCTATCATTCAGCAATTCTAAATATGGCTCGGTGAACTGTGGTAATGTCTCGCCCATGATGAGAATGGAGCGAGAGTTATGGCTGAGCCGTTGACGTTCAACCAAGTGCTGGGCATACTGAATGCCACCTTCCGCC
>JAMCQN010000171.1 GCA_023382055.1 Chloroflexota bacterium
AGGCGGCCTGCCAGTCCCGCACAGGCGCCGCCTGCGGGTTTTAACCGAATGAGAGTAGACAGATGTCGTGTGCGCGCGCCAGGTTGGACAGCAGCCCCCAGTTGCGCATCGCCGTGCCCTGGCGCGGCGGATAAGGCAACTGGGGGGTCAGGATGAGGATGCGCATGTATCCTGGTACACCTGCCATGTCGCCTGCGCCGCGCGCGCCCACGAAAATTCCTGCGTGCGCTGCAGCCCGCGCCGGCCATAATCGGCGCGCACGACATCGTTCGTCCACACCACGCGGATCAGCCGCGCCAGCGCCAGCGCATCAAGCGGATCGTGCATCAGGGCGGCATCGCCGGCGATCTCGGGCAGCGCCCCGGCGTTGCTGCACACCACCGGCACGCCGCGCGCCATGGCTTCGAGGATAGGCAGGCCGAAGCCCTCGGACAGCGACGGCATGACCAGCATGCGCGCGCCGCGGTAATAACGATCCAGTTCCGCGTCGCTCACACGTCCGGCAAACGTGACGCGATCCTGCAGGCCGAGTTGCCGGGCCACCTGGCCGGGCTGCTCCGCCCCCCAGCCGCTTTCGCCCACGATCATCAGCTTGCAGTCATCGGGCAGTTCCTTGAGCGCCTTCAACAGCGTAACCAGGTTCTTGCGCGGCTCGAAAGTACCTACGAACAACACATAGCGCAGGCTGCCGGCGGGCGTCTCGAGCGCCGATACCGGCTGCACATTGGCCGCCGCCTCATGGATGACCGTCACCCGTTGCGCCGGCACATCCGGCAGCAGGCGCATGATCTCGCGGCGCGTGAAGTCCGATACCGCGATGATGTGATCGGCATTCCCGGCCGACCAGCGCATGCGCTCATAATAACGCTTGCCCTGCGGGCTCATCACTTCAGTGTGTTCCAGGAAATACAGGTCGTGGATGGTGATGACCTTTTTGAAGCGCCCGCGCGTTGAGATGAAATCCGGGCTGTGCAGCACGTCGATGCGCGAGCTGTGGCGCGCCAGTTCCAGCGGGAGCGCGATATGCTCGTAGCGGTGATGCGCCGGCGTGATCGCGCGCAACACCCGCGCACCGGGCGGAATCCAGGCGATATCCCTGTCGCGCCGATCCATGATGACGGCCAGTTCCCTGACGCCGGACTGCGCGGGAGTCTGCGCCAGCGCCCGCGTCAGGCGGCGCGTGTACTGGGCGATGCCGGCCTTGCGGTAATACATCAAGCGGGCGTCGATGGCGACGCGCAGAACGCGCACAGGGGCGGAAGTCTTGTTGTCTGCCATTTATTTCACGTCGTTCATAGGATTCACATCAATACGGCGCTCTCGTGCTTTAACAGCCATTCTTTGGCTTCCAGGCCGCCCCGGTAACCGGAGAGTTTGCCCTTGGCGCTCAGCACGCGGTGACAGGGTATCAGAATCATCAGCGGATTGGACGCTACGGCGCGCCCGACCGCGCGCTGGGCAGTCGGGCGTCCGACGCGGCGCGCCAGTTCGGCGTAGGTGGTCGTCTCGCCATACGCGATCTTCATCGTCTGCGTCCACACGCTGCGCTGAAATGGCGTACCCATCGACAGATTAGAAGTCAGGTCGAAGACCATGCGTTTGCCGGCGAAATATTCGCGCAACTGGGTGCGCACCTTGCTCAGCAGGGCGCAGGATTTGCTCCCCTGCGGTCGCGCAGATGCGAATTGGATCGACGTGACAAAGTCGCGCGTACCTTCGATCATCAGTATGCCGACCGGAGTGTCGAGGGACGTCTGGAACATTTGGTTCAGGTCTTATGGCTGCTTGCTGTGATTTTCAACCCAATATCGAAATTATAATGACGATATGACGAATTCAGGCTCAGATTCATCGCAACCTGCAGCAGCGCTGACCGTCGCGCGGCTCCTTGAACTATACAAGCAACTGGCGCTCATCCGCCAGTTCGAGTTGCGCGCGATCGACGAGCGCCGCCAGGGGCTGATCCCGGGTTTCATCCATCCATACATCGGCGAGGAAGCCTGCGCGGTGGGCGCGTGTGCAGCGCTGAACAGGGATGACTTCATTACCAGCACGCACCGCGGCCACGGACACCTGATCGCCAAGGGCGGCGACGTGCGCTACATGATGGCTGAACTGGCCGCACGCGACGTCGGTTATTGCGCCGGAAAGGGCGGCTCGCTGCACATGACCGACTTCGACCTGGGCATCATGGGCGCCAACGGCATCGTGGCGGGTGGCATCCCCATGGCTGTCGGCGCGGCGCTGGCGTTTAAGATGCGCCCCCCCTCTATCCCCCCCGCACGCGGGGAGGACGCAAAGGGGGGGCTGCGCGTGGCGCTGTCGTTCTTCGGCGACGGCGCGACCAACGAGGGTGCATTCCACGAAGCGCTCAATATGGCCGGGCTGTGGAAATTGCCGGTTATCTTTTTCTGCGAGAACAACCTGTATGGCGAGGGCACGCCTCAGGACAAGCAGGCGCCCGTGGCGCGCTTGAGCCAGCGCGCCGCCAGTTACGCTATGCCCGGCGTGACCGTAGACGGGAACGATGTGCTGGCCGTCTATGAAGCCACCCGCGCGGCCGTCGAACGCGCCCGCAGCGGCGCAGGCCCGGCGTTTATCGAAGGCCTGACCTATCGATACCGGGGCCATTACGAGGGCGACCCGCAGCTTTACCGCACGCGCGAGGAAGTGGAGGCGTGGCAGAATCGCGACCCGATCCCCAGCTTCCGGCGCGTCCTCATGGAGCGCGGCATCGGCGACGCCGAGATCGAGGAGAAAGAGGGCGAGGTG
>JAMCQN010000135.1 GCA_023382055.1 Chloroflexota bacterium
TCTCCGCGCGCGTGCTTTTGATGACGCCGATCTGCGCGCTGGAACGCACGTGCGTGCCGCCGCAGGCCGACCAGTCAAAGCCCTCTATCTCGACGATGCGGATTCGCCCGCTGACCCTGGGCGGCTTGCGCAGCGGCAATGCGGCCGCCTCGGCGTCGCTCAACTCGCGCACGATCACGGGGCGATCCTCAAAGACGATGCGGTTGGCCTCGTCCTCGGCGCGTTCGAGGGCGGCAGGCGGCAGGCGAGTCGCAGGCAGATCGATGGTGCACTCCTCTGCGCCGATGTGCACGGCGAGCGTGTCCAGATTGGCGGTGGTCACAAATGCCCCGGACAGGACGTGCTGGCCGCTGTGCTGCTGCATGTGATCGATGCGGCGCGCGCCGTCGATCTCGCCTTGCGCCTCATCGGCTTCCAGCGTCGCGCCAAGCACGTGCACGATCTCGCCGTCATCGCGCTCGATCACTTCGAGCACCGGCACGCCGTTCAGCGAACCAAAGTCGAACGGCTGTCCGCCGGATGTGGGATAGAAGGCGGTGCGATCCAGCACGACCGCCGGGCGCCCGTCATGCAGCACGCGCTCGCACACGTGCGCCGAGAAATGCCACAGGAATGAATCATCGCGATACAAACGCACAGCCATTGCATCGATTATAGTGGCTGGACTATGGGAGAAGCATATAACACTTTGAAGGCGCGGCTTGCCGATTACACGCACCTGCAGCAGGCGGGCAGCCTGTTGTCATGGGATCAGGAAACCTATATGCCCGCCGGCGCGGGTCGAGTGGCGCTACACAATGCCGCCACCGCCATTCAGGCCTTCCCTGGCGGCGCCGGAAGCGTATAAAATCTGCGCGGGGTCCAACTGCTGGAAGGTCTCGACAACGGCGGGGTCAAAATGCCGGCCGGCCTGCTCGCGCAAATACTGCTGCACCTGCTCGGGCGACCAGGCGGGGCGATAGGGGCGATCCGAACTCAAGGCGTCCCACACATCCACCACGGCAAAGATGCGGGCCGCCAGCGGGATATTCTCGCCTCGCAGACCGAGTGGATAACCGCTGCCGTCCCACTTTTCGTGATGGTAATACGGGATGTCCAGCGCCGGATGCAGGAAGGCGATGGGCGAGAGCATCTCGTAAGCGTAACGGGGATGGCGGCGCATAAGCACCCATTCCTCCTCCGTCAGTGGGCCGGGTTTGTGCAGAATGCTGTCCGGCACACCCATTTTGCCGATGTCGTGCAATAACGCGCCGCGACGGATATGCACCAGTTCCGCCTCGCTGATGCCCATCAACCGCGCCAGATGTTCGGTCAACAGGGTGACGCGTTGGGTGTGTCCTTCGGTTTCTTTGTCGCGCAAATCCAGCGCGTGCGACCAGCCTTCAATGGTGGCATCGTAGGCAGTGGACAGATCACTGTTGGAACGCTGCAAGTTTTCAAAGAGATGGACGTTGTCCACAGCGACGGCCGTTTGCCCCGCTAGTGTCTGCAGAAATGATCGCCAATCCTCGCTGGTTTCGTGGGGAGCGCGGTTGAACACTTCCAGCACACCAATAATGTGGTCTTTGCCGGTAATTGGCGCCCCGTAATATTCGACAAAGCTTTCCCCTTCCAGCAGGGCGGCGCGCGTAAAGTCCGCCGTATGGGCAGGGTCCAGAAGATGAACCACTTGCCGGTCGAGAATGGACTTGCTGGAAATCCCTTCGCCGAGTCGCACTCGCGTTTGCTCGATGGCGCGGGTGCGGAAGCCGCGCCCGGCGGCATAGGTCAGCGTCTGGGTGTCTGGGTTGAGCAGGAGCACGCTGGCGGCGTCTATGTCCAGTTGGGTGGTCGCGTGTTCCAGGATATCGTTAAGCACTATTGGCAAATCGAAACAGCCGATGATGGCGGAGTCAATGGCGCTTAAAGCTGAGAGGCGTCGCAACTCGGTTTCAATGCATTGTTCGGCTTGTTTTCGGCCGGTGACGTCGCTGGAAAGGACGAGGAGCCCTTCTTGCGTGGGCTGGATGCTGAGTTCAAACCACGATTTGGAGCCATCGGGATACATGAACTCATTCTCCATGCTGTGGGACGTACGCTCAGCCATACAGCGCCGCAACGCAGCAAACATGGCAGTTTTCTCTATGCCGGGATAACATTCCATTATCGTATACCCAAGCAATTCCTCCTTTTGACGCTTGCCATGACTCGCAGCGGTATCGTTGACAAAGAGATAACGCCAGTTATAGCCGATGATTTGGACGCCTTCCAGCATGCCTTCAAGAGCGCTGCGGTAGCGTTTCTCGCTCTCCCGCAGCTTTTGTTCAGCCTGCTTGCGCTCGGTGACGTCCCGCATAATGACCGCGAACACGGTCTGCTCGCCGTTGGGCACCTTGGCGATGCTCGCCTCGGCGGGGAATATCGCGCCATCTTTGCGCCGCCCCGTTATTTCCAGCCGTTCATCCATTCGACGCACGGTAACCGCTGACGCGGCAAAACCGCGGACATGGGAGCGATGAATTTCGGATAGAGGCAGCGGCAGGAGAATATCAAGCGGTTGACCCAGAACTTCGGGGGCATGATACCCAAAGATCCTCTCTGCGCCCTGATTGAAGAAGATGATCTTCTGGTCTTCTTCTATCACAATGATAGCTTCGTAAGCTATATTGAGTATCGTTGGGCCGATAGATTTGAGTTCCATCATTTCCTCCGGGTTGATTTGCTCTGTTCATTGGATGAATCATCGCAATTCAAACGCACAGCCATCGCATCGATTATAGTGGCTGGATTATGGGAGAAGCTTATAACGCATTAAAGGCGCGGCTGGCCGATTACACGCATCTGCAGCAGGCGGGCAGCCTGTTGTCATGGGATCAGGAGACCTATATGCCCGCCGGCGCGGTCGTCAGCCGCGGCGATCAGATGGCGACGCTCAGCAAGTTCGCGCACGAACTGTTCGTGGCGCCAAAGACCGGACGCCTGCTGCGCCAGGCCGCCGCCGAAGAGGGCATCAAGGATCAGCCGGATTCGGATGAAGCCGCTATCGTACGCGTGTCCATGCGCGACTACAAACGCGAGCGCAAAGTGCCCGTGGCGTTCGTCGAGGAGTTGGAGCGCACGCGCGCCCAGTCGCACCAGGCCTGGGTCGAGGCGCGCAAGGCTTCCGATTTCAAGCGCTTCGAGCCGTGGCTGGTGAAGATGTTTGACATGGCCAGGCGCTATGCGGACTACCTGGGCTACAAGGAACACCCCTACGACGCGCTGCTGGACGGATTCGAGCCGGATATGAAAACCAGCGCCGTGCGCGCCACATTCGCCGACCTGCGCGAGCAGTTGGTGCCGCTCGTTCACGCCATCAGCGCGAAGGCGGATACGATCAGCGATGCTCCGCTGCGCCGGCATTTCCCGCGCGAGAAGCAGGTCGAGTTCGCCACCCGCGTGAGCAGGCAGTTCGGCTACGACCTGAACACGGGGCGGGTGGACTTCGCGGCGCATCCGTTCTGCACGTCGTTCTCCAGCCAGGACGTGCGCATCACCACGCGCGTGGACGACGGCTTCTTCAACATGATGCTGTTCGGCACGCTGCACGAAACCGGCCACGCGCTCTACGATCAGGGCATCGACGGGGCGTTCGCGCACACGCCTCTGGAAAACGGCGCGTCGCTGGGCATCCACGAATCGCAGTCGCGCATGTGGGAGAACCTGGTCGGGCGCAGCCACGAGTTCTGGGAGCACTACTACCCCGAATTGCAGCAAGTCTTTCCCGACCAACTCGGCCAGGTGTCGCTGGAGGAGTTCTACCGCGCAGTGAACCGCGTCAGCCCGTCGTTCATCCGCGTCGAGGCCGACGAGGTGACCTACAACCTGCACATCATGGTGCGCTTCGAACTGGAACTGGAGTTGCTGGAAGGCAAATTGAAGGTAGAGGAATTGCCGGAGGCCTGGAACGCGCGCTATAAGGCCTACCTCGGCATCACACCGCCCAACGATGCCGTCGGCGTGCTGCAGGACACGCACTGGTCGATCGGCCTGATCGGCTACTTCCCCACCTATTCGCTGGGCAATCTGGCTTCCGTGCAGTTGTACGAGAAGATCGAGCAGGACATCCCGACTCTGCGCGACAGCATCCGCGCCGGCGATTTCAGCCCGCTGCTGGGCTGGCTGCGCCAGAACATCCACCAGTACGGGCGCAAATACACGCCGGATGATCTGCTGAAGCGCGCCACCGGCAGGAGCCTGAGCGCAGAACCTTACATGAATTACCTGCGCGCCAAGTATTCGGCGATATATGGACTGTAATAATATCCTTGCGAAGGCCGAAGGTCATCGCAGGGGTTACGGCAGCCATGACTATCGGTTAGGCGCGATTGCGCAGTATCATGTGATGCAGCCGTTTGGCGTATGAATCTTATATGTTGACATCCCTGCTTGTCGAGCCGACTTGCCGCAACCAATGCAACCTGGGATAGACAAGAGTCATTTGCCTCTGAGCAATTTGTAATGCTATATCGACCGTCTCCATCGGAATAGTTACGGGATATCCATTTACAGTGAGAAACATCATTGCAGATGCCATGCCAGTGCGTTTATTCCCATCGTAAAACACATGTCCGGTAATGATCCGCAAGGCTAAGAGCGCGGCCTTGTCAAAAACTGTCGGGTATCTATCTACCCCGAATATGGTGTATTGCATCTGGGTTAGTGCATGCTCCAAAGAGTCGCGATTCATCAGATTCGTACTACCACAATAAAAGCCGCCGCCATATTCTTTGATAAGGCGGCGGTTCAACACAATCACTTCTTCGATCGTGGGTACGATTACCTGCGTGCCAGTTCCTTCCATACTTCGGCGCCTTGGTGCAACACAATCTCCATAGCCGTGAGCATTTCGGACCGAACAGACTCAGTCAATTCCGGCAGGTTAGACGACAAGGGCTGATGAACGCCAGTTATAGGCTGACCCTGCATAACACCGTTGATGACCGTGAGATAGTAGTAACTTGCCGGCGGCTGCACCCAGCGTCCATCGTTGGGAGCAGAATTGACGTATACCGATGTTTGCGATTCAAACGCCATCCGGGCGAGTTGCGTGTTCATGGTTAACCTCCTAACGCGAAATTCAAGACGTTATTCTCAATGTACTCATCCAGTTGCTTAAGCTTAACTTTGGGGTCTAAGTCTATCCCAGGTTGCATTGGTTGCGGCCATGTAAATGATGTCTCTACAAAAAACTTATGCGAGTCCTGCAGGAATGACTCGATTTTCAACTCTATCTGGGTTGGTACTGGATCGTCAGGTTGAGGAGGCATTACCAGCCTGAGGCCGCCTCCCAGCACCTTACGGCCGAGTATATTAAGTGTTTCCTGTTGCTGACCGAGTCGTTTCTCCCATAATTCCTGGAACGCATGATCCTGAGTCGCCTCAAATAGATCACGGAAAGTAGCATCACTATTCAGAACCTGCTTGGGTGGAGGCCACGTCTGCCCATAGGCCATAATCACTGCTTCCGTCTCTTTGACGAACATTTCGATAGTGCTGCCTGCGGAAGGCATGATCACCATTAACTGCCCAAAAGCAGGTTGCATGACGGCTACACGAATATGCAATGGCGATGGTCCATCACGGATAATGAGCATCTCATTCTCATTAGGGAACTCTCCTTTGGTGAATTCGATACCGGCTTCCAGAAGCGCACCCTGAAACCGCACTTGACTTTGCTTGCTAAGAATCGGCCTGGGGGTGAACACGAAGTTAATCCCCATATATACCGTTTCACGCGTCTCGGTATTCATCGAGTATATCCTTACTCCGCAGTCATGACCGCCTTATACTACGTTCAGCATTTCTACCAGCAGTATAAGTTAGAAAACGAATTTGATTCCCAGGAATGAATGAGATTGATACTACGTTCCGGTAAAAAGATCCGGCTGCACTCCCCTTGATCGCCCTTTGCCAGTGGAGCTTGCTTGAATGTGCCAGAAGCTGGGGGTATCTGCACGGATGCGCCGGCGAGGATAGATAGCCACCGAATGAATTCGGCGTCTGACACGGTCGAAACCGGCCAAGGCCGGTTGGATGACATCATTACCATGCGCCCGCGGCGCAAGCTTGAGTGAACTAAACGCTGGCGGTATCTGAACGGTTGCGTCGATGTGCTACTAATTGCTTGGCTGAAGCGTTAAGAGAGCCAGTTATTCATCATTTACATGGCTTTCGATAAGGGGTTTTATTTCCCGAGCAAAATCTGCTGCGGATTCCTCTTCCACAATTCTTAAGTCCAGTTGTTGCGATTTTGACTGGAATAGATTGACAGCACGCCCATACGCTTGCATCAAGGCCCTATCATCTCGGTGTGGTTTGCCTAAAAGCATAAAGAGCTTATGCGGAACACTTGCTTCCTTTAATATTTGAACCGCACCGAACCACGTTTTGGCCTTATTTGAGATTGTTCCAGGATTTGCTACGTCGAACGAAATAGGCTGAAGTAAGTTCCAAACCCCATTTCTTACGGCGTGTTGAAATTCAAACGTCTCATAAGGCGTTGGTATGGAAATGGGTTGCAGTCTTGCGAGTACACTCGCATTATGCAAGGGGAGTTTATAAACTTGCCATACATCATCATCACTGCGACTGCCGGTATTTTGGTGATCGATATAGCGTTCAACTAACCTCTCGTAGAGGTATTCAAACATCACATCAAGGTTGGTTGCTGAGCCAATATAGGGCGGGGTGAAACGTATTTCCGAGTCGTCCGGTATAAGCACTCCCTTCAGAATGATTGATATATCATTCGGCAGTTCCTCCAGAAAGCTTATCTGTCCTCTGGCTATATCTCGAGCAACTTCGTCAAAATCCGCCTGTAAGTGATATGCGTATCGCCTGTAAGACTCACCATCTGCTGTGGGGAAGGTGCTCGTGATCCGTTGGTATCGAGTGAGTATCCTCACCTTGAAGTAGCGAACAGACTGGCTATATAGTGCTAAACCTATATTTAGAAACTCATCTGTCACTATATCGTGTGCAAATCGGAGTACCGCGTATTGCAAAGGTATTTGTGTGCTCATACTAAGGCCTCCTGTAAGGCTCTTTTAAAGGTGATTGCGTTGTCACGAGCTTTACCAATGTGTTGGCAGATCAACCCAATCTCAACAGAGCGCCAATCACCTGGTATGGTACTTGTTATAGCATCCAGTACCTTGTCTGAGACAAGTTGGAGCTTGCAGATAAATGCATCAAACGAGACTGGCTTGTTCCTTAAGTAAGAAAAAAGCGCGTGATTTTTCGGGGAAAACTGATTAACTTCCCATGGTTCCGGGAACTTACCAAGCCATTGTATGGGAGTCGCACAGGGGAATGCCATTTCATGGTCGATAAGGATGAAACCCTCTTTGCCCCAGAGTATATTCGGATTGTCCTTCCTCCTGTCCATGTTTTGGGCAAGCATATCAAACGCGAATATATCTGTTGCATCTTGGAGGTGATCGTCAAGTATAGACCTGAAAATTTTCATACCTGGCATGAATTTACTTCCATAATTCAACCCACGGCTCTTATTGATTCGCTCCGTTATGGCAGTGTCAATGCCTGGAAAACTTGTGTGTTCGTCTATTCTGATTATGGTCGACAGAGGTGTCGATAGACCCAGAACACTAGCAAGCGAGGAGGTAAATAACTCGCGAGCGAGATGTCCCTTACTTAATCCCGGATCACCAAATAACTTTATCACATACTCATCTAGTTTTATAGCCCCATTATTCGCAGTGTATTCACACGTCATTAAAAGAGGTGCGTTACGACCTGAACTCATAGTACAACGATATATCTGAGGGCTGGCAATTGGTACATCTGGTATCGGCATCAAAACACAGGCTCTTTCAGTGGTCATTTACCGCCCCCATGGCCATCAAGATACTCCCTTACACGAAATATTAACAAATGCTTTTATGTTTAGCAAAAGATCAGTAACGTAAAAACGTATCTCACAGGTAGTCCTAAATCAGCCGGCCCTGCTCAGTATCTTCCCCCTTCGCCCGCGGCACCTGCTTGAATGTACCGACGGTGGGGCATCTGCACAGGCGCGCCGGCGAGTAATTGTTCGATCGACGGGATTCGCACGCAGGGGTAATCCTGGACCTAACCCGGCATTTTTAAACCTGTCTGCTGCCATACGCCACTGTATTGATATAGTACATATTGGCTCGTTATAGGATTTTGTGATCTATCCAATACAACAGAGCACAATTATTTACCGATCATCATCACTGGTTAAAATTGCGCGATCACCCTTTTTTACAAAACTCTCCTTTTCTTCCAGCGGTGGAATATAGTCTTTATTGTCTGCTCTCAGCGTCTCATATTCACTGTCGCGACCTAGCCCAATCGCTAAGTTCGCCACCGATGAATATGTTTTGGTTACTCGATAAGTCCGACAAATCGTGAATTTTTCGTAAACTCTAGTTGCTTTAACCCGTACCTTCTCGCGTTCAAACCGTCCCAGTTCTACACCCGTAACGGGATCGGTAACGATTACAGGTTGGTCTGCCATAATCTTGAACTTCATACCTTCTAATACGTTATCGCGACTGCCGATATTTATAACCAGCTCGCGCTCGCTGACGATCACGGCTACCTTACCTTCAAGTTTCTGTTGTGTCATTGTGCAGCTCCATCAGTAATAAGGATGGCTTTCATATATGGCGGAGGGAACATATCGTGCTCTCCTTTTGCTATAAGGTATCCATACCAGACTGGATCTAAAAAAGTATGCCGAGCAAAGTATTCGCTTGTTGTCTCTTCGACAACCACGAAATCACCCATCAGACCATAATCCTGATTGTCATATACACACAAACGATCGCCAATTGTCAAATCTAAGGTGTGCTGCTTGAGCATTACGATATAAACATGTCGATCACACATAATCCTGCTAATCTCTACGTGCATTTGCCTGCTGGCTAGTTCGACTAGCCGGTTATTCGCTGCATTGAAAGAATCGCTCAATCTGACCATGTTTTGCCATAGTGCATGATATGTATGGATCCGTTGAATAGCCACAACAGATACTGGTATTGCATACATCGTTGCAAAAATAACCAGGCAGACCGCAAAGATGATTGCCAGCCCGATTTGAACAATAGTCAGCGCGGAAGTACTTGCAACATATGGGGCAACAAAGTAACCGGCGCTGCTTAACAGTGCAGAGACGATAGCAATCGCAGTTGCTATCAATTTTCTGCCAGGTAAGTTAGTTAGGCCAATCCAATTTAGATGGCTGCTGCTCAGGGGCTTTCATAACGTTAAAATGCCAGCTCTCCCTGCGCACCTTGTGAGTCAGGCTTTGACCTTGGCGCCTGCTTAAACGTCCCGAATGGCGGGGGCATTTGCACGGGTGCGCCGGCGAGCAGTTCCGCAACTGTCAGTATCTGCACGCGGGGATAATCCTGGCCCCAACCTGGCGAGTGGTAGAAGCCGGCGGCAGCCGCCTCGGTGATCATGGGCTGCGTCGGGTCTTCGAGCGTGATAAACACGCCTATCTGCGCTTTCTCACGTTCGAGCGTGCCGACCAGATCGCGGATATCGCCAACTTTGACGTGACCGCTCTTTACTTGCACCAGCGCGCGTTTGGGCTTACTGCTGTTGTCATCGATGTAGTTGATCAAACCGTCGATACCCTGGTCACTACCTTTCTTACCGCTCTTGCTACCAATCTCACCGCCCAGCGGGCGCGCTCGCACCAGCGACAACGCCCACCACTGAAACTGATAACGATCATCGTGCGCGAGTTGCTGCGCCGCGCCGAGATCCACCGGCTCGCCGACGATTTTCATGTGGATGCCAGGGAACATCTGCTCAAGGCGGTATTTGTTGAGCGCAATGGCCAGGTGGGTAATGTCGATACCGATCCATTGTCGGTCCAGCTTCTGCGCGGCAGCCAACGCTGTCCCGCAGCCGCAGAATGGATCAAGCACGACGTCGCCCGGGTTACTGCTGGCGTTGATTATGCGTTCGAGCAGGGCGAGTGGCTTTTGGGTTGGATAACCAAGTCGTTCAGCAGCTTGTGAGTTGATTGGGGGAATGTCTGTCCAGACACTTGTAACAGGAGTTCCCTGCATCTCATCCAGATAACGCTTATAACGTGGTACACCACCTTCCTTTGGAATAATGACACGACCTTCCTGCCACGCTTCCATCATGCGTTCCCTTGTCCATCGCCAAACACGCACACGACCACTTCCTGGCGGGAATTCGTAGGTGAGATTGGGCCTATCCTTGTTTGGGTTCAGAAGGTCGCCCAAGGTATAGTGCCGACCGGTTTCGGGTTCTGTGTTGGCATAGTGAGACTCAATGTACTCTTCACGATGCCCAACATAGGTGGTAGTCCAAGTCAGAATATCTCCCTTCCCATAAAAGAGCAGAACATCATGAGTTGACGGGTACCGTGTGAAGGCATGGCTCTTTGGAGCGGAGCGCTGCCAAATGATCTCGTTTCGGAATTTCTCGGGACCGAAAATCGTATCCAGCACGATCTTCAGGTAGTGACTCGCCGTTGGATCACAATGCAGGTACATGCTACCGGTCGGTTTCAGCACGCGATGCATCTCTACCAACCGCACAGCCATCATCACCAAGTACGCCATCATCTGGTTCGTCCCGATCACCTGGCGAAGCGCACCAATTACCGCGCCAACTTGCCCATTAATTTCTGTCACCAGTTCGGTGTAGACCGCTTCGGTCTGTTGATTCCAGTGCCATGTGTCGTCGAAGGCCTGGATCTGCGCTGGTGATTCCGCGCCCTGCTCGTCCCGAAAAAGCACGCTATAGGAGCGGTTGCTGTTAAACGGTGGATCGAGGTAGACCAGGTCAACGCTTTCGCTGGGGATATGCTCGCGCAGGATCGGCAGGTTATCGCCATAGAAAAGTGTATTACCCGAAATTGCAGTTGGCGGCATGGATCACACTCACCCCGTAATCGTGTTCCAGTTGAAATTGGAAGCCCTCCCAGCAGGCAGGGCTACGAAGCCTTATTATCGTCCTTTTAGGGTAAATGTGGCGGGGCTAATCATCGACCGAGATGACTGACTGGCGAGAGCATAAGTGGCTTGAGACCAATGACATTGGTAAGATAGCATCCAATGAACACGCACCCCCCTGCCGACCACAACCTGGACGCGCTAGCCAGCCAGATTCGCCGTCTGGGCAACGCCCTGGGCGAAGTGATCACCACCCTCGAAGGGCCCGCCATCCTGGACATGGAAGAACGCATCCGCCTGCTGGCCAAGGCCAGCCGGGGCGGAGAGGCCGGCGCGACGGAGCAGTTGCGCGCCGCGACCGGCCAGTTGAACGCCGGCGACGCCTACGAAATGGCGATGGCGTTCACCACCTATTTCGAACTGGTCAACCTGGCAGAGGAGAACTACCGCACCAACATCCTGCGCCGGCGTCGCGCCGCGCACATCGCGGCCAACGGCCCGATCGTGCGCGAGTCGATTGAAGCCGCCATCGTCGAACTGAAAGAACTGGGCGTGACGCCGCAGCAGATGCAGCAGCTTCTCGATAAACTCTCTATCGAGCTGGTGTTTACCGCGCATCCCACGGAATCGAAGCGCCGCACGGTGCTCTCGAAACTGCGCCGGCTGGCCACGCTGCTCAGATCGGACGAGCAGCAATTGGATGGCGAGTCGCCCACGTCGCTGGTCCGCCATTCCACGCTGGACGCCGCAATCCGCCGCGAGATTGCGTCCTTGTGGTTGACGGATCGCTCGCGCAGCGTGCAGCCGGCCGTGACGGATGAAGTGCGCACCGGGTTGTGGTATTTCGACACCACGGTATGGGAGACGATCCCGCGCCTGCAGGAAGACCTGGAGCAGGCGCTGGCCGCCTGTTATCCCGGCCTGCGCGCGCCCACGCGCTGGCTCACCTTCGGCTCGTGGATCGGCGGGGATCGCGACGGCAATCCCAACGTGACCGTGCAGGTGACCGCGGAGACGCTGCAGTTGCACCGCCGCCTGGCGCTGGATAAACTGAGCGAGGCCACGCACGAGTGGTCGCGCCGGCTGTCCATCTCGCGCCGGCGCGACACGATAGCGCCGGAGATCGACGGGCTGATCAACGCCTACCAGCAGGGTTCGAGCCACGTGCGCGCGCTGGTCAACCGCTACCCCAACGAGCCGTATCGCGCCGTGATGGCCGGTCTGTCGGGGCAACTGACCGACGCGCGCCAGGAGACGATCAGCCGGCCGCTTTACCCGTTCTACTCGACGCCCAGCCTGGCGCTCTCGCCCACGCTCTCGTTGCCGCTGCCCGTCGCGCCCGTGCCCAGCGCCGCCAATGTCTCGACGACGCTCGACATCATCACAGACAGCATGCGGCAGGGGCGCAGCGCCGTTCTCATCGACGGTGAGTTGAGCAGCCTGCGCCGGCAGTTGGACGTCTTCGGGCTGCATGTGGCGCGACTCGACTTGCGACAGCATTCGGCCTGGCACGAACGCGCGGTCGCCGAGGTGCTGGCGCAGTTGAAACTGTCCGGCGCCTACGAGCAACTGGACGAAGCCGCCAAGGTCGCCGTCCTAGACGAGGCGCTGGCGCAACCCAGCCGCAGCGTGCTGGATCGGATCGGTTCGCTGAGCGATGAAACACGCAACGTGCTGGAGCCGCTGATGCTGGCGCGCGAGGCCGCGCGCCGTTACAGCACGGAGGTGATGGGCGTGTACGTCATCAGCATGACCGACGATCTTTCCGACGTGCTGGAGGCGCTGCTGATGATGCGCTGGTGCCGGGCCAACCTGGATATCGTGCCGCTGTTCGAGACGCTGCAGGACCTCGACAACGCGCCTGTCATCCTGAAAGCCATATTCGATCATCCGCATTACAAAGAGCACCTGCAGTCGCACGGCATGCGCCAGATGGTCATGCTGGGCTATTCGGACAGCAACAAGGACTGCGGCTATGTCACGGCCAACTGGGCGCTGTTCAAGGCGCAGGAGTCGATCGTGCGCGTCTGCGAGGAATCAGCCGTCGATCTGACGCTGTTCCACGGGCGCGGCGGCACCATCGCGCGCGGCGGCGGGCCGGCGGCCAAGGCCATTCTGGCGCAGCCGCTCGGCGTGCGCAGCGGGCATATCCGCATTACCGAACAGGGCGAGGTGCTGTCCACGCGCTACCATGACGTCGACATCGCGCACCGCACGCTCGAACAGGTCGCCTACGGCGTGCTGCTGGCCGCGCACACAGCGCAGCAGCAAGCCAGCGTCCCCGCAACATGGCGCGACGCGATGGAGCGCATGGCCAATGCCGGTTATGCAACCTACAAAGCGCTGGTGCACGACGACCCGGACTTCATCCCGTTCTGGCAGGCAGCCACGCCGATCGCGGAGATCGGCGGATTGAAATTCGGCTCGCGCCCGGCCTACCGCAGGCGGACGCGCACCGTCAGCGATCTGCGCGCGATCCCGTGGGTCTTCTCGTGGACACAGAGCCGCTTCGTGTTGCCGGGCTGGTTCGGTCTGGGCAGCGCGCTGGACGACATGATCGGCGATGCCCGGTCGGGCGGGTGCGACCTGCTGGCCGAGATGTACCGCAACTGGCCGTTCTTCCAGACTATGATCGACAACGCGCAGCAGAGCCTGACCAAAGCCGATATGGATATCGCCGAGCTATACGCGTCGCTGGTGGAAGACGAGGCCGTGCGAACGCGCATCTTCAGCGTGATCAAGGCGGAGTTCGAGCAAACCTGCCAGGCCATTTTGTGCATCACCGGCCAGTCACAACTGCTGGACAACGAGCCGGTGCTGCAACGTTCCATTCAATTGCGCAATCCCTACGTCGATCCGTTAAACTACATCCAGGTGGAGATGCTGCAACGGTTGCGCAGACAGGAAGAGATTAGAGATCAGAGATTGGAGATCGGAGATCAGGGATTGGTAACTGGCGACGACCTCGATATGCTGCGCGCAGTGATCGAGTTGACAATCAACGGGGTGAGCAGCGGGCTGAGGAATACGGGGTAGCTGATGATGAACATGTCAGACTT
>JAMCQN010000130.1 GCA_023382055.1 Chloroflexota bacterium
CAGTTGCCCCCGGACTTGCCCGAGCCGACCCTGGCGCCGATCACGTCGATCATGGGCGAGATCATGTTCATCGCGCTGCACTCGGATCGGCATGACGCGATGGAACTCAAGACGACGGCCGACTGGGTGCTACGGCGGCGCCTGCTGGCGGTGCCGGGTGTGGCCGAAGTCATTCCCAATGGCGGCGATACCCGCCAGTTCCAGGTGGTAGCCGACCCGATGCGCATGGCCGCATTCAACGTCACGCTCGACCGCCTGATGGAGGCGGTCGCTGGCAGCAATGAGAACACCTCCGCCGGTTTCTATGTCGAGAACAGTCAGGAGTTCCTGATCCACGGTCGCGGCAGGGTGCGGGATATTGACGACATCGGTGCCGTCTTCGTGGCGGACAGAGGCGGCCGCCCGGTGCTGGTGCGCGATGTGGCCGATGTGCGCATCGGGCCGGCGCCCAAGCGCGGCACCGCCAGCCACAATGGTGAGCCTGCGGTGGTCCTCGGCATCCAGAAGCAGCCCGGCGCCAACACGCTGGCGCTCACTCAGGCCATCGACGCGGCGCTCGCCGATATTCAGGCGACCTTGCCGACAGGTATGAGCATCAGCGGCAACCTGTTCCGGCAAGCCGATTTCATCGAAGTCAGCATTGGCAATCTCGGCGTCGCGCTGCGCGATGGCGTGATTCTGGTGATCGCGATTGTCTTTGCGTTCCTGTTCAGCGCCCGCGCCACCGCGATCACCCTGACGGCGATTCCGCTGTCGCTGGTCGCCTCGATTCTGGCGATGAAGGCGGCCGGTATTGGCATCAACACCATGACCATCGGCGGCATGGTGATCGCGTTGGGCGTGCTGATGGACGACGCGATCATGGTGGTTGAGAACATTTCGCGGCGCCTGCGGATCAATGCGTCTTTGCCAGAAGCCGAGCGGCGCGGCACCTTGGCCGTGGTTTATGGTGCAACGCGCGAAATACAGAACGTCATGGTGTTCACCACCCTCATCATCGTACTGGTCACACTGCCGATATTTTTCCTGGTGGGCGTGGAGGGACGCCTGATACAGCCGCTGGGCTTCGCCTATGTGGTGGCCATGCTGGCATCGACGGTGGTTGCCATCACCGTGACGCCGGTACTGTGCAGCCTGTTCCTGGGAAAATCCAAGATGGTGCGCGAGGTGCGCGAATCCAAGGTGTCGCAGTGGATCAAGCGCGCTTACGCGCCGGTGCTGGATGCCGTCCTGCCGCGCTGGCGGATGGTGACCTTGCTGTCGATCATCGGTGTGGTGGCGACCGCGCTGGCGCTGGCGGCGACGGGGCGGGCGTTCCTGCCCGACTTCAACGAAGGCAGCCTCACCGTCAACGTCGTCACCTTGCCGGGCACTGCGCTGGAGCAGTCGGATGCGCTTGCCGGCCGCGTCGAGGCCGTCCTGCTGGCACAGCCGGAAGTGGTGGCCACCGGGCGCCGCACCGGGCGCGCCGAGCTGGACCCGCACGCCCAGGAGATTTATGCCTCCGAGATCGAAGTGACGCTCGCCATGGCGGAGCGCAGCAAGGCGGCGTTGCTGGCCCATCTGCGCAGCGAATTCTCCGGCATCGCCGGCGCCAACGTGGTCATCGGCCAGCCCATATCGCACCGCATCGACCACATGCTGTCGGGAACCCGCGCCAACATCGCCATCAAGCTGTTTGGACAAGACCTGTATGAGCTGCGCCGGATCGGCACGCAGATCGAGGATCAGGTCGCGGCGGTGCCGGGCGCTGTCGATGTCGCGTTGGAACAGCAGGCGGAGGTTCCGTTCGTCACCATCGACTTCAACCGGGCCGCCATTGCCCGCTATGGCCTGACCGTGCGTGAAGTCAGCCATGTCATTGAGAGCGCCTTCTTCGGCACCACGGTCTCACGTATTCTTGAGGGCAATGCGAACTTCGATCTGGTGGTGCGCTATCCGGACTCGGCCCGCGACAGCATAGAGACCATGCGATCGCTCCAGATCGCGACGGCCGATGGCGCGCGCGTGCCGTTGTCGGCCTTGGCCAGGGTCGAGCGCGACAGAGGCCCGAATCAGATTGGCCGCGAGAACGTGCAACGCAGGATCGTGGTCATGGCCAACGTCGCCGGCCGCGATCTGAACAGCGTGGTCGAGGATGCGCGCCAGCGGATCGAAGCCAACATCGCACTGCCGGCCGGCTACTACATCGAGTACGGCGGTCAATTTGAAAGCGCCGCATCGGCTACGCGAACGCTTCTGATGCTGGGCAGTGTCGTGATCGTGGGCATCTTCCTGCTGTTGAACCTGGTGTTCAACTCGGGCCGGGATGCGCTGCTGGTCATGCTGAACCTGCCGCTGGCGCTGTTCGGCGGCGTGCTGGGCGTGTGGGTGTCGGGTGGCGTGCTGTCCGTGGCATCCATCATCGGCTTCATCACGCTATTCGGCATCGCCACCCGCAACGGTGTGATGCTGATCGCCCACATCCACCATCTCGCCAGGGAGGAAGGCGTCACCGATCCCGTGGAGCAGGTGCGCCGGGGCGCGCTGGAGCGTCTGGTGCCGATCACCATGACGGCGTTGGCCGCTGGGTTGGCGCTGGTGCCGTTGGCGTTGTCCACGGGCCAGCCGGGCAGTGAGATCCAGGCGCCCATGGCGATCGTGATCCTGTACGGGCTACTCAGCTCGACGGTGCTCAACATGATCGTGTTGCCCGCGCTGTATCTGCGCTACGGCACCCTGCCGCATTCGGCGCGTCGCTC
>JAMCQN010000021.1 GCA_023382055.1 Chloroflexota bacterium
CCCGAGATCATCTACACCCTGGGCCTGGCCTTATTCGTCTACGCCGTGGGGCTGAGCAGCGGCCCCGGCTTTATTGCCTCGTTCCGCCGCGCCGGGCTGCGCGATAACCTGCTTGTCATCGCGGTCATACTGCTGGCAGCGGTCCTGACCGTCGCGCTGGCTGCCGCACTGGGCATCAAGCCGACATTCACGGCGGGCCTGTTCACCGGCAGCTTGACCAATACACCCGCACTGGCGGCTGTACTGGAATATGTCAAAGGCGTCGCGCCGCAGAGTCTGTCCGATCAGTTAGCCCTGGAGCCGGTGGTCGGTTACTCGGTGGCTTATCCGATGGGCGTCATCGGCATGTTACTGGCGATTTATGTGCTGCAGCGCATCTGGAAGGTGAACTATAAAGGCGAGGTCGCGGCGCTGCGCGAGTACGGCGTGTCGAATGAGGCGCTGCACAACCGCACAATCCTCGTCACACACGCGGATGTCGCAGACCAGACGATAGAAGCGTTGACGCGCAATTGCGGGTGGGAGGTCATTTTAGGGCGCATCAAGCGCGGCGACCAGCTATCACTTGCCAGCGGGCAGGTACGGCTTCAGCAAGGCGACCTGGTCAGCGCAGTCGGGGCGCTTGACGAGTTGGACAAAGTGACCGACTGCCTGGGCGAGGCCAGCGCGCAACGCCTGGAATACGACGTCAGTGAGTTCGAGCCGCGCCGTATTTTTGTCTCCAATCCGCGTGTAGCCGGACGGCGACTGAGAGACTTGGAGTTACAACAGCAGTTCGGCGCCATCGTCACACGCGTTCGGCGCGGCGATGTGGACATGCTGGCGCAGGGCAATATGGTGCTGGAACCGGGCGACCGCGTGCGCGTGGTGTGCCACCGCCAGCGCATGGATGTGGGCCTGACGTTTGGCCTGTTGCTGGGCATCCTGCCCATCCCTCTACCGGGCGGTGTGACACTCAAGCTGGGTTTTGCCGGGGGACCGCTCATCGTCGCGCTGATCCTCAGCGCGGTGGGACGCACCGGACCGATCGTGTGGAGCCTGCCGTATGGCGCCAACCTGCTGCTGCGCCAGATCGGTCTGATCCTCTTTCTGGCTGCGGTGGGCACGCGCGCCGGTTACGCCTTCGTCAGCATGTTATCGCAGGGCGGCGGGCTGGTAATCTTCGCCGCCGGCGCGCTGATCACCTGCCTGACGGCGCTGGCTATGTTGTGGGCGGGTTACAAACTGCTCAAGATTCCGATGGGGCTGCTCGTAGGTATGCTGGCGGGCATGCAGACACAGCCGGCGGTGCTGGGGTTTGCGCTGGAGCAGGCCGGCAACGACCTGCCGAATATCGGCTACGCCGCCGTCTACCCTGTGGCGATGATCGTGAAGATTGTCGCGGCGCAGGTGATTATTACGGTGTTGTTGAGGTGACTTGACATAAACCTCACAGGTCTTTGAGACCCGTGAGGTTTATGCTATTCCCTCGCCAACCGTTGCACATCGGCCAGTGTGTGCACGGTGGCGATGGCGCGCACGAAGTCGCCCAGCGACGCGCTGTGCTGGCGCAACGCCTGCACAGCCGGGCCGATGGGGTCTTTGCCCGCCGCTGGCGCGCCGCCCGGTTCGGCATTGTAAGCCCCGTAAAAGGCGAAATAGGCTTGATTCAACTTGCGGATCTGGTAGCCGTGTTGTACGAATATGATGCGCCGCTGATTCATATACGCTTCGGCTTCGTCAATCTTCCCGGCAGCCAGCAACTCATCCGTGTGCACGCGCGTCTGGCGCATCTCCTTGTTGAAATCGAACGCCGGCGGCTGGCTGGTGGAAGGGGTGCTGGGCTGTGGCTGCGCCGGCTGCGGCGGCGGGAGCAGCTCGGGGTAATAACGCTCCATCACACGCCGCCCGATTTCCTGCTGCACGATCACCGCGGTCGTCTCGTTAATGATTCGCGCGACGGGATCGTCTTCATAGTGCATTCCCACGTAGCTGAACAGCAGGTAGTTGTGTGTCCATTCATGCGCGGCGGTCTCAAGAGTGTAGTCCAACGACGACGTCTCGGGCAACATGGTTGGGTATGCGCCCAGTCCGCCGATTGGCGTCACCAGTGACGACACATTCAGGCGTTTATCCACAGCGTTCTCGATGCCGTCAAACTGATCCACTGTCAGGCGAGTGGTCAGTTCGCGCTGGTCGATGCGCTCGATCTTGTCGCGCCGAGAGATGATGATCACATAAGGCAGTGGCGTGAACCGGAAGCGCAGCGGCGGCAGCACCTGGCCGCCCACGGCAAAACCCTCGTCGCGCAGGACGCTCTCCACCTGCTCCTGCATGATCGCTTCGGCCAGGTTCTGTCTCGCATCGATCTCGGCGCGCAATTGATCGCGTTGCGCGCGCAGGCTGGCGCTGGCTGTAGCCGGGTCGCTCACCGAGGGATCGATGTAGATCTGATTGATCTTGTCTTCCAGACTTTGATACTGCCCCACGAGGCGCATATACGCTTTGGCAAGCAAAATACGATCAGCGTCGGTCATGCCGTTTTGCGGCATCGTGATGGCGTAACCCACCTTGGCGAGCGATGCGCTGAGTTCCCATCCGACAAAGTCAAACTCTTTGCCGATCAGTATCCGGTCCAGTATGGCTTCGCGGCCGTATGCCTGGGCGACATCGGATTGTGTGGTCAAAAGCACTGCGGCAACGAGTAAGACACGCAACAGGACTCGATGTTGGAAATACTCCCAGACGCGCGTC
>JAMCQN010000017.1 GCA_023382055.1 Chloroflexota bacterium
CGAGCCTCGCGCCACACGCCGTCGCCCCGTTGTCTTTCCTGTCCTTAAGGGCAGCCGTGCCGATGCTCGCGCGAAGCTTGTCGTCGATGTCACAAAGGCGGTGGCTGTCATTTCTTAGTGACATTAGGCTGAAGCCGGGATTGCACGCTCTCGCACGGCGAAAAGTCGAATGAATTCCTGGCGACTTACATAGAGCAAAATACTACCCACGGCAACACAGGCAACTGCCGTCTGCGCCCTCACGGCTTGAACTGGCACCCCACGCTTGCGAGTTGCGCGTTCAACTCCCCACTCGGCCAGGGCGCGCGAGACTGGTGTACCAGCCAGTCGGCGTTGTAGTCATCGCCGTGCAGCGCCACAAAGACCACCGACTGCCCACGGCTCGATTCCAGCACCGTGCAGTACATCTGCTCGGGCGGATACGGCAGCGGTCTGCCCGCTATCCAACCGCTTGAGGGGGGCACATCGACGTAGTAATGGCTGGTCACGCCAAACACCAGCCCGCTCATCTCGGGCGTGAATAACGTCGGCCTGAGCGCGCGCACCGACTGCAGCACCCGCAGCCCCGGTTCGGACGGCGCATAATACCGCAGGTAGGCATTCAGCGTGGTCTGTTGCGATGGGTTCATTGATCCAACGATGGTGATCACCAGTATGCCCACAGCCACGCATAACATGAGCAGCAGAATGTAAACAAACCGTTTCATAGGCTTGCCCAGTTCCGGGCGGTTCACGCCCACACGCAGCCACCGGGGCCGATCATGGCCTCATATAAAGTGTACCGGGAATCTTGAATCTGCTCTACCGTATCACGCGGGGCATCCAGATATGACCCCACACCTGCCCCGAGTCCGCCGAGATCATCAGGCTGGACTCGTCCACTGCCTCGAAGTCGGCGCCGCGCACATAGGTATCGAGTTGGTGCAGCGCATCGTTGTCCCATCCTGCGTCCGGCGCGCCGCTGATGTACCACGACGTGCCGTTGTCCGCCAGGATCATGCCGTACTTCTTCAACGCGCGCAGGATCACCTGCGTCTGGGCGGAAAAGCGCCCGTCAATAGCGAAGGATGCCTTCAGGCGGAAGCGCTGACCCATCGGCGGGGAGTCTGTTCCGCTGTTATAGGGAGCCTGATGGCGCGCCGGCCATACGTAGGCGGCGCGCGTGGCGCCAGACGTGAAGCGCAGCGCGTGGTCGATCTCGCCTGCGGCGACTTCATCGTAACGCGCCAGTCCCGGCAGGATCGGCAACCCGGCTGCATCCGCCGATGTCCACCCCGCCGGGCGGAACGGACCGTTCAGCGTCATGCTGAACACCGCGCCTGAACCGGCGTCCCAGGTTCCGTCGCCATTGGCGCTGGCGTTATACAGTTCATACAGTCTGCACTCGCCCTGCCGCAGCGCCAGCACATGATGATCTGAACCCCACTCGACCGGCGCATTGACCGGGATTGGATAGGGACCGGGATCGCTTTCGTCGCCGTAATCCGTAAAGGTGATTGTTTCCATTGCCTGCGTCGACGGCACGACGACGAATGGGATGCCGATGGGGCCGCCGTCCCACGTGCCCGAACCGAAGTCGGCGTGCGCACTGGAAGTTGCACCCATCGCGTTGACATACGCGTCAGAGCGCGCATCTACCGGCAGGCCGTCGACCGGCGTGTTCCACACGTTGTTGGCGGGAAACATCGGGCAACCGCCCAGGCTGGGTGGCGTATATGCTGAGACTCCCGGTTTTTTGTAAAAACCGGGAGTCTGTAAATCGGGAGTCTGTGAAGCGGGAGTCTGTCTTGCAGCAGCGCGCGGTTGGCCTGAATCCGGGCATGCCAAAGCCAACCCCAACACAACCAGCCCAACCAGCATGCGTATCGCCGTGCGCACCATCGTAGTATACCGAACTGAATCGCAGGCTCACATGACGACTTCTGCCAGCCCCCTGCAGCGGCCACGAAGGAGGAACCGTAAGTTGGTTTACACCTCCGAGTTCTGCCAGAACTCGGAGGTGTTGGTTTGCTTCCTTACAGCGCCCTGGAAACCTGCAAGCCCAGAGGGCGCTCGGTGTTCGCCGCATTGATGGCCTGCTCGGAACCGAGCACCACCACCTGCCCGTTCTGTTTGAGCAGTTCCAGCACATCCGCAAAGGCGCGGATGTCGGCGGCCGTCGTGGCCAGCACTTCGTCGCGCAGGCGCTGGCGGCCTTCCTCGGTGTCGCCAGACAGCAGGCGCAGCATCGAGGTATAACCCCTGGCGTCGGGCAACTGGTAATCATCCAGTTCGCCGATAACGCCGATGATGGACTTGGTGACCTCGTCCTCGCTCAATTCCACTTCGCGCAGGAAAGCGCCGGCGTTGTCGTAGTTGTCCAGCGTGCCCAGCAGGTTGGGGTCGCGGTAGGACACAAACGAAAAGGCGCCGGAGCGGTGATCGAACAGGCAGAAACCGCCGTAAGCGCCGCCCTGCACGCGCACGCGCTCCCACAACCACGTAGTGCGCAGCAGGTTGGATATCACGAGAATGGAGCCATGCAGCCTGTAACCGAACTTGTAGAGGTTCGCGCCCTTGCCCACGTAGTTCACCTGCGCGGGGATGGTCAGCCCTTCCGGCGCGGCGGCAGCTTCATAGGTCCAGGCGATCATTGCGGCCGGCGCGGCGGGCAATTGCGCCACGAAATCGGCCAACGCCGGCTGGACGGTTTCCCAATTGGCGCGATCCAGCGTGATATTCACCAGCGCATTGCCGCGACTCAGCAGGCAGTCGCGCATCGACTCCAGGTTCGCCAGCACCGCAGGCCAGTCTGTATCGATCTGCTCGGCCAGGCGGCGCAGGAAGAACAGGTAGCTCAACCCGCCGATCTGCTCGCCGGCCCAATCCGCTTGAGAGAAGCGCGACCGCAGGCGCATGTTGACCACGCGATGCCCTCCCGGCGCCAGGCCGGCTTCCTGACCGGCTTTCTCCTCCAGCACGATCTGGCGGAAGCGCTCGCGGTTGTCGAGTTTCGCCGTCAACAGCACGTCTTTCAGAATATTGAGCATCTCGCCGCTCTGCGCCACCGTCGCCTTGCCGCGCAGGAACAACCAGGCTGCGGCGTCGGGGGTGTGCTGCACCGTCGCGGTGTAGCTTGCGCTGCGGATGCCGCCGGTCTTACGCCCGATGCGCTGCGACAACTTGACGAAGTCCTCGCTCTGCGTGCCCAGCCCCAGCAGCGCCCGCCCGAACAGCGTGACATACGGCAGATACTGCTGCGGCAGCGCCCGCAGGTTAAAACCTAGGTCCAGGTAAGTGATCCCATTGGTGAACAGGTCGTGATAGAGCAACCGCGCGCCCTGCAGGTCGGATACTTCCAGTGGAATCTGTTTGTTCTTCCTGTCGAGGTCGGCCAGCTTCAGGCGCGGGATTGTCGCGAGCGCCTCGGGCGTATCGGGCGTCGCCTGCTTCTGTTTGAGCAAGCGGGTTTCCTCGATGACGCGCGCCACATCCGCTTCGTTCATGGCGGCGCGGGCGCTGTCCAGGCGGGCGCGTTCTTCCGCCTCAGCCTGCGCGCGCACATCGGGGTCGGGCCTGAGCAGCACCGTGGTGCGGTGGGTGTTGTTGAGGAAGGATTGCTGAACCAGCTCTTCGAAGTATCTGGGATTGGCGGCCAGCTTCTGCTTGATCGCCTGAAGCGGCGCCTCGAACGCCAGATGCACGAGCGGGTCGGAGCCGTGCTGCCAGGGCGCCAGGGCGCTCAGCATCATCGCCAGCCCGCGCGGGAAAGAGCCGGTGTTGTATTCGCGCAGGCGGAACTCAATCGTGTTGAGCGATGCCTCCAGCATGTCGCGGTCGATGCCGCCGGAGGCGATCCTAGCCAGCGTGTGCAGAATCAGTTCCTCGACCTTGCCCGCATCGTCAGGGGCGATGCCCTTCAACCCCGCCGAGAACGCCATCTGGCGCAGTTCATCCTCCAGCCCGCCGGTGACATCCTCGCCGAGGCCGGAGTCGATCAGCGCCTTGCGCAACGGCGAGGCGGGCGTGCTGATCAGCGCGTGCGACAGGATGCTCTGCGCGAGGGTCGCCTCGACGTCGCCGTTCTCCGACAGCATCCAGTTGACGGACAGCATGCCTTTCCTGCCGGGCTCCCCTTCCGCAGCCTCTTCGCCGGCATCATAGCTGAACACCAGACGGCGCGGCTCGCTGAAAGATTGCTGCAGGCGGATATGCGAATCGGCATCGATGCGCTGGAAGTCCTTCAGGTAGCCCTGCACGATCTCGAAACGCTTCGCCGGGTCGTCATTGCCATAGAAGTAGATAAACGAGTTGGCTGGGTGGTAGTAGGTATCGTGGAACTTCCTGAACTGCGCGTAAGTCAGGTCGGGGATATGGCGCGGGTCGCCGCCTGAATCGACGCCGTAGGCGTTGTCCGGGAAGAGCGACTGCTGCACGTATCGACCGAGCAGGTTATCGGGCGAGCTATACGCCCCCTTCATCTCGTTAAACACAACGCCTTTGAACGTCATGGCCTGATCGGGGCTTTCAAGTTCGTAGTGCCAGCCCTCCTGCATCAGGATGTCGGGTGTGATGCGCGGGTAGAACACCGCATCGAGATAGACATCGATCAGGTTGTAGAAATCCTGCAGGTTCTGGCTCGCCACCGGGTAGCAGGTCTTGTCCGGATAGGTGAACGCGTTCAGGAACGTGTTGAGCGAGCCCTTGATCAACTCGACGAACGGCTCTTTGACGGGATACTTGCGCGACCCGCACAGAACGGAGTGTTCCATGATGTGCGAGACGCCGGTCGAGTCGGCAGGCGGCGTAGCAAAGCTGATGCCGAACACTTTGTTCTCGTCATCATTCTCCATGGACAGCAACTGCGCTCCCGATGCGCCATGCCGGTAGAGCTTCGCGCGCGTGTTGATCTCCGGGATCGACCGCTCTGCGATCAATTGAAAGTCTTGCATTGCCATTTTTGTTTTTCCTATTAGGTGCGCGTCGCGCCTACGAGGCGCGAAACGTTATCTTAACATCACCGCACAAGTTATGGATATGGGTAAAATAAAGGCAGGCCTGATCAGGATGGATTTCGCGCACCAGGACGCTTGGCATGACTGACTTAGAGAAAATAATCATCATCTTCATCGGCATTCTGGCTTTCTACGTTCTTTGGACGCTGGTCATGTGGGCTGCGCTGCGTTACGCGCACAAGTCCGAGGCGCGCTGGCGTCAGGAGGCGCGCGAACTGGCCGAACTGGCCGTCACCTGGCAGCAGCACCTGGCGGGCGCCAACCGTTACTTCAACAGCGCCACCCAGATCGACAGCCCACCCTATGCCGACCCGGTCGCCCGCGCGCGCAAAACAGTAAAGACTGGCTATGAACAGGCCGGGCAGGCCGTCGCCATGGCAGACCATTGCAGCCGCCGCGAAATCCGGCAGCGCCAGCCGTCGGATGTCTTTCTCATCCTGCCGCCGCTGTCCGAGTTGTCGAAATGGATCCATCATGCAGCCGATATCCGCCGCGTGGCGTCGCTGCTGGGACAGGTGCGCAAGGCCCGCCTGACGCTGGCTGCCATCGACTCCGAGATCGCCGTTCTGGGGCGCCAGCAGAAGCGCGTGTTCGAAGAACTGCGCAGCCGCGCTGCTGAGCTGGAGTCGCAGCGCCAGAAAGCGGCCGGGTCAGCCAATCCCCTCATCACCGAAGGCGTGTCGCTGGCGGGCGCTGCGACGTCGCTCGATATGGTGATGGAGACGTTGCTGGCGAGCGATGATCCGCCGCGCCAGAATGTAGTGGACGCATACCGCTGGTACGTGGAGATCAAGCAGATTCTGGACGAGGTTGACAACAAACTGCGCCAGCGTCCGTCTACAGCCCAGGATGCCAACTACGCCCTGCAGATTGCGCTGCGCCAGTACGCGCGCTTTGAGCAGGCGCTGGCCGGCGAGTCGCGCGCGCAGGGGCCCTTCCCCGCGCTGGCGTCGCGGGCGCTGGAAGCGCGCAAGCAACTCGGCGAAGTCAGCGCGCTGCTGCAGGCGCGCAAATACCCCCAGGCGCTGGAACAGGCGCAGCAGTTGCCGATCTCCATCCAGGCGCTCCACAACACGCTGGACCAGGTCAAGCTATGGCGGAGCAAGGCGGCTGATCTGTACAACCAGGCTTATGGTCTGCTGGCGAGTTACGAAACCGAACACGTTGCGTTGTCGCGGGCTTTCGAGATGGACATCAGCGAACCGTTGATGCAGGCGGCGCGCAGCCTGGTGCGCAACCTGGACGACTTGCGCGTCTCGGAGGATCTCGCGATGCTAAGCGAGGCGAACCAGCTCAAACGCGACTTCGATCTCAAGATCATTCAGATTACCCAGGCGCAGCGCGAACTGGCCAGGACTGCCCAGACCTACGATGCCAACCATGCGCTGGTCAACCCATTGACCATCGATGCGGCCGCGCGGCGCGCCGACGACCTGGCAGACCAGTTGGCGGCCAGCCATGCCGCCTATCAGCAACAACTCGCGCCCGATGTGCTCGCTACGCTGCGCAGCCACTTGCAGAGCGAGTGGCGCCTGATCGCCGTGCAGGTCAACCACCCCAGGGAAAGCCAGCTTGAGACGCTGCAGAAACTGCTGGAACGCCCGGTGCAGTTGCTGACTCAGCTAAACCAGGCTTGCGACCAGGCTGAACAGATTCTGGCGCTCAAAGCCGTCGACAGACAATGCGCCCAGACCTACCTGCGCCAGATCGACCAGTTGATGCCCGAATGCGCCCAGACGGCGCAGAACTGGGATGCGCCGGCGCTGGCTGCGGTCGCCGGCTTTCAGGCGCAACGCGACGAACTGGCCCACAGGAACGACCAGCCGCCCACAGCGCGCCCCGATTATTCGACGCTGCAGATTGAGGCCAACCTGACACTCGTGCGGATGCGCGATTTCATCAGCCGGTACAAGTCCGACGTCAACAGCGCCATAAAAGAGATTGCGTCGCTGCGCGGGACGCTGGATGGGCTGGCGCGCGGGTTGCGCGAGATGGGCGGCAACGGGACGCGCGACCTGCTGGTCGATCCTCAGTTCGCAGCCAACATCCAGCGCTGGATCAACGGCATCAGTCAACTGCCGGCGGGCGCGCTGTTGCGCGAGTACCAGGCCGCCCTCGACAGCGGCGTCAAACTGCTGAAGACCACGCGGACTTATATGGACAGGCTCAACCAGGAGCGCGACGCATTCCTGGCCGAGCAGAAGCGGGTACAGGAACACGCACAGGCAGTCAAAGAGCGGTTGGAACAGGCCGTGCAAACCGGGCGCGCCGTTCACGCCGATGACGACAGGCAGCGCCCCGACCGAATCGCGCCGATCCGTCAACAGATCGAGAAGGCGGACGCCACGCTGGTGAAACTGAATGCCGCGCGCACCTCGCTGAGCAACGGCCGCGCCGACCTGCAACTGGCCGATTCGCTGCTTGACTACGCCGAGTTGATGCTGCAGAACCTGTGAAGAACACCTCCGAGTTCTGCGAGAACTCGGAGGTGTTTATCGTCCAGACCATAGACGGAAGTCCTCTCTGCCCTTTGGCCGATTGGCGCTCAAGAACATTTGTTCTATAATGGGCTGGTAACCATAGCACACGCCGGGGCGCTTGTGATGCGCCAGGACCGTGCGTGAAGGGCGATCCGGTCAGCTTTATTTCCCGGTGCGTTCCAAGTAAGCGCCTATCCCGGAATATGTCTGACTTCTCCGGGAAGTCAGACATATGAGTACCTATCGGGATAGGTTGCGCATCCAATCAGGAGATATAACCATGTCGGAGTTTTCCAAGACTGCAGAAACAACCATGCCGTTGATCGTAGCGGAACCAGAATACACTGTCAGTGAGATACGCGTGCAGACGATGCGCGGTTTCGACTACTTCCATGTCGCCAAAGACATCACCATGGCGGAGATACCGCAGACGTTCAACGAGTTGATCCCCATTCTGGACGCCGCGCTTGATGAGGGCAAGGTGTGTAAAGATGGGCCGATGGTAGCGCGCTATATTGAGACGCCGGGCAACGGCGAGCGCTTCCGGCTGGAAGTTGGCTTCGTGGTGCGGCCCGGCGCGCAGCCGGCGGGCGCAGCCAGCGTTTCGCATGTAGAGCCATATCATTGCGCGTCGGTCGTTTATTGCGGCAGCCTGGCCAATCTCCCTAAAGGCTACGATGCGCTGGAAACCGTCATCAAGAAAGCCGGCCTGCGCGTAACCTGGGAGTCGCGCGAGGTGTACTACTACTTCGAGGACGGCGCATCGCCCAACAACGTCATGCACTTGCAGCACCATATCGAGTAACGCCAGCACATTACAGCGCGACGCGCTGAGGCGCAGCGCGCTGTCATATTAAAAGGAGCACACATGACACACACTACGACACACGCGCCTGCGCGCGTGCTATTGGATGGAGTCGAACAATGCGGATATGAAAAGACCGCCAGCGTGGCTTTTGCCGGGGCGACGGCTGTCTGCATGCGCTTCCTGGGCGAGCCGGTCACGAATGACTACGTGATGGGCATCAGCGGCAGTGCGTTCATGATGTACTGGACGCCGCCCTGGGCCATGTGGAACTGCGACCTGCTCATCATCGGCGAGGAGCCGGTCAGGCGCACCTTTAACGCCATGGGATACGCCTATACTTATGCGCCGGAGCACGAACGACCGCACCAGTTCACGAAGGAATATTACCGCGAGCGCATTGTGGACCACATCAGCCGCGGCGTGCCGGTGATGGCCTTCGGTGTCGTCGGTCCGCCGGAGGTGTGCACTGTCACCGGCTACGACCAGAACGGCGAGGTGTTGCTGGGCTGGAGTTATTTCCAGGATAACCCGAATGAATTGTTCGTTCAGCCAGACTGGTATGCCAACATTTTCGGGCTGATACTGATCGGCGCGAAGAAAACCGCGCCGCCCCCGAAACTGGTGCTGCGCGACACGCTGGAATGGGCTATCCATCTTGCGCGCACCCCGCGCCTGACACTGACCACACCTGCGACCGATGGGGTGACATATACCTATTCCGGCCTGGCGTCCTTCGACGCCATGGCGGAAGCACTGCAGCGCGATGAGGATTTCCCGGCCGGGAACCTGGATGTGCTGACCGCTCACGCCAATGCCGTGAGCAATGACGGGCCCTGGCTGAATACCGACCTGCGCCGCGCCGCATCGGCATTCCTGCAGCAGATGATCGAACAGACTCAGCCGCATCCCAGCGCACCGCATTTATGGAAGGCCGCGGAACTGTACGCGCGTGAATCGGCCGTGTGGCGCCAGGCTGCGCAAATGGCGCCATGGACCGGCGCGCCCGCCGAGGAGCGCCTGCAATGGGCTGATCCGCGCCGCCGCCGCGACATCGCGCAACTGGTTCGCGAGGCGAAATCGACCGAGGAACAGGCCGTCGCCCTTCTGGAGGCGGCGCTGGCAACATTTTAGAGTAGGCATACACTGGAAGGTAACTGCAGATCATAGGAGCACAACAATGACAAACCACACTCAACCTCCCACTGCGGAGATACGCACAGTGCTTGAGGGCGTGCCGCGCGTGGCTTTCTACGAGGGCGGCAAACGCTGCCCGGAGGATATCATCTTTCCATCCGTATTGCGCGCCTGGCTGGAGTACATGGATGACAAGGACTTCGGCTGCAAGCACTGTATGGCGCGCGCCCCGGAATGCAAAGTGAACTGCACTTATGCATTTCTGATCGGCGTGACCGGCGTCGCCTCATTCCTGTCGTGGGGCAAGGGCTGGCAGGGCGACAATGTGGCGATCCACTATATGTCCAGCGACCCGGACGCCCCCTTCCGCCGCGCATTTGAAGCGACCGGCTATGCGTATGAATGGGTAACCAAAGAGCCGGGCCGCGACAATGGCGCGCTGTTCAGGGCGCGCGTTGTGCAAAGCGTGCGCGAAGGTCGCCCGGTGCTGGGATTTGGAGTCATTGGACCACCGGAACCTTCCCTCATCAACGGCTACGACGATGCGGGCGGCGCCGTCCTGGGCTGGAGCTTCTTCCAGAATTTCCCGGATTTCAATACCGGCGTGGAGTTTGAGCCGTCCGGCTATTTCCGCAAGCGCGATTGGGTGAAGGACACCCTGTGCCTGGCGGTGCTGGGCGCGCGAAAGGAGCGCCCCGACTTTGGCAAGGTGGTGCGCGAGTCGCTGCAATGGATGGTTCAGATGGCTGGGACGCCGCAGGCATATAGCGAGCGCGCCAACGGGCTGGCCGCCTATGAGGCCTGGGCGGCCGACATCCAGCGCGACGACCAGTTTCCTGCGCACGATGAAACCACGCTGCGCGCGCATCACATGGTGCACAACGACGCCGTCGGCACGGTGGCGGAAGCGCGCTGGTACGGAGGGCTGTTCCTGCAGGAGGCCATCGATTTCGTGCACTACAACATGGCGGAGGACCTGCTGCACGCGGCGGCGTGTTATGCCGGTGAACACGAGTTGATGTGGAAGGCGTGGGATCTGGCCGGCGGCAACGGCAACCCGCAGGCTCATAGGGCAATGGTCGATCCAGCCGTGCGCCGGCAGATGGCGGAGGTCATCCTGCAATCGCGCGACAAGAGCGCCAAAGCCATCGAATACATCGAACACGCGTTGGCGAAATAGAGATCCATCCCATAATAAGTCTGACCTCTCGCAGAGGTCAGACTTATTAGCGTCACAGGAGATCACAACAATGAATGAGCATTTCGTGCATGCCGATATGGGCGGCGCAGAGTTCCGTGATGTGAACCTGGGCGGCGCTGTGTTCGACAACGTCAACCTGGCCGGCGCCAGCTTCAACAATATCAACTTCGCCGGAGCGAAGATCAGGGATGCCAACCTGCAGAATATGGCGATCGAAGACGCGAACCTGACGGGTTTTACCGTCATGGGGGTCAACATCGAGCCATTGATCGAGGCCGAACTCGACCGGCGCGAGCCGGAGCGGGCGCGTGTGCGTATCGATATCTTCAACCCAACCGAGGTGAAGGCGCTTATCAGTTGGCTTGATGCGGTGCGCGCGGCATTCCGGGCCGTATTGCGCGCGAGCAGCCCGTCCCAGTTGCGCCGCCGCCCGGCCGAGAACGAGTGGAACGCGCTCGAAGTCGTGCGGCACATGCTTTTCGCCGAAGACGTATACATCAACCGTTTCATCCTGAACAACGCCAGGCCCCTCAACAAAGCGGGCATGCTGCCGGAGCATCTGCGCAGCAGAAGCGAATACCAGGACGTTGGCAGCGAGGCAGTGGACGATCTCGAGACCATCCTGGCGGCGTGGGACGCCGTGCATGCCGACACGCTGGCTTACGTGGCGCAACTCGACGCGGTCAAGCTGCGCCGGCAGACGACCGACATGGAAGGCCGCCACGGGACGCCCGGCGCCGTGCTGCAGCTTCTGGCGAGACACGATATCAGACACATCCGGCAGGCTGAACGGGCGCTCGCAACTTTGTACTAAAGTAAAGGTATTGCAGCATCAATAAACACCACAGGAGTCACAACATGGGCAATACAGCAGTACGCGATCTGATCGGTCAATACAAACACGCGTTTCGCATCCTGGTCGAAGAGATCAACCGCTTCAACGAAACGGACTGGCTACGGGGCTTTACGGCATTCCAGACGCCGGTGAAGCAGGCCATGCACATCCTCGATTGCCTGGATTTCTACTCGCTGGAAGACACAGGCCAGCCATACCACTGGGGCCATCGCTTCGGAGGCGGCTGGTGGGAATTGCCCGATGACCGCCTGCCTCAACCGAAAGCGCTGATCGAGTATGCGTGCGAGCTTGAGGCGCGCATCGTCAAGCAGTTGGCGCAATTGAACGACGCGGACCTGCTCAAGCTGCGCGACCAGGCTGCCGACGACCAACTCACCGTCATGGGGCATCACGTTTATGCGCTCAAACATACTATGCACCATCACGGCCAGTTGGCAGCGCTGTCCGTGTATCACGGGCATGCTGGCGGCAGTTGGGACTAGAAGGCAGGCATGTATACGGCGATCTTCCCGAGCGGCAGTGGGCGCCGCAGGAGGTGATCGGTATGGCAGAAATGAATCAACTGGCGCATTTCATGTACGGGCGGGGTTTCTGGTATGCCACGCCGGAACGAGAGATCGGCGGACTGACCGACGAGCAGTTGCTGTGGGCGCCCACACCGAATAACCTGCCCATCCTGTGGCACGTAGGGCATATCGCGCACCGCGAGCGCACACACATCGGCCTGTTCCTGCAGGGGTTGTCGCCGCCGATCATCCCGCCGGAGCACGAGGTGTTTGGCGTGGAGTGGCGCCCCATCGAGCAGTTGCGCCGTTCGGTGAGATCGGTGCAGGCTGTGCTGGAATGGGTGCGCGAGGTGCGCGAACAGAGCCATCTGTTTATCGACTCACTGACGGATGCGGATTATCAGCGCGTCCCGCCCACCTCAGCCGAGGGTTTGAGCGTCGCACACTGGCTGTTCATCACCACCGCGCACACGGCCGTGCACATCGGGCGCATCCAGCTTCTACGCGCGATGATCCTGGGCAAGCACGAAAGCGCCTGCTAGATAGACGGTCGATCGAAGTTGGAGCGTGACAAAGACTCCCGGAATCTGCGAGATTCCGGGAGTCTTTACTCTCAGAGGCTTCGGAAAACCTCACAGGTCTGCCAGACCTGTGAGGTTTACTACGGTTATCACTCAAGCGAGCCGGCTGCCGTTCAACTCGACGTGAGCCTGTACGGGTAACGGGCGCTGCAGGATGTCGAGCACCGGGCAGTGCTGGTTGACGGTCTGCACCAGTTCGCGCACCTTCTCGGCCGGGCTTGGGCTGGTGAGGTTCACCTCGTACACCACGCTGTCGAATCCCGCCGGTACGTCGGCGACGCCGAAGAACCCGCGCGGGTCCAGGTCGCCGTACACCTTGATGTCGAGATGCTCGATGGTCACGCCCAGCAGTGCGGCGTAAGTGGAGTACACGATTTCCTGGCACGCGCCCAGCGCCGCCAGAACGACTTCGACCGGGTTCGGGCCGAGATCGGCGCCGCCCAGCGAGGGCGGCTCATCGATGGTCAGGTTGAACCCGCGGATGGCCGCAGCCGTCTCGTAGCCTTTGACCAGTTGGGTGTTGGCGGTAAAGCGGGCGCGCCCGCGCGCGCCCGCTTCGCGCAGGGCTGCCTGGATCGCCTGTACGGTGGCGGGGTTCGCCAGTGTGAGCGGGGTAACGGATCGAGTCTGCAGTTGAGCAATCGTTTCGATAGACATGGTTTGTTCTCCTGATGACAGGCGCAGCGCTCCCCTGCTCATTGAGCGCAGAGCGCGGCGCGTGAAAAATAAGGGCACTATGGTCAGACGCGCAAGCGTGACCGAATGGATACTGACTGACGCGAACGGACGTGGGTTGTAAGTGGGCGGGTCACCGACCGGAGATCCGGCAGGCTCCCGCTAACTACAGAGGCAGGCGCGGCTCTGGCGCAACATACAGATAACTCGGTATTCCATGATTTTCATATCAACAACACAAACATGGACAGACGCAGCGCAACCGAAAAAGCATAACGCCCTCTCGCAATACCGGAAAACGAGAAGGCGTTAACAAACCCTTGTTAAAGCGTTCTCTCATCTTCCAGTATGCTCTGCCGGAGTTGGCACCTTGCTTGTGCTCAGGTTGCCGAGGTTTCTCAGGGCCGGTCCCTCCACCTCTCTGGATAAGAGTGCGCGTTCACTGTGACGCTAAGCGTCTATTCAAATGTTGGGCGTGATAATAACAAGCCGGAGCGTGTTTGTCAATAGGGAAAACCGAAATGTTAGCCCAAAGTTAAAATGTCCCCTTTGCGCAAAGTAGAAATGTCCCCTTTCAGCAAATATAGAATGCCCCCGGTGAAGGGGGCGGAAATTGGACACGATACTGATCATGAGCACAAAAGAACTAAGCAAACTGGAAGTCATGCAACGA
>JAMCQN010000031.1:0-6404 GCA_023382055.1 Chloroflexota bacterium
GTTCGGGCCGCCGATACAGACGTAACTTCGGGCAAGGTCAGCGCGGAGTCCTACGTGTATGTGTGCGAAGAAATGAACAAGCGCATGCCCAAACTGAAGCAGATCGCCATCACGCTGCGCGGTTCGCTTTCCGCGAGCCACAACACGTGGAGCGGCATGTTCTGGGACAACGGCGCGGTGTATACCGCCCCGACCTACGACATCGAGCACATCGTCGACCGCGTCGGCGGCGGCGACAGCTTCATGGGCGGCTTGCTGTACGGGCTGCATACCTACCCCGAGAAGCAAAAAGCTATCAACTTCGCGGTGGCGGCGTCGTGTCTCAAGCACAGCATCATGGGCGATTTCAACATGGTGACTGTCGCCGAGGTCGAGAAATTGATGCAGGGCGACGCCTCCGGGCGCGTCAGTCGCTGATGAGGTGGTCGGAGATGATGCCGTAGGGGCAGACCTCTGTGTCTGCCCTTGGTCGGCGGAAGGACGCACACACGGGTGCGCCCGTACGTGATTGACATGCGCAGGGGCGACTTGCGTGTCGCCCTGTCTGCAGGCCTGGGAACAAACCTACAGGTCTCAGTGGTGTACTCACCACCACAGAATTGTGGAGTGTATGGCGGCTCGAACAAGCAAATATGGAGAACTGAAAAATGGCAAAGTTTGATCGTTTAACCGTATACCAGTCCCTGCTCGGAACAGGCCTGGTGCCGCTGTTCTACAGCGGCGATGTGGCCGAGTCGAATGCAGTCGCCAGGGCGGTGGCCGAAGGCGGCTCGCAGGTGCTGGAATTCACCAACCGCGGCGAAAAGGCGCTGGGCGTGTTTGCCGAGGTGGTCAACGCCAATCCCAAACTCATCGTGGGGGTCGGGTCGGTGCTGGATGCGCCGACGGCGGCGCTGTTTATCGCCTATGGCGCCAACTTCATCGTGGGGCCGGTGTTTAATCCTGAGGTCGCAAAACTGTGCAACCGCCGCAAGATCGCCTATATGCCCGGCTGCGGCAGCGCCAGCGAGATCTCCGTCGCCGAAGAATACGGCGTCGAGATCGCCAAGGTGTTCCCCGGCGAGTCGGTCGGCGGCCCCGGCTTCATAAAAGCCGTACTCGGCCCGATGCCCTGGTCGCGCCTGATGCCGACCGGCGGCGTAGATGCGACGAAGGAAAGCATCGGCGCGTGGATCAAGGCCGGCGCGGCGGCGGTGGGCATGGGCAGCAACCTCGTCCGCAAGGAATGGCTGACGGCGAAGAACTACGACGCGATTCGCGACACGACGAAACAGTGCCTCGAATGGGTGGCGGTCGCCCGCGCGAAGTAGAAGAAGAGATTGGGGATTAGAGATTAGAGGCGAGAGACAAGAAGCCAGAAGTCAGAGGTCAGACGTTGGAAGTTAGTGGCCAGAGGTTAGTCCTCAAACGTCAAACGTCATAAGCCCAATCTCTAATCTCCAATCTCTAACCTCTCTTCTCATTCTCCGCCGCAGACGCTGCCGGTTGTGCTGGAGACCACGTCGCCTTTATAGGCGATTACCTGATACTGGCCGGCGCTCTTCAACAGGGTGTATCGGTAGTCTACGATCTCGCACATCGTCTGGTTGCCCGGCGAGTGGATGTAGCGCCAGTATTCCTGCGCGGTTAACTGCGCCCGCGCGTCGGTCTGCGCTACGATAGTCGGCGCGCTCAGGTAGTGCATCGTCACTGACAGCGTGTCGCCGGCGGCCAGATCGATCCCCAGCGCCCGTTTGATCGCCTTGCCCGCATATTTGACAACGGATGAATAGGTGTCACCCGCCCATACTTTACGCAACGCGTCCGTGCTGACATCGCCTGAATAAAACGCCGCCAGTTGAACGTTGATGTCCATAACAGCCTGTACCCCCCACGGTGCTGCCGTGCCTGAGGGCGCCGGCGTCGCGGCGGGCGCCGGCGTCGCGGCGGGCGTCGGTGTCGGCAACGGGGTGGACGTGGGCGTCTGCGCCGGAGTGACGGTCGCTGCCGGCGTGCTGCTGGGCTGCAGCACGGCCGCCGTCGGGCTGGCCGGTACGCGGCTGGCGGTTGGCTGCGGTGTGGCGCTGGACTGCAAGACCGCAGCCGAAGCCGAGGTAGCGGTCACAGCGGCGCTGGTCGAACCGGCGTCCGTGCCGGCCGGACGGGTCGACATTAACTGCGGCAACTCGATCGCCAGACCAACGATAATCAAACAGACGATGCCAACTAAAACGATAAAACCCAGCAACGTCCGCGCTCGCGGCCGCGCCGGCTGATGCGCCGGCGCTGTATCGACAATCGCTTCCAACCCTATGGCGCCGGTCCCGGCTATACTGTCTGACGTCTTGGCCGGGTGCTCCAACCTCGATACTCTCAACCCGGCGACGCGCCAGGCTGCCGGGCGCAATTCGCGCACACGTGCGACCAGTGCGGGGATCGCATGGCGTGCCTGTGCCGCGTTGATGATCTCCCGACTCTTGCCAAACGCGCCGGCTCCCGGCAGATTTTCGTAGTCCAGCCCGAGATCCTGGCACAACTTTTTCAGATCCTCTTCGTTAAACTCCTTGAAGAGAAACTCACGCAATCCGCCCTGGTTGAGGTCGTTCACAGATTTACTGCTCGCACTTGCCTGAGACACCTCTGCTCCGGATGTCTTTTATCTGGTAGGCGTCGCTGGCCTTCACCAGGGTATAGGTATAGTCGGACAGATCGCACATTTTCTTGTTGTTGGCTGGATTGGTGTAAGTCCAGTATTCCCGCGTGGAGACCGTAGCCGTGCCATTTTTCTCAGAAACAAGTGTCGGCCCTTTGTCATAACGCAGAGTGGAATTCACCGTATCGCCTTTGCTCAAGTCGGCGCCCAGCCGGCTCTTGAGCGTCTTGTACGCGAAGCTGGAGATGATCGTGAACTTGCTGCCCCAACTGGCTTTCACCTCATCTTCAGTGGCCTTTCCCATGTAGAAATTGATCAGTTGATCGTTGATGGTCCGTACTGCTGCCGCTGCTGGGCTCGTATCCGTGACGGACAGCGTGGCCGACTGCGCAACGACCGTCTCGACCGGTAGCGGGGTGGCCGCCGGCGCGCTGGTGGCCTGCGCGAGCGTCTCTGCCGTAGTTGTCATGTCGGCGGACGCGGGCATCAGGGTGACGTCGGCGGCAGGCGTCGGCGAAGCCGCCCCATTGGCGCCCGGCCGGACGACGATACTCAGGACGGCGACCGCCAGCAGCATCACAATGGCGACGAAGATAATCAGGCGCACGCGCAACGGCAGCGCGCTGTGGCGCTGGCCGCCGTTTGACGATTTCGCATCGCCGCGATTCCGGAATGGGTTGACCAGCGCCGGCTCGTTGATATTCACACCGGATTGACCCACCTGGATGGCATCGGCTTCGGCGGCCAGCGCGGCGGCGGCATTGGAAGCCGGCGGCGCCAGCGGCCGGTCCATGTTGGCATCGGAAAGCCCAGCCGCCCGGAATTGCTCGGGGCGCAGTGATTCGACTCGCTGCATCAGCGTGGAGGTGAGGTGCTGTTCCTGCATGCGCGCGATGATCTCGCGGGTCTTACCGTATGGGCCCATGCCCGGCAGGTCGGCGTAGTTTATGCCGACGTCATGGCACAGGGATATCAACTCGTCCTCATTGAACTCACGGACCAGTAAATCGCGTAGGTCTTGAAGATTTTGTTCGTTCATAGTTCACCAATCGGCCACACTGCCATCCGGATGACGCAGCGCGGGCGTCTCCCAGTCTCCTGCGAACACTTTACCTGCAACCGCCTCGTCGTCGAGTTCGATGCCCAGCCCGGGCTTGGTGGGCAGCGGTACATAGCCATCGACGATTTTGAACGATTCCTTCAGATAACCGTCGCCCAGGTTCACCTGTTCCTGACATAGGAAGTTTGGCACACATGCGTCAACTTGTAAACAGGCTGCCAGGGCGATCGGCCCCAGCGGACAATGCGGTGCGACAGCGGCATAATATGCCTCGGCCATCGCCGCGATCTTCTTGACCTCCAGAATGCCGCCGGCGTGCGATAGATCAGGCTGCACGATGGCGCAGGCCTGTTTCTCCAGCACCTGGCGGAAGCCCCACTTGGTGAACAGCCGCTCGCCTGTGGCGATCGGGATCGTGGTGCTGCGGGCGATGGTTACCAGCGTGTCCACGTTCTCGGGCAGGCAGGGTTCCTCGACGAAGAAGGGGTGGTAAGGTTCCAGTTCGTGACACAGCCGGATTGCCATAGCCGGGCTGATGCGCCCGTGAAAGTCCACGCCGATATCGATGCCCTCGCCGACGGCATGGCGCAGCGCGGCGAAGCGCTCGACAAATTTGGTGATCTTCTCGTGCGAGTCCACGATGTTCCAGGCGTTGCCGGGGCCGGTCTTCAACGCCGTGAAACCACGCGCGATGCTGGCTTTTGCCGAGGCGATGTATTCGTCGAGTGTCTCACTGCCGAAGTGGCCGTACACGCGGATTTTGTCGCGCGTGTTGCCGCCCAGCAATTGCCACACCGGCACGCCCAGCCACTTGCCCGTGATGTCCCACAGAGCCTGTTCGATGCCGCTGAGGGCGCTGGTCAGAACCGGCCCGCCCCGGTAGAACGCGCCGCGGTAGATGGCCTGCCAGTGGTGTTCGATGCGGCGCGGATCCTGCCCGATCAGGTAGCGCCCGATTTCATGGACGGCTGCCTCGGTCGTCTGGGTGCGCCCCTCCACAATCGGCTCACCCAAGCCGGTGATGCCCTCGTCGGTGTGCACCTTGAGGAACAGCCAGCGCGGCTTGACATGGATCGTTTCGAGCTTCGTTATCTTCATGTTGATGTCCCATTACCCTCTCGTAACTGCAATTTACTTACCGCAGAGACCACCGTATTACCATCGTTATCACGAGATTCCTGTGCGCCCTTCGCGGATCAGCCTGCCAATACTTCTTTACTCCTGCGATCTTCGCGGTTAATCCTCTCCTATAACGGGATGTTGCCGTGCTTCTTGGGCGGGTTGGAGTCGCGTTTGTTGCTCAGCATCTCCAGCGCGTTGATCAACCTCGGGCGCGTCTCGTGCGGTTCGATGATGTCGTCGATGTGGCCGTTGGCCGCCGCGACATACGGGTTGGCGAAATCCTGTTTGTACTGCGCGATCAGTTCCGCCCGGCGCGTGTCCGGAGATTCCGCGGCAGCCAGTTCGCGGCGGTAGATGATCTTGACCGCGCCGTCGGGCCCCATCACCGCCAGTTCCGCCGACGGCCAGGCCAGCACCAGGTCGCCTCGCGTGCTGCGCGGGCTCATCACGCAGAACGCGCCGCCATACGCCTTGCGCGTGATGACGTTGATCTTCGGCACGGTCGCTTCGCAATAGGCATACAGCAGTTTCGCGCCGGAGCGGATGATGCCGCCATGTTCCTGGCCGACGCCGGGCAGGAACCCCGGCACATCCTCGAACGTGATGATGGGGATATTGAAGCTGTCGCACAGGCGCACGAAGCGCGCTGCTTTCTCGCTGGCGTTTATGTCCAGCACGCCGGCCAGCACCTGGGGCTGGTTCGCCACGATGCCCACCGAATGGCCGCCCATGTGGGCGAAACCGACGATGATATTCGCAGCGAAATGCTCGTGAATCTCGAAGAAACGCCCGTCGTCGACGACGCTGCGGATGACTTCCTTCATGTCATAAGGCTTGTTGGCGTTGTCCGGCACGATCGTATCGAGCAGCGCATCGGTGCGCAGCGGGTCGTCGCGCGTCGTCGCGAAGGGCGGCTCCTCCATATTGTTGGAGGGCAGGTAGTTCAGCAGCAGGCGCAGCAGGTACATGCAATCGCCCTCGCTGTCGGCGGCCACGTGCGCCACGCCGCTGACGCTGTTGTGCACCGCCGCGCCGCCCAGTTCCTCGAACGAGACATCCTCGTGCGTGACGGCCTTGACCACATCGGGGCCGGTCACGAACATGTAGCTGGTACCCTTGACCATGAAGATGAAATCGGTCAGGGCGGGCGAATAGACCGCGCCGCCGGCGCATGGGCCCATAATGACGCTGATCTGCGGCACGACGCCGCTGGATAGCGTATTGCGCAGGAATATGTCGGAATACCCGACCAGCGACAACATGCCCTCCTGGATGCGCGCCCCGCCGGAGTCGTTGATGCCGATGATGGGCGCGCCGTTCTTCAGGGCCATATCCTGCAATTTGACGATCTTGGCGGCATGCGCCTGACCCAGGCTGCCGCCCATGACGGTGAAATCCTGTGAGAACACATAAACCAGGCGGCCGTCGATGGTGCCCCAGCCCGTGATGACGCCGTCGGTGAGCAGCGGTTGCTTATCGGCGCCATTGCCGCCGCGATTAGTCACGAAGGCGTCAATCTCGCGGAACGATCCTTTATCCAACAAAATCTCGATACGTTCTCTTGCCGTGAGACGGCCTTTGGCATGCGTC
>JAMCQN010000031.1:6414-13896 GCA_023382055.1 Chloroflexota bacterium
TTGTCAGCGCCGCCGCCGAGTTGCGTTTTGGCGCGCAACTCGCGCAGACGTTGTATGCGCGGGTCAATTGGTTGGTCTTGCATGCGCCTATTGTAAGTCGAGAATCAAACGATAAGCACGCATTCGCCAATCGCCAGTTTACGACTGATGATCGGCGTTTGACGTCTCGCTGTGATTTTCCGATTGGGTCTCCAACCACTCCAGATACCGGCGCGCATCAGCAAACAGGCGACGCGTGCCCGGCCACGCGAGTGTGCCCGCCACCAGCGCAAGGCAAATGGCATCCAGGATGGCATAGAAGCCCAGTGTGGCGAAGGACTCGCTGGAGCGCCCGAATGCCAGCCGGTTTACCCACAAATTGACAAAGTACAGCGTCGTGATAACGATGGTAATACGGGGCGCCCATGGGTTCAAGCGCGAAATTCCGAACAGGCACACGGCGAACCCGATAGCCCACACCGCGCTCATCGCGCCCACATAGATGGGCGAAAGGTCGGTTGCGAGTTTCGGCAGTTCGATGGCCTGCTGGATCGACAGGCCGGCGCCTATCACATTCTCAGCAAAAAGGAAAAGCAGCGCGAACAGCAGCAACAGGGTAAAGCGGGTGTGCCGCAGTTTATGCGGTTTCTCCTGTGCCAATCATCCCTCCAGCAGTTGGGCGATGCGTTCGGCCATCAGTGGCGCCCACGCGGGCCCATAAATGCCGGCGCCCAGGGCGTAGAGCACTGTGCCATCGCCAGCCAGTTTGCCCACCAGAGGTATGCCGTCAGGAGTAAGCGATGTGACGCCTGTGCGCCATTCGTCCGTATGCCGCGCCAGCGCCCGCAGGTACGTGTGCAGGAACTGCGCGATATCGCCGGCCGGGTCGCCCTGGTTGCCCTTGCGCCAGGCTGCAATACGCAACCGCCCGTCCAGTGTCTGCGCCACCGTCAACTGCGCCTGATCGATGATCAACGGCATCGGAGTGGTCTGCAGCACCCGTTGGAGCAGCGCAGGCGCGTCGTTGAGCGGTCTGGATGACCACGTCACGCCGCGCACCATGCCCGCGGCATCGGCCAGATAGGGCGAGAGAATACCCGCGTAGGCGTTGGTGGCCAGGATGATGGCGTCGGTATAGACCGTGTTGCCGGCCGACAGCGCGCTTAACTGCTCGTTGTGCCACTCCAATGACTGTATCTCTACATGCTCATAGACCGATATGCGCGAGTGCCGCAGCAGGCGTGCGGCCAGTGTTTCAAGGTCAATCAGCGCGCTATTATGCGCCACCAGCCCGCCTCCGAAGCCGATGGAAATCGTCCCCGGCTCTAGCTCCCAGGTCAGCTTGGGTTTGCCCCCTTTCAGGTCGTCGTACAGCGCTCTCAGGGCGTCCGTACCGGCGGCGCTACTCGACAGATGCAATACGCGGCAGGCGCGCGGCGGCACGCCCAGTCGCTGCGCCGTACTCGTAATGATCTCGACACCGCGCAGCGTGTCCGCCATTTGCTCGCGAACGAGCATGGGGGTCGCCAGCCCAACAGCCCGCCGGGTGGCTGCCTGCGCCGTATACTGCGCATCGACCACCGCCACACGCAGACCGTTGTTGGCCAACAGGTTGGCAATAAATGCGCCAACCAGCCCGGCGCCTATGACAAGCACATCCTTGCCTTTCGTGCGGGCATCCATGGCTGTGTTGCTGGCGCGAGCGACGGCGGATCGGTCCGTCATCTCACCACCCGTCGTCGCTCTGTTGAGCGCCGGTAAAGAGCTATCGGCTGGTTGTCTTCTTGGCCGCCGACTTCTTGGCAGCCGGTTTCTTGGCCGCCGACTTCTTCGCGGCCGGCTTCTTGGCCGCCGACTTCTTCGCGGCTGGTTTCTTGGCAGCCGGCTTCTTCGCTGCACTCTTCTTGGCCGCTACCTTTTTAGCCGCGCTCTTCCTGGCAGCGGGTTTCTTCGCTGCAGGAACAGCGGGGGCTGGAACGGGGACACTTACCGGCGCGATTTCGACTACGGTTGTTTCGGTTTCCACTTGTTTCACCTCTTCAATTGGATTTACGGTCACCACGGACGTCGTCTCTTCAGCCACCATCACAGGGGTGGACTCGAAGCCGGATTCACGCGCCGGCGGAGTGGCTGGCTCCAGCGCGGGGTCAAACACGCTGGCCGCATCCGCGGCTTCGGCAATATCGCGTGTTTTTGACTCAGGCAATGATTTGAGATGCGCCAGCACTTCCTTGGCATGATCGGCCGGCGTCACCCTGGCCCAGATGTGCTCAATCACGCCGTCCGGGCCGATGATGAACGTGCTGCGCTGGATGCCCATGTACTTCCTGCCGTACATGCTTTTCTCCACCCACACGCCAAACGCTTCGGCGACCTTGTGTTCCTCATCAGCCAGCAATGGGAACGTGAGGCCGAACTGGGCGCGGAACCTGGCGTGAGATGCAACCGTGTCCGGGCTGATGCCGTAGACCGGCACGCTCATCGTGTTGAAGTCCTGGAGGTTGTCGCGGAAGTTGCATGCTTCCAGCGTGCAGCCGGTCGTGTTATCCTTTGGATAGAAGTAAAGCACGAAGCGCTGCCCAAGCAAATCGGATGCCTTCACTACACCAAGCGTGTCCGTTGGCAGCGCGAACTGTGGTATCGAGTCACCCACCTGCAGCATGTATTCCTCCGCTATGACAATAACAGCTAACATAGTACTCCGTTATGCGCTGTTAAGTCAATATCTTGAACGAACTATTTTCGATAAGTTATCCGCCTGGCAGGCCGAGATATCAGTCGGGACGGCAGTCAATGACTGCCTGAACCTCCGCCCACAATTGCGCCCGATGCACAAGCAGAAACTCCAGTCCATTCAAGTGGGAGTAAACTTCAGCGATTCTCATTTCCTGATTTTGTAGTTAGGCCGGTCTTCCATCAGGGCAGGTTGAGTCACATCATGCCCCGCGGGAGCATCATTGAGCCACGGGGCGGTGGTCAGGCTGGCGCCGGCATTTTTCGGGTCATAGACGGGTGTTCCCATCTCGCGGACTTTCAAAGTGCCGTCGAATGCCTGTTGGATGCGCTGCCGGGCCATGGGGATGTACTGCGGCATGATTTCAGCGCCCACACCTTTGCGGCACCGGCGAACCGCCGCAGCGACGGTCGATCCTACGCCCATAAAGGGGTCCAGCACCCAATCCTGTTCTCTGGTCATGGAAAGCACCAGGCGATCAACCAACTCGATCGGAAACTGGCAGGGGTGATCAGTCTTTTCGACGTGGTTGCTCTTCACATTCGGAAATATCCAGACATCACCCGGGTTTTTACCGAGCGGGTTACCCGAATACTCCCCCGCACGCGGCCCCTTGAAGTGTCTCTTGCCCGGGTATTTCTGCGGCACGCGGATCGGGTCCAGTTCAAAGAAATACTGTTCCGACTTCGTGTACCAGTTGATCGTCTCATATCTTCCGGAAAGTCGCCTGGATGAATGCAGTCCGTGCTCAAAGTGCCAGATAATCCGGTTGCGAAGCTGCATACCCAGATTGGCGAAGATGGGGTAGAGGACGATATCCAGCGGGACGATGCTGCCTTTCAACACATAGTTCCCCACCTGCCAGCAGATACTCCCCGTTGGTCGCAACACACGGTAACACTCCGCGATGACCTTCTGTTGCCATTCCAGGTAATGCTCAAGACTGGAACGTTGCTCGTATTCCTTGCCCAGATTGTATGGCGGCGAGGTGACCACCAGTTGCACCGATTCATCTGGCATAGACGCCAGTAAATCCAGACAGTCGCCCTCAAACACGACGGCTGGTGCGTTCACGTTGAATCGCTCTGCAATATCGAGAGTGTCGAACATTTGTTTTTATGATACACGAATCACAGACTCCCGGAATCTACTAGATTCCGGGAGTCTGCGTCTCGGGCGCAACGATCTACTCGCTCTTGTCGGTCGACGCGCCTGGTGTGATACTGGTGTTCTTCCTGTCTTTCTTATAGCGTCCCAGCAGGGAGCGCGCGACGGTCTTGCCGCGCTGAACGGCGCCGTCGTACAGCTCTTTCATGGCGCGCCCATTGACGCGCTCGCCATAGGCGCACCAACGGTGAATCATCTCGCCGGTGGCATAAGTGCCGGCGAACGCCACCCCCACCTTGGGGATCAGCCCGAAGCCTGGGATGAGGCCGATCAACCCGCGCGCGGTCTGGCGCAACAGGAAAGCGCCGCCGACCACTGCCGCCAGTTGCGGCATGACCTGGCGGAAATCGGCGGTCAGCCCCATCGCCAGGGCGATCTTATAAGCCATAAGAGCCTGGTTCTTGGTCAGCACCATGATGTCAGCCATATTGAGCGGGATATCGGCCAGCGGATAAATCTCCGCGATGCCGGTGCCGAAGCTGTAGACCGCGTTGGCCAGCGCCGTCTCGTCGATCAGGCTGCGCGACACAGCGGCGCGGAAGGCCGGCAGGTGGCGCGCCAATGCCAGATCGTCGACGGCCTTCAGCCCCAGGATGCCGTTGACCAGCGTGCGCACCGCCTGCGCGTCGTCGATGGCGCCGAGAGGGTCGCTGCCGCGATTGATGGTCGCCACGCTGGCCGGCAGCCACAGATGGCGCACAGGCGCCGGTATGGCCGGGTCGGCAATCAGGGCGACCAGCACGCGCACGCCGGCGCGCTCCAGGTCCTGCGCCAGTTTTATCTCGGCGTTGTTGTCGGCGTCATCGCGCGTGACGACGACGGCAATCTGCATTCGCTGCGGCTGGTTGACCGAGCCAAGCGGGAATGCGCCGCACACGCGCGCCGGCGGCATGTCGTGCTCGCGCAGCCCGCGATAGAGCAGATCGACGAGATGCTGCGCCAATGGCAGATCGCGGCTGAAAAACGCCAGCACAAACGGCGTCTCGGCGGACTGCCGGATCGGCCGCACGTCCACTTCGCGCAGCACATTGACGATTGACCCTACCGCATCGACAGGCGCTTTCAATTTTCCAGTCACTGTGTAAACTATTATCCACGATCGCCGGCGACCTATATACCTGACCAGGAGGATGTCTTGATCAAACAGTTCGTAAAACCCATCAATGTCCTGCTTATCTTCGTGCCCGTCGCGGTCATTCTGGAGTTGGCCCACGGCGCGCCAGTCCTGATATTCGTTATCTCTGCGCTGGCGGTGGTGCCGCTGTCGGGGCTGCTCGGTGACGCGACGGAGGAACTGGCCAGCCGCACCGGCCCGCGCGTGGGCGCGCTGCTGAATGCCACATTGGGCAACGCCGCCGAACTGATCATCACCATCCTGGCGATTAAAGAGGGCCTGCTCGAACTGGTGCGCGCCTCCATCATCGGCTCGGTGATCGGCAACCTGCTGCTGGTGGCGGGCGTGGCGATCATCGCCGGCGGGCTTAAGCATGGCCAGCAGCGTTTCGAAACGCGCTCTGCCGTGATGAACTCCACCCTGCTGGTCATGGCGGCGTTTGCGCTGGCGCTGCCGTCGTTCTTCAACTATGCCATCGAGCCGAATGGCGCAAACGTCGAATCGCTCAGCCTGCTCACGGCGGGCGTGATCATCATCATGTATGTGCTGAGCATGATCTACAGCCTGACGGCCCGCGACGCGGAGCCGATCGCGCGGCCCAGCGCCTTGCCGCCCGAAGGCAGCGTATGGCTTGCTGTGGCCGTGCTGGCCGGCGCAACGGTGCTGATCGCGCTGGTGAGCGAGTTTCTGGTTGGCGCCGTTGAGCCGATGGTGCAGCAGTTGGGCATCAGCGAGTTGTTCGTCGGCATCATCCTGGTTCCCATCATCGGCAACGTAGCCGAACACGTGGTCGCCATCGAGGTGGCCATGAAGAACCACATGGATTTGAGCATGGGGATCGCGCTGGGCTCCAGCCTGCAGGTGGCGCTTTTTGTCGCCCCGTTGCTGGTGTTCATCAGCCTGTTGTTCGGGCATCCGCTGTCGCTGGAATTCACCACGTTTGAAGTGGCGGCGCTTCTGGCGTCGTGTTTCATCTCGGCGCACGTCGCGGTGGACGGAGAAACCAACTGGCTGGAGGGGGTATTGCTCGTGTCGCTCTATCTCGTCATGGCCGCCGGGTTTTTCTTCCTGCCGGCGAAGTGACTGGAGATTGGAGATTAGAGATTAGAGATTACAGAGATAACTCGTTTTAGTCGCTGTCATCCGTAGTTTGCTCCGCAGATCGGTCCCCTCGCTTCCCGGGGCCGTACTCATTGAGCATCCATTCCCCCGCCCGCGCCAGGGCGGCGCCGATCATCTTCGGGTCCTTTTCGTCCGGATCCAGGTCATGGTTGACCAGCGCTACCAGGCGCCGCATTTCATATTCGTCCTCGACGGTGATGTTGAATGCAGCCCACTGCTGGCCATCGACGGTCTCGATTTCCCGCTCCTCGACGTCGATCGCCCCGCCCTCCCGCAGCGCCTGCATCACGAACTCCGCGGGTTCGTCCTCGTGCAAAATAAAGTACATGACGTATTCGTTCATAGCGCCGTGACCGCCGCAACGAGCAGCGAGGCCATCAGCCACCACTGCGCGCGGCGCGCGTCGGGCTGCGCCTGCAGCATAAACTGCGGCAGCCACAATAAACCTACAGCGAAGGCGCCGATTGGGTGGCGCGTCAGGACGAGCAGCCCGAAAACAACCGCCTGCCCCAGGTTCCAGGCGATCAGCGCGGCGCGGTCGCCGGAGCCTGATGCGCCCGCGAATGCGACGCCGAAACCGACCGCCACGATGACCATCTCCGCCGACAGCGGCGCCAGCAGTGCGACGCCAAGCAGCAGCGGCAGAGCGATCTCCAGCATGCCGCGCAGGAGCGGGCTGGACGCCCCATTGCCGCCGTTCAGCAGCACGGCAGCCTGCGGAATGCAGATCGCCGCGATAGTGACGAGAACTGCCGGCGCGCCCAGCATGGCGGCCAGAATCAGCGCCGCCAGCGGCGCGAGGATGATGCTGAAGAGCGCATTGCCATAGCCGGGCAACAGGTCGCGTGCAGCCCAATCCCGGCATTGCCCCAGCAGGATCGACAGGTGTTCGGATGGCGACCCCGGCTGGGTGTATGGCAGCGTTTTCACCGGCCGGCCTTCATTCCAGACCCGCCAGCGCTGCAGCGGCGCGCGCCAGTCCGTCTCCGCCAGAGCAGCCCACAAAGTCGGCCACAATCCCGCCGCGACGATCAAGGCGACGAGAACGCCGACAATCTGATTGCCGCTGAACTGGAATTGCCGCGAAGCGAACACGCCGCACAACAGCGCCCAGGTCGGGCCAAGCCATGCCCCGCCGTGGCGCCACTGCGCCGTCAGGCGCATGACGGGCCCTAACGTGTGCTCCGGTTCCTGGGTCATCCTGGCTTTATTATCCGCTAAACGGCGAGATCATCCGCGAATCGACGCGGGGCGACATAAACCTCACAGGTCTCCCAGACCTGTGAGGTTTTCAACAAATAAGTCTGACTTCTCGCAGAAGCCAGACTTGTGCCCTGACGATGTCGTCTACGGCGCAGCCGTCGGG
>JAMCQN010000119.1 GCA_023382055.1 Chloroflexota bacterium
AACGTATCTCTGCCGCAGGCATGCGTTGGTCTCGCCGCGGATTGGAGAATCTCCTACCCTTGCGCGCCGCTCTCATGTCCAACGCCTTCGATCATCTTTGGCGGGTCGCTTGCCCCCGCTAGCGAATGCACCCTGACCCTTGCCGAATTGCGGAAATCCGATAACATGCGATCCAGCAAGCTGAACTATTCCATTAAAGGCGCTATTCATGAGCTCACCTGACTTTTATCGCAACGCCCATGCCTATGACATTGCATTTGGCGACCGGGACTTTTCCACGGAATGTGATTTCCTGGCCTGGTGCATGAAAACACACGGTCAGTGTACTGCCCAACCCGTATTCCTCGAAGTGGCTTGCGGCCCGGCGCGTCACGCGCGCGAGTTTGCCCGCAGAGGCTGGCGCAGCGTCGGTCTGGATATGTCCACCGACATGCTGACGTATGCGACACAAGCCGCTGCTAAGGAACAGGTGATGCTTGAGACCGTGTGTGCGGATATGTGCGAATTCACACTGGCTGAACCGGTATGTCTGGCCGCAAACATGATGGAGAGCCTGACGCATCTCGTGACGAACGACCAGGTCGTCGCACATCTGCGCGCCATCGCGCGCAACGTAACACCGGGGGGCATCTATGTCATAGAGATGGCGCACCCGGAAGGTCTGTGGCGCGATAATCTTCCGAACAAGTGGACGGCATGTGAGAATGGCGCCGAAGTGGACATTGTTTTCGGCCTGCAGGACGACCCCTACGACTGGATCACCCAGCAATGGACGGTGACGACGCAACTCACCATACGCGAACCGGGGCAGCCTGTGCGGTTTGTGGAAGAACACAACAACCATCGCTGGTATCAGGCTCAGGAGCTGGCAGCGCTGATCGATCTTTCTGCAGCGTTCAGCCAGGTGTGGTGGTATGGAGATATGCTTGTGCCGCCGCCCGCCCTGGACAACAGCGACGCAGCTAACCGGATGATCGTCGTCCTGAGAAATTGACATTTTGCGGGCCAAAAACCACCCAACGGTCAGCATTGCTGGACGCTCCTTCGATTACAATCACCGCCATGGCACTGAAAAACCTGCACGGCCTATATTTCGAAGAATTTCAGATCGGGGACAAAATCACCTCGACATCCCGCACGGTGACGGAAGCGGATATCACTGCCTTTGCGGGGTTATCAGGAGACTACAACGAGTTGCACACCAGCGAGACCTACGCCGCTGGAACCATGTTCGGCAAACGCATCGCACACGGGTTGCTCGGACTCAGCATTGCCAGCGGGCTGGCATTCCAGATGGGCTTCCTGATCGGAACCGTGGATGCGTTTCGCGGCGTCGAGTGGGAATTCAGCGCGCCGATTTTCATCGGAGACACCATACACCTGGATGCGGAAGTCGCCGAGACCAAGCCGTTTCCCCGCCTGAACAACGGTCGCGTCGTTTTCAAAGTAAGCGTTCTCAATCAGAATAATCAGACCGTTCAGCGCGGCACGTGGTCGCTGCTCATTCGCAATAGACCAAAGAGCCAGTAGCGATGCAATCGCAGAGTGCGAGTGGAATCGGACGGTTGACTGGCGCCGGTTGGCGTCTGATCGGCATCAGCGTCGGGGCTGTCGCCATCGGCGCAGGACTGGCGATATTACCTGGACAGGCAATCCTCATCCTGGGCGCTGCCTCTGTTGCCATAGGTCTCATCGCTCTCATATTCGCTGAACCGGTGGTCGGGCTGGGGTTGACGCTGTTGATAGCGCCGTTTGCGCCTCTCGAGAATATCATGTTGAATCTGCCAGTCGAGAGCGGGCAGGTCCTGCTGATGCTGACGCTGGCTGCGTGGCTGGCGCGCGCGATCTATCGGCGCAAGGCGGGAAAAGTCAGCGGCCCGCTCGTGTGGCCGCTCCTGCTTTTCATCGGCGTCGGTATCCTCTCGTTCTTTGCCGCACAGTCTTTTGAATTGTGGGCCAGGGAGTGCCTGAAGTGGGCTGAGGTGCTGGCCGTCTATGCCATAACCATTAACGAACTTCAGACCGGCGCTCGCTCAAGAAACATCATCATCGGAGCCATCCTTCTGTCGACTCTGTTTGAGGCATCGCTCGGTTTCTATCAATTCTGGTTGCGCGGCACAGGGCCGGACAGTTTTCTCATCACAGGCACAAGCCATTACAGGGCCTACGGCACTTTCGAGCAGCCCAATCCATTCGGCGGCTACATGGGCTTGACATGGCCGTTTGCAGCCGGGCTGGCCGCATATCAGATTCGCAGGTTTATATCTGTTCTACAATCCAGGCGACCTTTTACGCGGTATGACATGGGTAGAATCACGCTCGCTGCGATTACGATATTGATCGCCGCACTGGCGCTGTTTTCTCTTGTGCTTTCGTGGTCGCGCGGTGCATGGCTTGGCGCGGCAGCCGCGGCGGTCGCGATGATCATCATCTTTTTGCGCAGACCGCTGCAATCGCTGGCGGTCCTTGCGGGCGTTGGCATGCTGTTTCTGGCGTTGGGCGCGGCCGGTCTGATACCCGAAGCGCTTGTCAGTCGCCTGACTAATTTCACACAGGAATTCACGTCATTCGACGTGCGTGGCGTGACTATCACCAGCGATAACCATGCCGTGATTGAGCGCCTGGCGCACTGGCAGGCCGCAGAAGCCATGATCGTTGCCAATCCCTATCTGGGCGTCGGCTTTGGCAACTACCCCGCTGCCTACGACCAATATCGCGCCATCAACTGGCCGTTGGCGCTCGGTCACGCGCATAATTACTACCTCAATATCTTTGCCGAGACCGGCCTATTCGGGCTGTTAGCCTATCTGCTGCTTTGGACTATGGTGATGATCAGGACGATTCGCAGAACGCTCGCGCGCCGAACTGGCGACGGTTCTGCGGTCGGCGGGCAGAATCCAGCGCTTGCCAGAAGCCACGGTTGGAACACCATGCCGCTAGCCGGATTTGTCGCGCTGGGACTTGTCGGATCATGGGTGCAGTTAAGTGTGCATCAGGTCGTGGATAATCTATTTGTAGCCAATATTCTGCTTCTGATCGCAGTCTACTTTGGCCTGCTTGACGGGTTGCATAAAGAACCCCACAGCGTGACTGCCTTCCGGGTGCATGAAAACGTTGGGCAGTTGTTCATAGAGATATGATGGATAAACAGTCATTCGATAACTACCTCATAGAACATCGCGAACGTCTACTCGAAGAGTATAAGGACTTCCTGCGCCAGCCCAGCGTTGCCGCTACCGGCCAGGGCATCATCGAGATGGCGGCCATGGTTGCGCGCCGGTTCGCCGCACTTGGCGCGGATGTCAAGATCGTACCGACTGCGGGCGACGCTCCGCCCGTCGTGTGGGCCGAACTCGGCGAAGGCGATAAAACGCTGCTGATTTACAACCACTACGATGTACAGCCGGCCGAACCGCTCGATTTGTGGATCTCCCCTCCGTTCGAACCCACCGTGCGCGATGGCGTGCTGTACGCCCGCGGCGTGTCAGACGATAAAGGCGAACTGGTGACGCGGATTCATGCCGTGGAAGCCTGGCAGGCCACACAAGGCAAGCTGCCATTCAAAATCAAGTGGCTGGTGGAAGGGGAAGAGGAGATTGGCAGCCCGCACCTGCACGCATGGGTCGAACAGCACAAGGATTGGCTGCAGGCAGATGGATGCCTGTGGGAGTTTGGCGGATTTGACGAGAAGGGTCGTTTCGAGCTGACCATGGGCGTCAAAGGAATCTGCTACGTGCAATTGCGCGTGAAGTCCGTTGACCACGATTTGCACTCCTCACTGGCGCCGCTCGCGCCCAACGCTGCCTGGCGGCTGATCTGGGCGCTGAGCACGATCAAAGACAGCGACGAGAACATTCTGATCGACGGCTATTCCGACTACGTGCGGGAACCCAGCGGGGCGCAACTGGAGATGCTGCGCCACATGCCCAACGAGGAAGAAACAGTCAAGCAGAGTTGGAAGGTCGATCAATTCCTTAAGGGTCGCACCGGCTTCGATGCGCTGAAGCAACTGCATTTCACGCCCACCGCCACGATCTGCGGGTTGACCAGCGGTTGGCAGGGGCTGGGCACGAAAACGGTCTTGCCCGCCGAAGCCACAGCCAAAGTTGACTTCCGCCTGGTTCCCGATCTGACGCCCGACATCGTCGCCGATCTGTTGCGCAAGCATCTGGATAAACGTGGTTTCAACGATGTCGAGATCGTCAGCTACAACGGCTATAAAGCGGAGTTTTGCGATGTCGAAGCGCCCATCGTGAAAGCCGCCACGCGCGCGGCGCAACTGGTTTATAACCAGACGCCCGTATTGATCCCGAACTCGCCCGGCAGCGGTCCCATGTGGTCGTTGTCCACATTCATCGGCAAAGTACCGGTGGTGTGCGCCGGGATCGCCTGCGCTGACAACCGCGTTCATTCCCCGAACGAGAACGTACCGCTGCAGAACTACTACGACGGCATGCGCTATATGGGCGCGTTTTTTGACCAGTTTGCCATCGCATAAGCCAACGCGCCGAAAGTAGGAACGCATGGAATCAACACTGATTTCATGCGTTTTCTTGTGCACATGGTAGTCGCGGCTCGCGTCATTGCCTATCGCGATTACAATGAAGCGTCAACCGTGGTTGCCTGTCAGCAGGACGGGCATAATGTGTGATGAAGGATGAGAGACGCGATGGGTATTCCTGTGCCTGATCAACCGGATGTTAACAGCGCCCCCAATTCGTTTCGCGACTATCAACCGTATCGCGTCAGCGTCGATGAGTATGTGACATTCCGCTCACAGGGGTTTCTGATCGTGCGCGACCTGATCGACCAGCAGGATGTCAGAGAGCTGCTCGACCACACTGAGGATATCATGTACGGCCGTGTCAGCGCGCCGGGTCTCGAGCCGCCTCCAGCCGGCTCAACGCGCGAGGAGATCGAGCGGCGCTACCTGCGCATCCATATGCTGCATCGCGTTTTACCGATCCACGAACAGTACATGTTGCATCCGCGCGTGCTCGATGTAGTGCAGGCTCTAGTCGGTCCGGATGTGCTTGCCCTGCAGACCATGCTATTTCTGAAGCCGCCGGGCGGCGCCGGACAAGGCTACCACCAGGATTCTTTCTACATACCGACAATCCCCGATACGCTGATCGGCGCATGGATTGCGCTCGACGATGCCGATGAAGAGAACGGGTGCCTGTGGGTGCGCGTAGGGTCGCAGCATGAGCCGATTTATCCCGACGCGGCGCACAGGGTCTACAACCAGGGCGAAACGCTATACGATCTGCCGCTGGTCGATGGCCAGAGCAACACCGTCGAATCTGAAAATGGCTTGATGCCGGTTGCCGCGCGCTACATGGAAGTGCCTGCGGTGGTGCGTTCCGGGGATGTCGTCTTCTTTGGCGGTCACGTGATCCACCGGTCGCACCGCAACAAAAGCAAGACACGTTTCCGCCGATCGTTCGTATCGCACTACTGCAACGCGCGTTCGTATACCGAATGGAACTACGGGGACGCAGGCGGGCCAGCCAACCATTTCCATATTCTGGCGCGTGGGAACACCCACCTTCCTTACGCTATGCCGCAGTATGGCACGCCCTGCGCCGCCACAGCACCCCGCCAGGATCAAAACACCCAGCGCCCTAAAACGATGATGCCCGATGGTAAAGGCGACATGGCGATCGCGGTGCAACTGCCCGGTACGGATAAAGATTGAGCGTGGATATGAGTCAGTCAAAACGTTTCGCCATTCTGGCAGAACGCGATATCAATAAAGAGACGTTCGTAGAACCCTGGCCCGAGGCCGGCCTGATCGTTACCGATAGCCCATACGACCCGAAACCCAACCTGCGGCTCGACGGAGACAGCAAACAAGTTATCGAGCTCGACGGCAAACAGCGCAGCGACTTCGATGCGCTGGACAGCTTCATCGCCGACCACGCCATCGACACATCGGTGGCGGAGCAGGCGATGGCGATGCCATCGCTTGAGTATGCGCGCATGCTGACCGATATCAACGCGCCGGCCCGGTCGATCCGGCGGTTGATCGTCGGCTGCACCCCCGCGAAACTGTGCGAGATCGTCAGCCATATGAACGTGCTCGAGATGATGATGGGGCTGGCTAAGATGCGCGTGAGGCGCACACCCGCCAACCAGGCCCACGTGACTAACAAACGGGAACACCCCGCCCTGTTAGCTGCCGACGCCGCCGAGGCCGTGTTGCGCGGCTTCTCCGAGGTAGAAACCACAGTGGGCGTCGCCCGATTTGCGCCATTGAACGCCCTGGCAATTCTGGTGGGGTCACAGACGGGTCAGGGCGGTGTGCTGACTCAATGCTCTGTAGAGGAATCGCTGGGCTTGCGCATCGCGTTGAAAGGCCTTACTTCCTATGCGGAAACACTTTCCGTGTATGGCACCGAGCGCAGCTTCGTCGATGGCGATGACACCCCATGGTCTAAAGCATTCCTTGCGGCGGCTTATGCGTCGCGCGGGGTGAAGATCCGCTTCACCAGCGGCGCCGGATCGGAAGCCTTGATGGGACACGCCGAAGGCTGTTCGATGCTGTATCTGGAGGCGCGCTGTCTGATGATCACGCGCGGCGCAGGCAGCCAGGGTGTGCAGAACGGCTCCATCTCGTGTATTGCGCTCCCGGAGTCACTGCCGGGCGGCGTGCGGGCAGTCCTGGCCGAGAACATGCTGGCCTCACTGCTGGGCCTCGAAGTGGCATCGGGAAATGACGCGCTGGCATCCCATTCGGCGATCCGCAAATCGGCCAAACTGATGCTGCAGTTCATCCCCGGGACGGACTTTATCTTTTCCGGTTATAGCGCCGTGCCCCGCCGCGACAACCTGTTCGGCGGCGGCAATTTCGATGTTGAAGACTACGACGACTACAACGTACTGCAACGCGATATGCAGATCGACGGCGGCGTTCGCCCTATCACCGAAGCCCAGGCGCTGGACATCCGCCGACAGGGGGCGAAGGCGATACAGGCAGTCTACGCGGAACTCGGTCTCCCGCCAATCTCCGACGAAGAAGTTGAAGCTGCAGTAACCGGCCACGCCAGCGAAGACATGCCCTTACGCGATGTGGTCAGCGACCTCAGCGCGGCTGATGCCTTCTTGAGCGGCGGGCAAACCGTGCTGGATGTAGTAAACGCCTTGCAGCGGCGTGGGTTTAGCGCAACCGCCGGCAATATCCTCGAAATGGGGCGGCAGCGCGTGATCGGCGATTACCTGCAGCCGGCAGCCATTTTCACAACAACGCCAATCGATCAGCCTGCCGGCGGCGCTGCAAACAGCAACAATAAATCTGCGCCGCGATTCCATGTACTCAGCGCCATCAACGACGTTAACGATTACACGGGACCAGGCAGCGGATACCGCGTAAAGGGCGAACGCTGGCAGGAAATGCAGCGCCTGCCGCAGGTGAAGTCGCCGCGCGATTTTCTGGCTGACCAGACAGGCGGCGCCAGCCCGCGCCTGGTCGAGTTAGGCCCGGCCGAAGCGAGCAAATACCCGGAGGTCATCGTAGCCGTCGGTCCCGCCTTCGGCAGCGCGCTCAATCGCACGATCAATGGCGTAGAACATGAGAAGGTGCTGGAGGCGATCTTGACTGGTGTGGCAAAAGAAGGCCTGACGGCCCGCATCGTCAAGGTGTACCAGAGTTCCGACTGCGCCTATATCGGCTATATCGGATCGCAACTGAGTGGCGCAGGGATTTCGATCGGTCTGCAATCGCGCGGCACGACGGTCATCCACAAGCGCGGCCTGGCGCGCTTGAACAACCTGGAACTTTTTCCACAATCGCCGAGTCTGACGCTGGAGATATATGAGGCCATCGGCCGCAACGCGGCCAGGTATGCCAAGGGCGAACCCGTCAAACCTGTGCCGGTTCAGGTGGACAACTGGGCGCGGTTGCGGTTGATTGTCAAAACTGCATTGTTGCATCGCCGTGAGACCGACGAAGTGCGCGACAAACCGCCGGTCGAAATGTTCTTCAACTGGGAACCCGACGTGTGACGAAGATGAGAAACGGCTGAATGACTTCACCCCAATATCCTCTTGGCGAAAGCGCCTATAGCACCATCCAGTCGGCCAGCGGTCGCAAGCTGGCGGACATCAATATGGAAGCCGTTTCGGTGGGTAGTTTGAGCAGCGCGGATTTGCAGATCAAGGCAGAGACGCTGCGCGCACAAGCCGATGTCGCCCGGCACGCCGGATATGCGCAACTGGCTGAGAACCTCATTCGCGCAGCCGAACTGACAGTCGTTCCCAACGAGGAACTGCTCAGAATGTACGAGACGCTGCGCCCCGGGCGCGCCACGTATGCCGAAATGATCGCAATGGCGGAGCGGCTCGAACAGACCTATACTGCCCCGGAGTGCGCGAAAATGGTGCGCGAAGCCGCCCAGGTCTACCTGTCCAGAGGGCTGGTACGCAAGAACGACGTCGCAGCATAACAATGATAGATCAATGGCGCCCACAAAGGAGAAATGAGCATGACGGCAGCAGACAACAGGCAGAGAGTCAAAGTAGGTGTCGTCGGTTGCGGAGTAGGTCCGCTGAGTAAAACGCCATGGAGATAACGCGGACTCTGTACGTGACCAACCGCGATGAGTGGCGTGCGTGGCTGGCTGAGCACTACCAGACCGAAACCGAAGTCTGGCTGATCTACTATAAGAGGGGGTCAGGCCAACCCAGGATTCCTTATGACGACGCCGTGGAGGAGGCGCTGTGTTACGGTTGGATCGACAGCATCATCCAGCGCATGGACGAGTTGAGGTATGCGCAGAAATTCACGCCGCGCATTAACCGAACCAAGTGGTCGGCGTCTAATGTCGAGCGTATGCGCAGGCTGATCGACGCAGGGAAGATGACCGAAGCAGGGCTGGCCGTATTCGATACTGCATTACTGCAGCATGACTTCCAACCCGCTCGCAGAGATGTGTCGCTGCCTCCCGCCTTACGAAAACTACTTCGCGCTAATGACACGGCGTGGCGGAATTTCCAGGCTCTGGCGCCGTCATATCGGAAACAGTACGCTGGCTGGATTACCGCGCCGGTAAAAAACGAGACCAAAATCAAACGGATGCACGAAGCCATTAGTATGCTGGAGCAAAATAAGAAACTCAGTGGGAAGTAGGAACAGACATGCCATCGAACCGCGCATTGAAATCACAATCAAACCACACTGTGCTGCCCCTTAAACCGATGCCGCTCTGGCAGACTGGCTTGTTTTTTGGCATACCGACTGTTTTGATCGCAGTGGGATTCCTGGTAGTGCTGCCGGCGCTCCAGCAGACCGGCATGCAGCGCATGATCGCCTACACCGTTGTTCAACTGGTTTTTATCGGAGGACTGATCCCGGCAACGCTGCTTGCCATGGCGCTCGAAGGCCGCCCGCTCAACTGGCCCACCATACGCGCCAGGCTGCGGCTGAAACCCCTGCATGGCGAAAGCTGGAACTGGACGACGATGGGCATTCTGGTGTTCGCGGGCAGTTACTATGCCGGTATCTGGCTTGTCAGCGCACTGACCAGGCAGGCGGGCCTGCAGTTCCCGGATACCAACTACCCGCTGGATGCCGGTTCCGCGATCAACCGCGGTCTGTGGATTGTTAACCTGATCATCGGCATTGCGGCCGAGGAATTGTGGTGGCGCGGTTATGTGCTGCCGCGCCAGGAGCTGGTTCATGGTCAGCGCACGTGGCTGCTGCACGGCCTGCTCTGGGCGCTGGTGCATGTGGGCTATTCCGGCTGGTTCGTGATCGGTCTGATCATCCCATGCTGTGCGCTGGCGTTTATCGCGCAAGGCCTGAAGAACACCACCCCCGGCATCGCCATGCAGGTCTTTGTTGCCAGCCTGAACCTGATACTCGGCGGGTTGTAAGGACAGACCACTGGTTATGTTGCCATCCCTGCCAAAGCGGGTTTTAAACTGGAATTGAATGCTGGCATATACCTGTAAGCTGTTCTGAACAAGGGCGGTTCAGTATGGCTTTAGCAAGGTATGCAGGTTATAATTAAAGCCTCAGGAACAGCCAATATCTTACAGGCCAATCAGGATGTACGGTTCCTGAAGAGGTAGGAGTCATGTCAGGTCATTCAAAATGGGCCACGATTAAACGCGCCAAGGGCGCCAATGACGCCAAGCGCGGCGCTCTTTTTACCCGCCTGTTGCGCGAAATAACCGTCTCGGCGCGAGAAGGCGGCGGCGATATGGAATCTAATTTCCGTCTGCGCCTCGCCGTGGACAAAGCGCGCGCTGCTAACATGCCGAAGGAGAATGTCGAACGTGCGATTGCTCGGGCGACCGGTCAGGGCGATGACGCCGTATCATACGAGGAATTGATGTACGAAGGCTATGCGCCGCACAACGTGCCGATGATGATTAAGGTGCTGACCGACAACCGGAATCGCACCGTGTCGGAAGTCCGCCGCACGGTGGAGCGCGCCGGCGGCCTGTTGGGCGCGCAGAACTCGGTGGCATGGCAGTTCAACCGCAAAGGCTATCTGGTGCTTGACCGCGCGGATAACATCGACCCAGACGCCGTGTTCGAAGTCGCCGTCGAAGCTGGGGCGGATGACATCATCACCGGCGACGACAGCATCGAAATTTACACGGATGTCGACAGTTTCCGCGCCGTACGCGAAGCTCTGACCAAGAAGGGCTGGCAACCGCACACGGCGGAAATCTCCATGATTCCGACAACGCAGAGCAAGCTCAGCCCGGAAGACACCAAAAAGGTCATGGGCGTGATCGAGGCGCTTGAGGAACTCGACGACGTCCAGCAGGTTTACTCAAACATCGAAATATCAGATGAAGTGATGGCGGACCTCGCAGCTGCATGATCGTGCTCGGGATAGACCCCGGCATCGCGACAACCGGCTTCGGCGTAATACGCGAAGAATCGGATGGGCGCGTCAGCGCGCTTTCATACGGGGTGCTGGTGACGCCTAAAGACGACTCCCTGCCACAGCGGTTATTATCATTGCGACAACAGTTGAATGCCTTGATAGAACAGTGGCGCCCGGCCGAATCAGCGGTCGAGGCGCTTTTTTTCGCTACGAACCTGAAGACGGCTATGGCAGTCGGCCAGGCGCGCGGTGTGGTGCTCGTCACGTTGCAGGAAGCGGGCCTGCCAATCGGCGAATATACACCGCTGGAGGTGAAGCAGGCCATTACGGGCTATGGGCAGGCGGATAAACGCCAGATGCAGATAATGGTTCAGATGCTGTTCGCACTTGAGTCGCTCCCCAGACCGGACGATGCCGCCGACGCCCTGGCAGTTGCGTTTACCCATCTGCAGGCTTCCCGTTACAGCCGGCTTGAAACAGGCGCATAATTCGATCCAAGGATACAAGCATGATTTCAAGATTGCGCGGCACCGTACTGGCCATCAGGCCGCCCATTGCCATCATCGACGTCGGCGGTGTGGGGTTTCGGGTGTCGTGTTCGCAGGCTGCTCTCGACACGCTCGATCTGGGAAGATCCTCCGACCTGCATACACACCTGATCGTGCGTGAAGATGATCTTTCGCTGTATGGCTTTGCCAGCGAAGAGGAAGTGTCATTATTCCAGACGTTGTTAGGCGTTTCCGGCATCGGGCCGCGCACCGGATTATCGATTTTGTCCAGGTTACAGCCGGAGGCGCTACGCGCTGCCATCGTCAGCGACCGCGTGGATGTGATATCACAGGCGCCGGGTATCGGAAAAAAAACCGCTGAGAAAATCATCTTCGCGCTGAAGGACAAACTGGGTGGCCTGGACACGGCGCCGGCGGTTCTGTTGAGCGCTGTGGATACGGAAGTCATCAGTGCTCTGACAACGCTGGGCTATAGCATCGCCGAAGCGCAGGCGGCGCTTCAATCTCTGCCGCGCGGAGAGAAGCTGGATCTGGAAGAGAAAATTCGGCGCGCGCTGGGATACTTCGCTTAGGCCGGCAACAACGCTCGCACTCCTGCGCGCACGCTCCTCATAACGCCATTTATGCGCGGGTACAATGAACCCACATGTTAACGTCCGAAACCGCGCCGATGCCGGCTGAACCAGAGCAGATACCATTGCCTGCACCGCGCGATACACAGAACTCCATCGCGGGCGCCGCCACGATTATCTCCTTAGGGAATTTGAGCAGTCGCGTTGTAGGGCTGTTCAGAGAAGTTGCCAAGTCATACTTTTTCGGCAACGGCCGCATTGCCAGCGCCTTCGAGCTGGCGTCAAACCCACCCAGCCAGTTCTACGACCTGTTGATCGGCGGGATGCTCAGTTCCGCGCTGGTGCCAACCTTCAGCAATGTCGTAGCCGACGAAGCAGATAGCGCCCGCATGGTAGAGTTCGGAAAGTTGCTGGGCGCCTTGATCGGTCTGGCGACGGTGGGACTGACAGTCCTTGTCGTCCTGCTGTCGATTTTCTCTGAGGGTTTGGCAATGGTGCTGGCCGGCGGGCCGCAGCAGGATCTTGCGCTGGTTTCCTCGCTGCTGCGCATCACTATTCCCACGATCATTTTTCTCAACCTGAGCGGCATCCTGACGGCGGCGCTTTACGCGCGACGGAAATTCATCTTCACGGCATTTACCGCTACAGCCTACAACCTGACGATGATCCTTTGCGTCGTGTTATTCGAACGCAGCCTGAGCGTAACGGCGCTGGCAATCGGCATGCTGGCCGGAAGCATTCTGCAGGTGCTGATGCAGGTACCGGGAATGCGCGGCATCCCGATCAAACTGTCGCTGAACTGGCGCCACCCGGGCATCCGGCAGATACTGAGACTCTTCCTGCCAGTCGCCTTCGGACTGGCGTTGGCGCAGCTTGCAGCGCTGGTCAGCTTCATCATTGCCGGGCACATCGGCGCCGAGGGACCGGCAACCATGCGGTATGCAGCGCAGGTCGTGCAATTTCCTCTGGGGATGATCGTCGTTGCGGTGTCAGCCGCCATCCTGCCGGCGCTCTCGATGTATGGCCAGGATACGACCCTCGAAGCATTCAAAGGCACCCTCGCGCAGGGCATGCGCCTGGTATGGGTCTTGATCGTTCCGGCATCCATGGGACTGTTCGTACTGGCACAACCCATCGTCGCTCTGCTATTTCAGCGCGGCGCGTTCACGGTGGAGAGCACCGCCTATACAGCCGCCGCCCTGCGCGCGGCGGTGCCCGGTCTGATCTTTGCGGCCATTGACCAGCCATTGATTTACGCCTTCTACGCGCGCCGCGACACCTTCACCCCGACCTTGATCGGCCTGGTATCGACACTCAGCTATCTAGCATTACTTGGCACGTTGTCTCTGATGTCGCAATACGGGCTGCGCACGTTCACTCTGACCGACTTGATCATGGCGAACTCGCTGAAAACCGGGCTGGACGCCTTCCTGATGGCGATCTTCCTCACACGCAAGGTTGGGGGCTTGAGGGGCTATGAGATTACGCCCGTCGCACTCAAGGTATGCCTGGCAGCAGGGTTGATGGGGCTGTCCGTGTGGGCTGTCATGTTGTTTATCCAGCATGCCATGGGGAGCACCGAGTTTATCGCTAACGCGCTGACTGCGGTTGTCGCGGCAGGTATTGGCATCATGGTATACCTGTTGATGGTCCGTCTGTTGCGCGTAAAGGAAATATCGCTGTTGCGCGGCATGTTGAGGAGATCCGCCCGGGTAGAGCCTTTGGCCTGACCGTATCATATGGGTCTATTTCAACCGATGTCTGACTTCTGCGAGAAGTCAGACATCGGGTTGCATCCGATAACACACATGATGTTTGTTAAAATGCAATGTGGCAAACGAGATGGAAGAAAATACCAGTTTGATTACAGCGAGTCAGATCGCTGAGACCCAGACCATAACGATCACAAACAGCGTACCCACAGCGCAGGTTCCATTGCGGCGACCTGACTGGCTGAAGGTGCGCGCGCCATCAGGCGAGACTTATCACAATCTCAAACGACTCATTCGCAGCAAGTCGCTCCACACCATCTGTGAAGAAGCCAACTGTCCAAATATGTCTGACTGCTGGACGCGCGGCACAGCGACATTTCTGATCATGGGCGACGTATGCACGCGCTCCTGCGGATTCTGCGATGTTAAAACGGGGCGTCCTTCGCCGCTGGATTGGGCGGAGCCGCTGCGCGTGGCGCAAGCGGTAAAGAATATGAACCTTGAGCACGTCGTCATCACCTCCGTCAACCGCGACGAGAGACCGGATGGCGGCGCACCCATCTTCGCATTATGCATCCGCCAGATACACGTTTCACAGCCATCCTGCACCATCGAAGTGTTGATCCCCGACTTCAAAGGCTCCGAAGCCGCTCTGGAGATCGTGATGCGCGAACAGCCGGACATACTGAACCACAATGTCGAAACCGTGCCGCGACTATTCAAACGCGTGCAGCCACAGGACCATTATGAATGGGCGCTGACGACCTTGACGAATGCAAAACGCATCCAGGCTGATGCAGTCACCAAATCGGGCATGATGCTGGGACTGGGCGAGACACGCGATGAGGTGCTGGATGTCATGCGCGACCTGCGATCGGCGGATGTCGACATTCTAACGATCGGTCAGTATATGCAACCAAGTCGCCAACATCTTCCTGTGGAGAAATACTGGCGCCCGGATGAGTTTGAGGAATTCAAACGGCTGGGGCTGGACATGGGATTTAAATGGGTCGAGAGCGGGCCTCTGGTGCGCAGTTCGTACAGGGCTGAAAATCAGGCGCGCGCACTGTCCAGGCGCTGGGCGACGCTGAAAGCGCAGACCATCGACACGGCACAAGCTTGAATCTCGGCATTCAAGGCGCTCTCAATACAAACACTCAAATGCCCACGGACTACTGCAAGTGAAAAAGACGCCGTTGAGAGCCGGGACATGGGCGGAATACCAACCGCGTATTTTATCTGGACTGCCTGTCACATGCAGGGCAATGCCACGCCGTACTTACAGGGGCCGTATTGCTGTCCTGCTGATGGTGGCGATGCTGGCGTCCGGTTGCGCTGACATACCAGAGCTGCAACCCACTCAGCCGCCCATATCCATTACTATCTATTCGTTAACCGTGACGCCGACCGCGACTGAGATACCTCCCACAGCCACGGCTGTACCGCCATCGCCTACCCCGCTTCCGCCTTCACCGACGCCTGTCCCCCCGACGCCAACGCAGGTAGCGCCCACCGCCACGGAACCGGCGCCAACAGAAACAGCCACGCCCGCAGCGACGCCGGTTACCGGAGCAAAGACGGCTATCCTCGCCGACGCGAGGCCCGGATTATGCGCCAATCCCGTCGGTCAGTTGATCACCGACACCATCAATAGCAGCATTCTGGGAATGCCGCTGCCAGTGCATATTTTCCTGCCGCCTTGTTATGATGCGGTTGATTATGAGTACCCCACCCTGTACCTGATTCAAGGCAGCGGGTTCGAGTTCGGCGAATGGGAGCAGGATGGCGTTCCAAGAGTCGCAGACCTGCAGATGAACCTCGGCATCCTGCCGCCGTTTATCATTGTGATGCCCGCCAGCGATCTGGATCGCGGCGACGGCAGCTTGTACCTGAACAGTTCGGGCGGGAAAGGATCGTGGGAGGACTTCATGGTGAATGAGTTGCTGCCCATGATCGATCACAAATACAGCGCCTGGGCGGACCGCGACGGACGCGCGATCGGGGGTATCTCACGCGGAGGTTACTGGTCGCTGGAAATCGGGTTTAGATATCCAGATAAGTTCGGCGCAGTTGGCGGACACAGCCCGGCCATCACATCGGACTACCTGGCGGGGGTACCGCCGGGGTTCAGCATACTCAGCATGGCAAAGTCGATCAATGAACTGAAAACACAGCGCATCTACCTGGATGCCGGCAACGCGGATTTTACGCAACCGGGCGTTCAACAACTCGCAGCGCAACTCGATGCCCAACAGATACCTTATACCATGAATATCGGTGAAGGCAGCCATAGCGATGACTACTGGTCCAGCCAGGTTCCGGAGTATCTGGCATTTTATTCGGCGGATTGGCCCAGAATAGCTCGTGGCAAGGGCAGCAGCACAGGAGCATCAGCGCCTGAGACGAGGGCAAATCAATAATATGCGTCGCTGGATTTTCTGGTTGGGCCTGCTGATCAGCGTAGTCCTGTTGTACTTCTCACTGCGGGGTCTGGAGCTGGAGGCCGTGTGGGAATCGATCAAACAGGCGAACTTTCTGTGGTTGATCCCCGGCATTGCGGCTTATTTCATTGCAGTGGCTGTGCGCACGTGGCGCTGGTCGTATCTTTTGCGACCGTTCAAGCATGTGCCGTTTGGCAGCCTGTACGAAACGGTCGTGATTGGCTACATGGGCAATAACGTCTACCCGGCGCGCGCAGGCGAGCTGGTCCGTTCGTACGTGTTGCGCCGTGATAATGGCGTGCCGATGGCTTTCAGCCTGGCGACGATCCTGCTTGAGCGAATCATCGATGGCATTGTGATGGTCGCGTTTGTACTGATCGGTTTGCCCAATGTGCCCAACCTGCCGACTGCCGCGCATGACATCGTTCTGATAGCGGCTGGCGCCTTTGCAATCGCCGTTGGCATATTCTTCTGGATGTCGCTGGCGCCGAGCACTGCGGAACGTCTGGCCGGTTTTATCATCGCGCGGCTGGCGCCACACCGCTTCCAACCGCCCTTGCAGGGATTTGTCGCGCGCTTTGTGCAGGGCGCGCGCAGTCTGAGCCAACCGACGGATCTGCTCGCTATCGTGCTCAGCACAGCGCTGGCCTGGCTTATCGAAACGGTTAAGTACTGGTTTGTCATGCACGCCTTCGCAATGAACCTGACCTTTACAGATCTCATGCTGCTCAACGGGGTGTCCAATCTTTTTACAATTATTCCATCAGGGCCTGGATATGTCGGAACATTCGATGCCGCCGGTATTGGTATCCTGACCGCTCTCGGCGTCAGGCAGGAACTGGCAACCAGCTACACGCTGGTTCTGCACGCGGTACTGTGGCTGCCGGTGACTCTGCTTGGCGCGTTCTTTATGCTGCGCGAAGGTCTCAGGTGGACGGACTTCCGTAAAGCCGAAGAGTCCGTGGCGGTGGGCGAATGAACATCGCGATCATCGGCGCCGGGGCTACCGGATTGACCGCCGCGCTGGACCTGTTGAAATCCGGCCATCAGGTTACCATCTACGAACTGAATGACAGGCCTGGTGGATTGGCTGCCGGATTCAGGTCTCCCGGATGGGAATGGTCGCTTGAAAAGTTCTACCATCACTGGTTCGCCAGCGACAGCGACGTGCTGCAACTCGGCACGGAGATTGGCGTCCGCGAGAAGATGATCTTCAACCGTCCCGTGACCGTCGTTTATTACGAAGGCAGGTTTTATCAACTCGACGGGGCGCTCTCGACACTGTTCCCCAAACTGCCCTGGCTGGATAAGCTGCCATTATCCGGCTCGCTTGCACGGGGCTTGCTGGCTCTGAAGTTTCCCGGGCTTTCGTTACTCGATACCGCGCGCTATGGCATGCTCGGGATGTACCTGGTTCTGACTTCTAACTGGCGCAAGCTGGAACAGGTGACCGCGCATGAGTGGTTGAGCAAATGGGCGGGGCAAAGAGGATATAAAGTCCTGTGGGAGCCTTTGCTGATCGGTAAGTTCGGAGAAGAACTCTATCGCGAGGTGAATATGGCCTGGATGTGGGCGCGCATCAAGGCCCGCACACCTCGCCTTGGCACGTTTGTCGGCGGTTTCCAGGCATTCTTCGACGCACTGGCCGCAGCCGTCCAGAAAGCGGGGGGGCAGTTGCGTTACCAAACGCGCGTAGACGCGATCACGCCTATAACCGGCAACCGATGGGCAGTCACCGCAGAACCCTCCGATGCAGGTAACAACGCCGCATCCAGCGACGAATATGATCAGGTCCTGGTAACCACGTCACCGCGCCTGATGACCCGGCTGGTCCCGCAACTCCCGCCGGATTACCTCAATACCTTGCAGAACTTGAAATCGCTTGGCGCAGTGGTGATGATTGCGGCGCTGGATCGGCAGTTGAGCACGCAGGGATTTTACTGGCACAACCTGCCCAAGAGTTCGGGGTTCCCGTTCCTGGCCATGTGCGAACACACGAATTTCGTATCCAGCGAACACTTCGGCGGGCAGCACCTGATCTACTGCGGGGATTATGTGCCTGTGACGCATCCATACTTCAAAATGAGCGAGGATGAACTGCGCGCTACCTATCTGTCCGCGTTGAAGCGCTTTAACGCCAGCTTCGATCCTTCGTGGGTGCAACAGACCTGGGTATTCAGGGAGCCATACGCTCAGCCCGTGCCATTCGTCAACCATTCCCGCAATATTCCAGCAACCCGCACACCGCTGCCCGGCCTCTTCTATGCCAGCATGAGCCATGTTTATCCCTGGGATCGCGGCACCAACTTCGCGGTGCGACTCGGTCGCGAGGTAGCGGCTGAGATGCTGCGCGATTGATAACCCCGCCATCAACCTAAAAAGGAGTTCAATTGAATATGTCGCTTCAATCCAAGGCACGCCCGAATGTCATCGTGTTTTTCACGGATCAACAGCGCTGGGATACCACCGGCGTGCACGGCAACCCGCTTGACCTGACCCCGAACTTTGACCGTATGGCGCGCGAAGGAACGCACGTGCGCTATTCGTTCACTTGCCAGCCGGTGTGCGGTCCGGCGCGCGCGTCGTTGCAGACAGGCCGATATGCAACTCAGGTCGGTTGTTTCCGCAACGGCATCGCGTTGCCTCAAAGCAGCCGGACACTGGCGCATAACTTTAATGAGGCCGGTTATCAAACAGCCTATATCGGAAAGTGGCATCTGGCTGACACAGACCCGGTACCGGCGGAACAGCGTGGTGGTTATCAATACTGGCTGGGCGCCAATGCGCTGGAGTTTACGTCCGAACCCTACAACACAGTCATGTATGACAACGACAACAGGCCGGTCAAGCTGCCGGGATACCGCGTCGATGCGCAAACTGATGCCGCAATCCGTTACATCGATTCACATCAATCAAATTCCTTCTTCCTGTTCATCTCGTATATCGAGCCGCATTTCCAGAACCATGTTGACGATTACCCTCCCCCGGATGGTTACCGGGAGCGCTACGAAGGTCGCTGGATTCCCCCCGATCTCGCGGCGCTGGGAGGGACGGCGCACCAGCACCTGGGCGGCTACTACGGTATGGTCAAACGACTGGACGAAGCGCTGGGACGCCTGCGCGATGCGCTCAAGAGCCTGAATCTGACAGACAACACCATCGTACTTTTCACATCGGATCACGCGTGCCACTTCAAGACGCGCAATTCGGAATACAAGCGTTCATGCCACGAGAGTTCTATCCGAGTGCCGACGGCGTTGTGCGGACCCGGATTTGATGGCGGGGGCCAGGTGCGCGAGCTGGTCAGCCTGGTCGATCTGCCGCCCACCTTGCTCGATGCCGCCGGCCTGCCCGTCCCGCCCATCATGCAGGGGCGCTCGATCCTGCCTGTGGTGCGCAAGACAGCGACCGACTGGCCTGATGAGGTTTTCGTGCAGATCAGCGAGGCGCAGGTGGGGCGCTCTGTGCGTACGCACCGCTGGAAGTACACAGTCAACGCGCCCGGCCAAAATCCCATCAGCGATGCCGGATCGGATCATTACGTCGAAGAATCGCTCTATGACCTGGAACACGACCCGCACGAGTTGCGCAACCTGATTGGGTGGGAGTCACACCGCGAAGTCTGCGATGTCATGCAGGCGCGTTTGATCCGGAGGATGATCGAGGCCGGGGAAAGTGCGCCGCGTATTCAGCCGGCGCCGCTAATACCGAGTGGGCAGCGTCGCGTCAGCCAGGTTGAGCTTTACCGGTGAGAATGGCGATTACCGGATTTTGATGCGCTCAATCTCTTCTGCGTCGAAGCCGACGGCGCGGTACAAATCCAGCGCGCTAGGACTGCCGCGCGAGCTGTCAACCAGCAACTGAGCCGCGCCGCGTGCGCGAGAACGTCGCAGCGCCAACTCAAAGAGCGTGCGGCCCAGCCCCCGGCGGCGGTAATCGGGTTCGACCACCAGGGCGTCCAACCATGCCCGCATGTCAGTCAGCGTTTTTGCGAATGAGAGCGCGCAAAATCCCGTTACGGTGTGCCCCTCGGACTCGGCCACCCACACTTCCAGGTTGGTATTGTTGCGCAGCTCGTCCAGCATATAGTCGCGTCTGGTTGCATCCATATCCGCCTCGGCGGGGATCAACTTCATCAGTTCAATTACAGCGGGGTAATCTGCAGGCTGCGCTCGCCGGATCAGCATACCTGAGGGACCCTGTTCATGCAGACCAAGGGCGGTCAGCATGCGCATCTCCTGCCAGCGCGTGATCACCTCGCGGTGCGTGCGAAAGCAGATATCGGGAAACTCATCGGGAGCGAACAGGCGCACGGCGCGTGCGTCATCGCCGGCGCGCAGTTCCTCGATGTTCAGCGGGTGGGCGCGATAGAAGATGATCAACCCGCTGCGGGGAGGACCTTCCGGGAAGGAATAAACGCCGAAAAGCTCAACCAGCTCCAGGCGCAGCCCGGTCTCTTCCAGTGCCTCACGCACAGCGGCCTGCTCCACGCTCTCGTCCGACTCGATGAATCCTGACGGCAACGCCCACTCCCCTTCTCGCGGCGGACGGTCTCGCTGCACCAGCACGAGTTTGTCATCGTGCTCAATCAGGATGCCGACGCCGGGCACCGGGTTTTCATACTGGATATAGCCGCACGACTGGCATTGCCAGCGAAACCGTCCGTCCAATTCCGATAGACGCATCGATGAGCCGCATTTTTGGCAGAACATATTGTCAGGACATTATAATTTGCGGCATGAAACCGGCGCGCGCACCCACGGATACGCGCAAACTGCGGCGTGATAGCGAACGCCGCCTTTTCCTGCTGACGCTGTTCGTCCTGGTCGTCGTCGGCGCCGGACTCATCGCACTCAGTTACGGTATGGGTCCAGCCGTCGTGGCGCTGACATGCTTATTGTTCGGCGCCGGTTTGATTGGTATCCTGTGGTTGATATTCACGCTGATCGGCAGGTGGGTTGGTGAAGAGTAATATGCGTATTCGTAGTCGAAGGCTGGGCCTGTGCGCCATCATTGGAGCTGTTTTGCTTTCCGCTTGCTCACTGCCAACACTGAAACGTCCACAGCCGACACCGGCTATTTCCATCGATCTGCCTTTACGCACTCAGGCGCAACTGCGGGATTACGATCTGGCAGTGAAAGCAGTGCGCGACCAATATCTAGACGTTGCCGTCGTTGCCAACTGGCAGGCATCCGTCAGCACGTATCGGGATCGTGTCAGCGCCGGAATGGACGACGCGAAATTCATCAGCACCCTCACAGACCTGTTATCAACGCTGCACGATGACGATCTCAGTATCGTTGCACCGGCGCCCCAATCTTCCACCGCCCAAACGCAAACCGCCGCCACACCGACATCAGGCATCGGCATTCTGGCCGGATTGCCCGAGCCTGATAAGAACCGCGTCCTGGTATTCGCGGTGTACAGCGGTTCGCCGGCGGAACGGGCTGGGATCAAGCCGCATGACGCCATCGTGAAAGTCGATGGCGCGCCGGTGACGTATGAAGAACGCGATACGGTACTTTCGCAGATACGCGGGCAGGCTGGCTCCAAAGTCACGCTGACAATCCACACGCCCGGCCAACCCGACCGCGACCTGTCGCTGACGCGCCAGCCCATCACGGCCGGCAGCACTTTTGAGAGCAAACGCATCCCCGGCAGCAATATCGGTTATATTCTGCCGGATAGCGCAGCCGTGGACGGGATGACGCTTGCCGTGGCTCAAGCTATACGCGATTTAAGCAGCGCCCAGGAACTGGACGGGTTGGTGCTCGATTTGCGCACCATGCAGAATCCGCAATTCGCACTGACGGATATGCTGGGATTGTTTGTTAACGGCACGGTTGCCAATTTGCACACACGCGCCGGCGCCGCCAAAATAGAAGTCACCGGCAAGAATATTGCAGGCTCACAGGAATTGCCGCTTGTAGTGCTGGTCAGCGATGAGACACGAGGTGTAGCGGAATCCTACGCCGGGATCCTGCAGGAACTCGGTCGTGCCAGGATCATCGGTGTGCCAACACCCGGACGCCTTGCGCTTATCACGCCACTGACGTTGCCCAATTCCGAGGCCGTCCTATTGATCCCAACAGGCGAGTTTCGTGGTGTGAAGGATCAAAGCTGGTATCACAAAGGCATAAAGCCCGATATACCCTCTGACCTGACGTGGGAACAATATACCAACGAGAACGATCCGCAGATACAACAGGCCTTGCAGGCACTCTCGAAATGACTCACGCAGTGTAAACCATGGGTCAATTGAACCGTCATTGGTTTAATAAACCTAATGGATGAACTGTGCGAACAAGGCCAGCGCATGGTGCCCGAAAATGGCGATACCGACGATGACTGCGGCAATGGCAGTCACGAGCACCGCCGCTGCGCTGCAGTCTTTGGCGACTTTAGCCAATTCGTGGTATTCGGGCGATATCCGATCGACGATGGCCTCGACAGCGGTATTGGTCAATTCAGTCTGTATGACCAGCGCGATCACTATGGCCAGACCTTCCCACTCAGACAAAGGCAACTGCAACGCCAGTCCCGCCACAATCACCATGACGGTTATGGCTATATGGATTTTGAAGTTGCGCTGAGTGCGAAACGCATAGACCATGCCATCATAAGCATATCTGAGCGACGCGAGCAGCGAAGGAGATCGCATATACGGTTCGCCATTCTTCACAGCGGGCTTCACATCGGCGCCGTTTCGTGCTGGAACTGACGGTTCTACAGGACTCGGCATAGAAGCCCCTTGAGATACTCGGATTCAGGGAAACTCAGCAGGATGGGATGGTCACTGGCTTGGGAGAGCTTTTCTACAATCTGCACGTCACGCCCTGCTTCGACGGCAGCACTGAACATGACCTTCTGGAAAAGCGCTGCATCGATCACCCCGGAACAGGAAAATGCCGCCAGTATGCCCCCCGCTTTTACCAGCCCGATCCCCACGCGGTTGAGATCCTTATAGGCGCGCGCGGCGCGATCGATCTGCTCTGTGCTGTGAGCGAATTTAGGGGGGTCGAGTATCACGATATCGTACTGCTCACCCGCCGCGCGGCGCCGGCGCAATTCGGCGAAGGCTTCAGCAGCCACGTACTCATAGAGGCAGGGGGTTCCACTGTTCAAGCGCGCATTCGCCTCCGCCATTCTCAGGGCATCGGGGGACGAATCGATGTTGATGACACGCGCCGCGCCGTGCGCGGCGGTGGCTACTGCGAATGCACCCGTGTAAGAGAAGACGTTCAACACAGTGGTGTCGGCGCAATAACGCGCCAGGCGGGCGCGATTCTCGCGCTGATCAAGATAGAAGCCGGTTTTCTGTCCTGTATTCACATCGACCAGGAAGTGCAACCCATTTTCAGTAATCTCGACCGGCTCCTGCGGAGCGTAGCCATACAAGACACCGGCATTGTCACGGAGGTGCTCGTGGCGCATGCGTTCTTCATCGTTTCGCTCCGTCACACTGAGAGCGCCAGCGCATTGCACCAGCGCGTCAAGAATACTCGCGCGGGCGTTGGCAGCCGCCAGCGTCGAAAGCTGCAACACGATATGCCCCGCATAATCATCAGCGATCACACCAGGCAATCCATCGCTTTCACCGAATACCAGGCGGCGCGCATTCGTATGGCTCAGCAGCGGATCGCGCCGGCGCAACTTGACGGCGCGCGCTGTCCTCTTGTACCAGAACTGATCGTCAATCGATTCGGTCGGATCCCACGAGAGCAGCCGAACGGCAATCTGAGCCTGTTGATTGATAATCCCGCGCGCCAGCCACTCCCCGTTATTGGTGCGCACATCGACTACATTGCCGTCTTTCGGCCGGCCTTCGGTGAGTTTAATCGCGCCGGAGAACAAGCGGGGATGATGCGCGCGAACCGATTTGTCGCGTCCTGATTTCAATACTACGGCGGGCAGCGCCTGCGCCTGCGGTGGTGTTATCGGAACAGATTCAGTGGGCATATCCGTATCTACCATACGCCCATGATTTTAAGCCCCCTGCGTGCTTCGGGCATCCAGTTGCGCGCATGAGTATGATAGAGTATTGTACGTTTGACAGCGCCGTTGAAGCGCGTATAATCGCAAAGCTGTTTTTGCAGGCGCAAATCTCATAACGCCCGCTACACAGTCATTAACATAGTGGATTCGTAAGTGACACGGATCACTCACCCGAAGGGTGTTGCTTTGTTCGATTGTCATAACTGACACAACACAGCCGATCGGTGTGTCTAAGAGGTGAAGTAAATGTACGCAATAGTTGAAGTAGGCGGACGCCAGTATCGCGTTGCGCCTGGTGAGAAGTTTCTGGTTGAGAAATTGAAGAAACCAGCAGGCGCCTCCGTTGAGCTTCCGGTGATGCTTTTGTCCGATGAGACAGGCATCTCGGTAGGCAAGCCTTATATCGATGGCAAAACATTGTCTGCCATGGTACTCGGAGAAGCAAAAGGCGAGAAGCTGATCGTCTTCAAATATACGCCCAAGAAGCGCTACCGCAGGAAGACCGGCCACCGCCAGACTTACACCATGCTGCAGGTTATCGACAACACGGCGGCTGCAACTGCATCGGTCGAGAAGACTGCACAATCGGAGCCGGCAACGGTTGAGCCATCCGCTGAGGCGACCACGACGGCTGAATAAGGAGACTGTAAAATGGCGCATAAAAAAGGTGGAAGTTCAACGACCAATGGTCGTGATAGTCAGGGGCAGCGGCTGGGTGTGAAGCGTTACGGCGGGCAGTTGGTGCGCGCAGGCAATATCCTGATTCGCCAGCGCGGCACCGCCGTCAAAGCCGGCGAGAATGTCGGCGTCGGCGTCGACCATACGCTTTTTGCCAAGGCCGACGGTTTTGTGAAGTTTGAAACGTTGCCGACGGGCCGCAAGCGCGTCAGTATCGTGGTTGAGAAAGTCGAGGCATCCGTGGCCACGGCCACGCCCGTCACAGAGGCATCAGCATGAAGAAAGATATTCATCCGAAATATTATCCGGAATCCAAGGTGTATGTGGCTGGCGAGTTCGTCGGCACGGCGGGTTCCACCAAGCCGGAACTGCGCCTGGACGTATGGTCTGGCACACACCCATTCTTCACCGGCCAGCAGCGCATCATCGATACCGAAGGACAGGTTGACCGCTTCCAGAAACGGCTGGAGCGCACCAAGAATGCTGAGGTAGTCGACAAGGCAGAGAAGCAGCGCCGCCGCCGCGCTCGACAGCAGATTGCTGAAGTGATTGACGAAGGTGGAGACTTGACCGAATCGGAAACTGCTGACGAGTAAACTCGCGGACTCCCATGCAGGGATCACCCCTGTAAAAGCCCGATGCAAACGCAGCGGGCTTTTTTGTTCGACACGCCCGATCAGGCTTTAAGGCTATACTCACACCAATGTCTGATCTGGGTCTGGTCGGCATTGCGCTCGCAGGAACACTGGTTGGCGCTATCCTGGCGCTTGTACCGGGCTTGCATGTTTTCAATGTTGCCGGTGTCGTTATCCTGCTCGGCACACGAGCGGCTTTACCGTTGAATGGGGAAGCGACCGCACTGGCATTGATCGGACTCGTTGTCGGCTGGACGGTAGTCAACGTCATACCGGCCGTTTTCCTGTTTGCGCCGGACGACGCCAGTGCGTTCATCGTCACTCCGGCCACAAAGTTCCTGATGCGCGGCCAGGGAATGCAGGCAGCACTATTGATCGGCGCAGGCAGCGTGGGCGCGCTGGTCGTTTTAGCGCTGTTGTCGCCCATCCTCGATGAGTTGCTCAGACCTCTGCGCGCCATCCTGCAACCGCACATGGGATGGATTCTGGTCGCCATCAGCGGTTTCCTGATACTGAGCGAATGGCCGCGCGGCGAGGCCAACGCACGCACACCGCTGCGCCGCCTGTTGCTCGCATGGGGCTACCTGGGCGCTGGTCTGTTGACATTCTTACTGAGTGGAATGCTTGGATTTGTGCTGCTTTACCGCAGCCCGATTCCACAGGAAGCATCGTTCACCAATCTGCTACCTGCGTTTGTCGGATTGTTTGCTGTGCCCGGTCTATTGCAGATGCTGTTGTTCGGTGTGCGCCCACCCCGCCAGAAGATCGAGCGCTTCGATGTGGCGCCGTACACGCTGGTACGCGGAACACTGACGGGTGTAGCCGGCGGGCTGTTCGGGGGGTTTCTGCCGGTCATCAGCGGCGGAATCGGCGCGTTGCTGGCAGGTCACGCCACCGCGCAGTGGGATGAGCGTTTATTTCTCATTTCACAGGGCGCCTCGAAGGTAGCCTACTATGCCGGCAGCCTGCTGCTGCTATTTGTACCAGGCCTGACACTCACACGGGGCGGCATGGCATGGATGTTATCGTCGCTCTATGTACCCTATGGTTGGCGCATCTACTGGCTGGCAGTCGCATCAGTCGCGCTTGGCGGCATTGTCGCGTTTGGAGCGCTTTACCTCCTGCTTCACGGCGCGGTGCGTATGAGCAGTCGCACGAATACGAGACTCGTTGCGGCGGTCGCGCTGAGCCTCGCTGTGTGCGTCACTCTGGCTTTCACAGGGCTGACCGGTGTGCCGGTAATGGCTGTCGCTGGTTGTATCGGTCTGATCCCCATCCTGGTCGGTGGGCGGCGCATGGACTGCCTGGGCATACTGCTCGTACCAATGACGTTGAACTTCATCGGCGCAGGACCTGCCGTTGCGCAGTGGTTGGGTCTGATGTAGGGCATACGACCAGCGACCGCCGGTTTCAATGTGATAGCATCATGAATGATGCAGGATTCGCAGGAGTCGCCTTCTCGCAGGCGCGCTAAATTGAGTGTTTTGATTGGCATCATTCTGCTGACAGTGCCCTTCTATGTCATCGGCGCGGCGGCGCTGGCAATTGCGCCGCACGACCCGACGCCCACACCGACTGCCGCCAACATTCAGGAAACCGCGCATGCGAATACCAGGGCTACGGAAAGCACACCGATACCAACGCTTGCGCTTTTGCCAACACAGGTTGATCTCCCCACTTTACCGCCGCTAGAGATCGCGTCTGCCACACTGACACCCACATCCACCCTTACGCCGACACCGACCGAAGCCATCCTGACGCCGCTGCCGCCCACAGCAACGCCGGAGCCTGCACTACCACCCGGCTTGCGCAAACACCGCAGGCATAAGTAACGGGACATTCCGGTGCATTTGAACTGATCATCGGAAAACGCGATCAGGCGGCAGTCGCATGCGCTGCCGCCTGATCGATAACCCGTAAACCTATTCAGCAGATTACGGTCGCCTATCTCGCTTCATTAATCGTCACCCTTCTCACCCGATTCGTGTTTAATCGAGTCATGATGGTTCGAACTCTGAATGTTCAATAAGCTGTTTGAGTTACTCACTTTTAGGGTAACGGCCTCATTATCAGTATCAGTGCTGCTCGAACTGTCCTTGTTATCACTGTTATTTTGTTGATGTTGCGCAGCGCCACTATTCTTCGTGTCAGTGCTGCTCGAACTGTCCTTGTTATCACTGTTATTTTGTTGATGTTGCGCAGCGCCACCATTGTTCGTGGATGAATTGCCAGAATTCGACCGCCCGCCATGGTCCTCACCCTTGCCGACCTGGCCCTGTTGACTCGAACCATGCGAGTCCTCGTTATCGTGTTCTCGCCACTTGCCTGGATCGCCCACGACCGTTCCCGACAACCACTCAGAACCGGAGATAACGTCGCCGTCCTTGCCGTGCCCGTTTCCCTCTCCTACCTTGATCCCAAGCGCCTGTGCAATCTGACCCCAACCGAGGCCGGACGTGCGCATGGCCTGGATCTCATCCGGTGTCTTGCCCGAGACTTGAGCAAATTCGTATAGTTTGAAGATTTCACCGTAACCCCAGCCGGAGTTGTGCAAGTCCACGACACTCGTGACCGATACGGAGAACTCAAGAGCGATTGACAGCGCGACCCGGTTCGAGTGCGTATATGGATTGGTCGATGTCATTGTGCCCGAAACATCCCAATCCATATCCATATCATCGTTATGATCGGACTGCGTGAACGACCCCGTCGAAGTTATCGTCCCGGACATATCCCAGCTGTTGTCGATGTCGCTATAACCCTGTACCCCGTTTCGGGGTACAACCGATACGGATTTTTGCGGGGAGAATATCGCCCCGGCGCCGCTCGCCATCACCGTAACAGCGCCAACTCCGCCCAGCGCAACCGCCGCTGCCACCACCACAAATCGTCTTATTCGAAACATACAACCTCCTAGATTGACATTCCACTCATCGATAGACATTATCAGACGGTATGGTGCGTATTCGCATGAAGAAAGTCTGATAGTCCTCTCATTTATAGCAGGCGAAAAAGGCGTGATTCATGCAAAATCAGCGCCTTTGTATATGGAATGTAACAACCGGCAGCATTGCCGCCGGCTGTGGAGCCCCTTATGGCTACAGCGATTTTATCCATTAACGGAAGCCGAAAATTGTACCGTCAATCGCGCTACAGGCAGGCAGACCTGTTTTTGCTTTACATATGATTTTCACACGTGCTCACACAATAACCAGTGCCGGCGGGTAATCATATACGCGATATCGCTTATACAGCGTCGAATAGAGGGATGGGCATGAATGTGGCGATTGCCGTGATTGGCTCAGTACCTGCTTAACGTGATTCTTGGCGAGGCCGCGTTGTGGACAATCGCACGTACAATGGTGACATCATAATGGCCGGAAATACCGACAGCACCTCAAGGACAACAATCGTCGCCAGAATCTTGTCAATTCTCGCCACATTCGGCTGCCTGATCATCACCGTATCCATTTGGGCTTCCGTCGCGAGCCGCCAGGCGATGTGGCCGCTTCCAGCGTTATACCTGATCGAAACAGTTGCTTTGTGCATCATCGTGGCAATAGCCACCGTATATAGCGCTCCATTGAAAGCCGTGTTCAGTTGGGTCGCAGCAGGCGCCATACTTGGTTTTGCTGTGCTGGCAGCGTTTTCCATCGGTATCTATTACACGCCTGTCGTTTTGCTGCTGGCTATTGTTGGTATCGTGCATCTCCACCAGACCAGGCGGCATATAGCGCAGTTACTGATCTGGTCTGCTGCTGGGGCAATTGCCCAGATAGTCCTGATGCTTGGCGTAATCTCCCTGCTCGCTACCAACTGAAGCAATTGTGTGAGCAATGTCATCACAATTGCCGCCGGCCTCGCACTGAGAGCCCACTTTGTGTTACACTTACACGAAGTGTGCGCTTGTCCCGTGCCAGCCGAAATACATGCCTCGAATTGCGGGAAGCATGCCGGATCATGGGAAGCGCCATGAAACTGATGAGGGCAAAGACTACTTCTGAATGACATCTGCATTCAATATAAACCTGCCGAGAGAGATTACCTCAAGTGTGCAGCGTGCGCTCGACGAAGATATCGGCGCTGGCGATGTGACCACCAACAGCATCTTCCCTGCGGAATCGCTCATGAGCGGACAGATCATCGCCAAACAAAATGGCGTGATTGCCGGTCTGGATGTCGCTCAGTTGGCATTCCAGCTTCTGGACTACAGCACGACTTTCACCGCGCTTGTACCCGAAGGCGCAACCGTAGCCAACCGCCAGGTACTGGCCAGAATCGCAGGCCACGCACGCGCGTTGCTGACCGGCGAAAGAACTGCTTTGAACTTCCTTGGACGCATGTCCGGCATTGCCACATTGACGCGTCAGTTTGTTGATGCAGTAGCCGGCACATCGGCCGTCATACTGGATACGCGTAAAACAGCCCCGGGGTTGCGCGCGGTTGACAAAATGGCCGTCAAACGCGGAGGGGGGCAAAACCACCGCATCGGTCTGTATGACATGATCCTGATCAAGGATAACCACATCGACCAGGCGGGATCGCTGGCTGAGGCTGTTCGGCGCTCGCGGGCAGCCGGCAGCGGACTGGCGATTGAGATCGAAGCGCGCACGCTCGATGACGTGCGGGCTGCTTTGAGCCTGGGTGTAGAGCGCATCCTGCTGGATAATATGCCGCCCGACGTAATGCGCGAAGCGGTGCGCCTGAATGACGGGCGAGCCAAACTCGAAGCGTCCGGCAATGTGAGTCTGGCAAATATCCGCGCCGTCGCCGAAAGCGGCGTCGATTACATCTCGATCGGCGCACTCACCCACTCCGCCCCCAACTTCGACGTTAGCCTCGACTGGTCGAAAGCGTGAAGTCTATCGTGTCTGTTCTGATGAAAAATACCCGCGATGGCGCGCCATCGCGAAGGAGTAACCTATGACTGTCGATTTATCCACCGATGAAATGTATGAAAAGATGAAAACGATGCTCAGCGACGTCGTGCCCGATGTGGAATTACGTTACAAGTCAAAACTGGCTGTTGAGATCAACCAGCTTAAACGCGAGAGAAACGCGGTGATCCTCGGACACAATTACATGGAGCCAGCGTTGTATCATTCCGTACCGGATTTCAGGGGAGACTCGCTGGAACTGAGCCGCAAAGCCGCCGAAACCGACAAAGACATCATCGTTTTCTGCGGTGTGAGGTTCATGGCGGAAACGGCGAAAATACTGAATCCTGAAAAGACCGTTTTGATCCCCTCGCCGCGCGCCGGGTGCTCGCTGGCGTCCTCTATCACCGCAGCGGACGTCAGGGCGCTGAAGGTTCGCTTCCCAGGCGTGCCTGTCGTGACGTACATCAACACCTATGCCGATGTCAAGGCCGAGACGGACATCTGCTGCACCTCCGGCAATGCCGCCAAGGTCGTGGAGTCGCTGGGCGCATCGTCGGTGATCTTCATCCCCGATGAATACCTGGCTCGCAACGTGGCCCGTGAAACCGGCAAGCACATCATTTTTCCATCGCTGACACCGCCCGCCCAGCCGGACGCGGAACTGGATATGACGCCATTGCATGCAGACCTGATCGGCTGGCGCGGGCGCTGCGAGGTGCACGAGAAATACACGGTGCAGGACATTCTGGACGCGCGGCAGCAGTATCCCGATGTGGTGGTGCTGGCACATCCCGAGTGCAGCCCCGAAGTCACCGCCGCGTCAGATTTCTCCGGCAGCACGTCAGCTATGATCCGCTATGTCGAGCAGACCAGCGCGCCGCGTTACCTGCTGCTGACTGAATGCTCGATGGGCGACAACATCGCCGCCGCAAATCCCGACAAGGAAATGCTTCGCATGTGCAGCGTGCGCTGCCCGCATATGAACGAAATTACGTTGCAGGACACGCTTAAATCTCTGCAACTGACTCGCTATGTAGTCGAGGTGCCGGAAGAAATCCGCGTGAAAGCGCGCCGTTCCGTTGAAAGAATGCTTGCGATCGGTTAATCCATCGCTGCCCATTAAGGTTGTTTCATGATACAGACTGATGTACTGATTATCGGCGCCGGCATCGCGGGCGCCACTGCGGCATTAAGACTCGCGCGCGACCGGCAGCGCCAGATCGTCGTCATTACGCGCGCGACGGATCCACATGAGTCCAACTCACGTTATGCGCAAGGCGGCATCGTGAGCCGCGGGCCGGGGGACTCGGTAGATGTGTTGCTTCGTGACATCCTAGCTGCCGGCGCAGGCGCTACGCTACCCAGCGCCGCCCGTCTATTGGCCGAGGAGGGGCCGCGCCTGGTCAACGAAGTATTGATTCATGACGCTGCCATCGCGTTTGACCACGACCCGGAAGGCAACCTGTCCTGGGGTCAGGAGGCCGCGCATTCCTGCCGGCGCATCCTGCACGTAGGAGATGGCACCGGCGAAGCAATTATCAAAGGGCTGCACGCCGCACTGCGCAAATGCCCCAATGTGACGCTCGTGAATAACGCGACCGCCACCGACCTGATCACCTATCCGCATCACTCGCGCGATCCGCTGGATGTGTATCGGCCGATCAACTGCCATGGGGCCTATGTGTTGGACTGGCAGCAGCGCACCGTGCACCGCTACATTGCCGCCAAGACGATTCTTGCCTCGGGCGGTCTCGGGCGCATCTATCGCAACACCACCAACCCGGTCGGCTCGCGCGGCGATGGACTGGCGATGGCCCATCGCGCCGGGGCGCGCATCATCAATGCCGAATACGTGCAGTTCCACCCCACAGCGCTGGCCGCGCCAGGCGGCGAAGGCTTTCTCATCAGCGAAGCCGTACGCGGTGAAGGCGGCATCCTGCTGACACCCGAAGGCCGCCCCTTTATGGCGGATTACTCGCCGGACTGGAAGGATCTGGCGCCGCGCGATGTTGTGGCTCGCGCGATCCATCATCAAATGGAAACCCAGGGTTATTCCCACGTACTCCTCGATATAGCATCGCACATGTCTGCGGATGCCATCCAGGAGCGTTTCCCCAACATCTACGCAACCTGCATGAAGGCGGGCGTGGACATCTCTCGCGAGCCGATCCCGGTGGTTCCTGCGGCGCATTACTTCTGCGGCGGCGTCCGCGTCGATGAATGGGGCCGGACATCCATCGAGAATTTGTACGCAGTCGGCGAAGTCAGTTGCACAGGGCTGCACGGCGCAAACCGACTGGCTTCAACATCGTTGCTGGAAGGCCTGGTGTGGGGATACCGCTCAGCGCAGCACATCCAGGAATATGTCAGGAGTACAGATGCACAGCAACTCCCCGGCCGCGACGATGTACCGCCTTGGGACGAGAGCGGGCTGGTAGCCGATCCCGATCCCGCCCTGATAGCGGGCGATATGCAAACCATCCAGAACATCATGTGGCATTACGTGGGTCTGGTGCGCAACGCTGACCGGCTATCGCGCGCCATTCGCGAACTGCGCCACCTGTGGAACGAGATCGAGACGTTCTACCGCGAGACCAAGCTGAGCGACGGCCTGATCGGCCTGCGCAATGCGGTCGAAGTCTCGCTGATCGTCGCGCATGCCGCGCTGCACAACCGCAGAAACCTGGGCTGCCACTACCGCGAAGACGCGGTATCGACCGTCGGCGATCGATTCATCTGAGTGCGCCTGCAATGACTATGCGTTCCGATCAGGGGCTTAGCTTTCGAGCGCGCCCAGCGCGGCTGCGTAGATAACCTTGATCGGAACGCCATGTTGCAGCGACAGCAACCGGCAATCCTCATACTCCGGCGCCTGGTTGACGGTATCATTTCCGAGGCGGGCAACCTTAACGCGCACCGCGCCGTATGTGGTCTGCACGGTGCGCACTTCGCGCTGCAGCATGTAGCGGATTACTTCGTAACTGCGCGCGCCAATCGTCGTTGACTCCCTGAAGAGAATCTGCAGCAAGGCGTCCACCGACGCCGGGTCCGCTATGACTTGCAGCAGCGTACCCGGGCGCTGCTTTTTCATCTGCACCGGCAACAAAACGACATCCAGCGCGCCTGCCGCAAGCAACTGATCAAGCAATGCTTCATAAAACTGCGGGTTCATGTCATCGATGTTGGCTTCGATGACGATTGCCCTGCCGGTGTGGTAACCGGACGCCGTCTCTGGCGTTTGATGTTGTTCCGGATGCGGGTCGCGTGGTGCGCGGACGGCGAGACTGGGTTGCTCATCAGAAATACCGAGATAAGCTCGCAATACGTTGGGGAAGTCGCGATCTTTGCTCCCGGCGCCATAACCGACCTTCAGGATGCGCTGCGCCGGCATCGGCCCAAAGGAATCAGCCAGTGTCGTCACGATGGCTGCTCCGGTTGGCGTTACCAGCTCCCCTTTAGCCTCGGTGGTATATACAGGCACGCCGGCGGTAAGTAAAGCCGTCGCCGGCGCGGGGATCGGGTAAAGACCGTGCGACATGCGGACAAAACCCGTGCCCAGATGCAGCGGCGATGCGACGATGCGTTGAATCCCCAGTTGCTCTATGCCAATGACGCTGCTCACGATATCGACGATGGCGTCGACGGCGCCCACCTCGTGAAAGTGCACCTCATCCACCGGCACGCCGTGGATGCCAGCCTCCGCTTCACCCAGGCGCCTGAAAATCCGGCTGGCACGATCTTTGACTGAGTCCGACAAATCGCTGCGGGCGATGAGGTTGAGGATGTCGGTCAGCGAACGGTGTTCGTGGGCTATTTCGGTGTGCTGATGGGGCTGTATTGCATCATCTTCATGCTCGTGCGCGTGGTGATGATGTGTGTCGTGGTCGTGCTCATGTTCAGGCTCAGACGGGTGATCGGCCAGATGCTCCTGTCCGCTATCAGTCAGGATCACCTTGAACTGTGTCGCCTGCAGACCGCGCTTGTCCACCCGCGCGACCTCCAGACGATACCCGGGCAGATGCAACTTGTCGAGTTCGTGTTCCAGAAGGCGTGGATCGAGGCCAACATCGATCAGGGCGCCAACGGTCATATCGCCGCTGATTCCGGCAAAGCAATCCAGATACAGGGTTTTCATCAATGATTCATTGCGCGCGCGCATGAGGCGCTTAAATGCTCGTCAACGGGATGATATCCCCCGTGACCAGGTTTACGGGGTTGACTGTCCCATTCAGGGTCTCGTTCATGCTGCCGCGCCGGTAACCGATTAAGTCCATGGCGACATACTTGAATCCCGCCCTGCTCTTAAACTGCGCCGTCACGGCCTCCGCGATATCCAGCAGCCGCAACATATCCGTTTTATCAAGCTCGATGCGCGCCACCTCGCCATGATGCCTGACGCGATATTGGCGAAAGCCGTGCTCCCAGAGCACGTCCTCGGCGGCTTCCACCTGCGCCAGCTTCTCCGGCGTGATCTCTGTGCCGTAAGGGAAACGCGAGCCCAGGCAGGCAAACGCGGGTTTATCCCAGATCGGCAGACCAAAGTGCTTCGCCAGGGCGCGAATATCCGCCTTGGTCAATTGCGCCTCTTTCAAAGGCGCGCGCACGTGGTGTTCCATGGCGGCAGTGGCGCCGGGGCGATGATCGCCGCGGTCATCGTGGTTTTCACCATAGGCCACCCAATGGAACCCCCTTTCCTCAGCCAGCCCATCCAGATTGGTAAATAGCTCGGTTTTGCAGTAATAGCAGCGGTTATTCGGGTTGGCGGCGTAGCGCGGATCCTGCACCTCGTTGGTCTTGATGATCAGGTGGCGGATGCCCGCCAGTCTGGCCAGGTCGGCGGCTTCGCGCAACTCACGCCTGGGCAACGACGGCGAATCGGCTGTGACGGCCAGCGCGCGCTCGCCCAGAACATCGGCTGCCACCCTGGCCAGCAGGACACTGTCTACGCCGCCCGACATGCCGATGATGACATCGCCCATCTCTCTCAAAATCTGGCATAGCCGCTCGTAACGCGCCTGCGTTTCAAACAATAAATCAGACATATCGCTCACCTTCTCTTGCATTTACTCTGCGGCAGCGGAATTCTGGACCCGCAGATGATTGATTCGACTTGCCGCGAAGCCCGCGCCAAAGCCATTATCGATATTCACAACCGTAACGCCGGAGGCGCAACTGTTCAGCATGCCGAGCAGCGCTGCCAGGCCGCCGAAACTCGCGCCATACCCGATACTGGTCGGCACAGCGATCACCGGAGTACGCACCAGGCCGCCTACGACACTTGGCAAGGCCCCTTCCATCCCCGCTATCACGATGACCACGGAAACAGAGGGCGCCGTAATGTGGTCGAGATTGCCTAGCAGGCGGTGCAGACCAGCCACGCCGACATCATAAATGCGCTCCACGCGGTTGCCCATCACATCGGCGGTGACGGCAGCCTCCTCCGCCACAGGTATATCAGCGGTTCCGGCGCTGATGACCACGATCGTCCCGCCCTGTTTCGGCAAAGGCGTCGGTTCATAGACGATCGCGCGCGCCAGTTCTTCGTAACGCATATCCGGTATAGCTGCATGAACCGCGTGATACACATCGGGGCTCGCGCGCGTCGCCAATACCGGACCGCCGGCGGCGCACAGACGCTCCATGATGGCGACGACGTGTGACTCACGCTTTCCCTCACATAAGACGACTTCGGGAAACCCGTGACGCAGCGCGCGATGATTATCGAGTTTGGCAAAGTTCAGGTCGGTGAAAGGGAGTGTGCGAAGACGCTCAAGCGCTTCCTGCGTGGTAACTCGGCTGTCCTTCACCCCGTCCAATAGTTCTTTTAAGGCGTACTCATCCATGCGTTAACCTGAGAAGTCAGAATTATACGCGCAACGATGCGCGGTCGCGCGCTGTTACGGAGAACGAAAACCGGCGCCTTGCAGCGGCGATAATGACTATATAACCAGAGGTGGTAACAGTAATAAATGATGGAGCGCTGCGATTCGAGTCGACTAATGGCAGAATCGGGCAACTATTGCTTGTGTGCATTACCTTTCGTAAAATCATGAGCTGACACCATGAAAATTCTGCTTCTAGTTCGCCACGCTAAATCCAGTTGGGATGACCCAGCCGCATCAGACAGGCAGCGCCCGCTGAACCGGCGCGGGATGCACGATGCCCCCATCATGGGACGACGTCTCGCCGAACGCGGCTGGCGCCCTGAGCTCATGTTGTCGAGCCCGGCGACGCGCGCCATAACAACGGCGCGCATCATCGCTGAACAAGTTGGTTATCCGGTCAACGATATCATTGTCCTTGAGCAGTTATATGCCGCCCCTGCCGATGAATTACTCAAAGTCGTCCGGGGCTTGGACGACGGATTGCAGGAGGTCATGGTATTCGCACACAACCCGGGCTTGAGCGATCTCGCCGATATGCTGACCGACGGCGCGGTCAAACAGATGCCGACCTGCGGCGTTGTCGCGGTCAGGCTGGATATAAAAAAGTGGGCCAATATCGCGAATGCGAAACCTGTGCGCATCGATTTCGACTACCCGAAGGCCAAAGCATAGAACACTGTTTCCCTGTGTATCAGGGGATTTATGCATAGATCATCGAGATCTGCTAATCATCCTTTAATCATTTACTGTCAATATTAGGGCATGGGGATAATTATGGTTAAGGCGCTTTTTGAGGGACTTGTCTCAGATGATTATGGCAACGCTGTCGCCGTGGAATATATAGGTGACGAACCAACTTATGTGGTGGTGGAGGACGGCTTCTATTACCACGTGGATGCACACCGGGTCGATGAGCAGGTTATGGAATTCTTCAAGCAGCAGGTCGGCGAAAACAAAGGCATGGTCAGCGAAGGCATGCTCAAGATGATGGGCAAGAACGACCTGTTCAGCAAGGCGGCGGTCGATAACTCGCTGAAGAATGTCGACAAGACATTCGAACAGTTATACGAACAAGGAATTCCCGAGCAGGGGCGCATGCTTCTGGGTATGCTCGGATTCCGAGTCACGATCGACCGGCACGGGGAAATCCTGAAACTGGATATGCCTTCTGCGGCGGATAACAGCGGCGACGAGTAAACCGCAGCCTAAGTCTGGTATTCCTGGGCTTCGGCCACAATATCGCGCTGGCGCTCCGCTTCAACGTGCGCTAAATGCGTTTTCCAGCGACGTCGCGCATAGATACCCAGCATAACCACACTGGGTAAAAGGACCCCAAAGGCCAGATAAGGTCCAACGCTGATCGACGGCGCCACCCGGGCGCGGTCCATATTCAGCAACAGCAACGATAGCGATAACCATACGGTGACAATATTCGGTATCGCGTCACCCGAATGGAGCAAGCCCAGCCCGCTGCCGCGTTTACGCAGCAGCGGGGCGAAAAGCGCCGAGCCCATGTAGCCCAGTTGGTCCTCCAGAACGTGCCCGGCATACCCCAGCCCGGCAACCAGACCTGCGCGAGGTTCAATCAGCCAACCCAGCAGCAGTCCCAGCGCCAGCGCGATGAGTAGCGAATGCGTCCATACGCGGTGCCAGGGCAGAAACTCGATTTGTATTCCGTTGCCGGTATCGCTGAAACGCAGCGATGGCCCGCCCAGCTCCTCGACGTGCAGGTCGCCCTCATAGGTGTAATCCATCCGGCCGACATGCGCGGACGCGCTGGCGCCATCCCTGTCCATGACCACCGTCACATCACCCGCCGCAGTGTCAAACCTGACGGTATACAGCACCCATTCCGTGACACTGAAGCGCGCCGGACGCAGGTGAACGATACGCGGTCGTTTCCCGCTGGCAGCCAGCCACATCTGCATCGCGATGCCGTCGGCGATCTGCTGCGGGTCAGGTTGAGCGGGATCGGGCGCGATATTCGCGTCAGGTCGTTCCAGGTAGCGCACAAACCTAAAGTCAAGCGTGTCGGGCAGCATGGCGCACAGGCCCCCCAGCGCAATCAGCAGCGAGCCGCGCCCGGCATCCTCCATAACGCCGGGGACAAACGAAGCCAGGGCTAATCCGGTGGCGAAGTGCGCGATGTTTTTCATCCGTGATATGCAGATTCTACTGAGAATCCCGCGACGCGAAAACAGCCGCTGGATACAATCAACCGCATGCAAATCGAGTTCCTCGGCACTGGCGGCGCTATCGCCACACCCGTGCCCGGTATGCAGGATCAATTGAATGTCAAAGCCCGCACACTCGGCGTTCCTTACAGCCGATTCGGCCCCTGCATCTATGTGCATGGTCCGGAGCTCTTGATCGACACGCCGGAGGAAGCGCGGCTCGCACTCGACCGCGCGAACATCGCGCACGTGCCCAACTGCATCTACAGCCACTGGCACCCGGATCATGTGTTGGGACGGCGCATCTTCGAGTTGAACCGTGACTGGAACCACACTGCTTAACGGTGTATCGATCCGCCCATTCCGTCTGGAGCAGCGCTATGCCTATGGTTTCCTGCTCAGCGATGGCCGTGCGCGGGTGCTGATCATCCCGGATGAACTTTATGGCTGGCAGCCGCCTGCGTTCGTGTGCGACGTCGACCTCGCGGTGCTGCCCAGCGGTGTGTTCGAGACCAATCCGCGCACCGGACATCGCCGTATCCCCGCGAATCACCCCATTTTTGACTCTGAGGCGACGTTCGCACAGACCTTGGCGATGGTCGAGCAGATCAAGCCGCGCCGCGTGTACTTCACGCATATCGAGGCTATCGACATGGTCGATCACGGCGAACTGCTGGGGCTGGCGGCTCAACTGGGCGCGAGTGGGCGATATGGTCAGGTCACATTCGCCTGGGACACTCTGCGCGTCGAGTGTTGACTGTCATCCAGTTTCTATTGCCGCATGACCACCGGCAGTATGTATTGGCGATCATAAGCCAGCGTCTGTGCGCTAAACCCGACCACCGCTCGGCGCATGGTCAGGCCATCGTAGACGACCCCATAACTGCTGATCATCGGGCCGGGCTGGTCGGGCGTGATCACAATCGTCGTCACGGCGCCCACGCCCGGCCCCAACGTAGCCAGCGACCAACTGACGACACCGGAGTGTTGTATGCCGCCCGGCGAGATAAACGCCACCTGCGAAGACACCGGCAGGCTCGCAGTCAACTCGATATTCGTTCGCACAGAGGAGGTCGTATTGGTCACATAGTACGTGAACGTGACAGGTTGTGAGAACGGTACGGCGGTGAGCGCCGACGCCACCGGCACGATCGCCCGCGCCTCGGCCACCGCGCTCAGGGCGTCGATCAGCCCATATCCGTATGTATTGTTCGGTATGCTCGACCCCGGCACACCGCCGCATGTCTGAGCGCTGGTCAGCGGTTGCGCCGTCTGGCTGAGGATGGCTTCGGTCTCGCTGACGTTGCCGCGCAACCAGGGCGCAGCCGACCACAGCAGCGCCGCAACGCCCGCCACGTGCGGGGTCGCCGCGCTTGTTCCTTGATAAATACTATAAGAGCCGCTTGTCGCGGTGGAGTTAATACCAACGCCGGGCGCGGCGATATCTGGCTTGATATGACCCGTAAACGTTGACGGGCCGCGGCTGCTGAAGCTGGCGGCGGTATTGGTGTTGTCGGTGGCGCCCACCGAAAACGCCTGATCGAGCGTGGCCGGCGCCTCGTGTACCGTGTCACAGGAGCTGCCTTCATTACCAGCCGCAGCAATGACCATGACTCCCGCATCGCGCAACGCTTGTGTTGCGGTTACCAAGGCGGATGCGACATCACAGCCTTGCTCGGTATATGTAGCGCACGTCCACGAGTTCGAGGTGATGTCCGCTGCCTTGGATGGGTCGGCGCCAGTGCCATCCGTCTGGGTAGGCGCGAGGGCAAACTGGAAACAGGCGATGTAGCGCGACACGCTGCCGACACCGGAGGCATCCATATTGCGGCAGCCGATCCAGCGCGCGCCCGGCGCAACACCCACCTGGTTGCCCAGCCTGTCGTCGCCGACCAGCGTACCAGTCGTAAGCGTTCCATGCCCATACGGGTCGAACGGCACCGTTGTTTGTTGGACGGCGTCATACCAGTTGTAATCGTGAGTGGCTGTGCTGCCGTTCCAGCCGCGGTATTTATTGATCAACGCCGGGTGGTTCCACATCACGCCGGTATCCAGATCGGCCAGCACGATGCCCTGACCGGTATAGCCCAGCGCCCAGACCTGCGGCGCATGCACCTGCGCCACCCCCCACTCCACCGTCTGCGGAGACTTGATCGCTCGGCTGGCGGAAGGTGCAGTCAGCGGATCGCTGCGGGTGATGGCGGACGCGCGGATGCCGGGGCCTTTCGCATCGAGTTCGATACGCGACACATCGGGGCGCGATGCAAGCCACGCCACCAGCGACTGGTCCGCCGCGTTGACGGCGATGCTGTTACTGACCCACAGAACCACAAATGGCACGTGCCGCAGCGCCAGATCGCGCCGCAGCTCCGCCTGCGCCGCATCAGCAAAACGCGTCAAGGTCTCGTAGACAAAGCGAGTCTTGGCTTCCTTGGTGGGCAGAGAAGACGCCGGCGTCAGATCGGGGTAACCGACGACGTTGATGATGATGTCGGGGTTGCGAGCGCCAACGATGGATTGCCACACTCCCTGAGTGATTTTCGGCGGCGGCGGTGTTGGAGAGTTGGATACCGGTGTGTTAGCGGGATGTTGCGCAAGACTGAGAACGACGCCGAACAAGAGCATAAACCGCAGAAGGGCACTTCTCATCACATTCGATTGTATCGCGACGCTGAAGGATCACGTATCCAGCACCTTAGCGAGTTGGAACAGTTCGGGATCAATGGGTTTTTGCGCGCCGACAACCTGCTCGTAAGGCGTCGTGACGACGCGGCCATTGATCACGCCGACCAGGACGCCATTCTCGCCGCGCTGAAGCGCCGCGATGGCGCCCGCGCCCAATCGGCTGGCCAGCAGGCGGTCGTATACCATCGGCGCTCCGCCGCGTTGCACGTAACCCAATGTTGACACGCGCAGTTCGTAGCCGATGCGCGCCTGGTGTTCGGCGAAGTATGCGGCCAGTTTTGATGCGTTATAAACAGCGCCCTCTGCCACGACGGCCAGGGCATGTGTCTTCCCGCGCTCATAAGCCTGGCGCAGCACCTGCACCACCTGTTCCGGTTTGGTTTCGATCTCCGGGATGATGATAGCCTCGGCTCCGCCTGCGATGCCGGCCATCAGCGCCAGATAACCGCAGTTGCGACCCATCACCTCGATCAGAAAGGCGCGCTGATGCGATGACGCGGTCGTCTTCAAGCGATCGATGGCTTCCAGGGCGATGTTCAACGCGGTATCGACGCCGATGGTTATATCGCTGCCGACCATGTCGTTATCAATCGTTGACGCCACGCCAACCACCGGAAAACCCATCTGAGACAGCGCATAAGCGCCCGTTTGCGAACCGTTGCCGCCGATGACTACAACGGTTTCGATTTCCTTCTGGCGCAGTTCCCATATCGCCTTCAGGCGGCCATCCTCAGTCTTAAACTCCTGCGAGCGAGCGCTCCCCAGGATTGTGCCGCCGAGTTGCATGATGCCGCCCACGGAACGCGCGCTGAGCAGACGGAAGTCTCCTTCGATCAAGCCCGCATAGCCCTGGTGCACGCCGAACACTTCCCAGCCCACAGCAATCGCGCTGCGTGTAACGGCGCGGATTGCCGCATTCATGCCCGGCGCGTCGCCGCCCGATGTTAAAACCGCAAGTCGTTTCATCGCTCACACCTCAATGTCGTTCGCAGTTATACAGACATTATCGACATGGTTAATCGTTCACGCCAGTAAGGGCGAAACATCGCCCCCCACCCTAACCCTCCCCCCAGTGGGGGGAGGGCAGGGAGGGGGGCGGTGTATGATCTATACCGCAATGCTACAATCCGCGCACACGAAGCGACAATTGTATAGTAATCACCCCTGGAAGGCATAAATAGGAGTAACAATCTGTGACTGATTTTCTTGTCCGCGGCGACCTGGCGACAGTCGACCCCGCCATAGCGGAGTTGATTCAACACGAGCACGCCCGCCAGTTTGCCAAGCTCATCATGATCGCCAGCGAATCGTCTGCGCCGGCCGCCGTTCTGGAGGCCGAGGGATCGGTGCTGCAGAACCTCTACGCAGAAGGATATCCGCATCCGGACGCTCACGGACTGGCGCAGGAGCAATTGCTGAACTACGACGAACAACTGGCCTATTTCAGGCGTTACGCTGATCGCCGTTATTACAAGGGCGTCGAATATTGCAACGTCGTCGAATCCCTGGCCAGACGGCGCGGCGCAGAATTATTCTGCCCGCCCGGCCTGACCCCGGACCAGGTTTACCTTAACGTGCAGCCACTATCAGGCGCCGTTGCGAATACCGCGGTATACGAAGCATTAGTGAACGAGGGCGACACCGTTATGGGGCTCGATCTCCTGCACGGCGGTCATCTATCGCACGGCAGCCCGGTCAACCACAGCGGCCGCCACCACCGCATCGTTTTCTACCGCGTCAGCGAGAAGACCGAACTGCTGGATTACGACGCCATATACGACACTGCCATGCGCGAAAAGCCCAGGATGATCATCGCCGGGTATACGTCATACCCGTGGGCGCCGGACTTCCGGAAATTCCGTGAGATCGCCGATGCGGTCGGCGCGTACCTGCTGGCGGATATCTCGCATGTCGTCGGCCTGGCGCTGGCCGGTGTCTACCCTAACCCGGTCGGCGTCGCGCACGTCACCACCTTCACGACTCACAAGACGCTGATGGGACCTCGCGGAGCGGTGATCGTCAGCACAGACGAGGAGATTGCGCGCAAGATCGACCGCGCGGTGTTCCCCGGCGAGCAGGGCGGCCCGCATATGAACAAGATCGCGGCGATCGCCGTCGCGTTCAAGCTGGCGCAACGCCCCGAGTTCAAGCAGGTCCAGCAGCAGATCGTGGCTAATGCCGTGGCGCTGTCGGACGGCTTTAAGGCCAACGGATTGCGCGTGGTGCATGACGGCACGAATACGCACATGGCCGTGCTGGATTGCAAATCCATCGCCAACTACAAGGGCGAGCGGTTGATGGGCGATGCGGCGGCGCGCATCCTCGACCTGGCGAATATCGTATGCAACCGCAACACCATACCGGGCGACCGCGATGCGACGCGTCCGAGCGGACTGCGTTTTGGCACGCCCTGGGTCACGCAACGCGGCCTGAAGGAAGCTGATATGCGCGAGATTGCCGATGTCATCGCCCTCATACTCAAGACCGCTAAGCCTTACACTTACGTCAGCCCGCATGCTACCGCTTACCGCGCCAAGGTCGAGTTCGACGCCCTGGTCAGCGGCGCGCAGCGCATCAGCGCGCTGGCTCAGGGGGCGGGCGCAGACGCCGCCGCGCCGAAAGATGGCTACCCCCACGTGTGGACATCGCTGGACGGCGTTGCGCAGCGCACCGTCAACGGATTGGTTGCCCTGGACATCAGCGGCGATCACACGCACGGCTTTTTGCAGGATTCGGTGACCAGCGATGTCAGCCGGCTGGCGGTAGAAGATACCCAGCAGGCCTGGTTACTCGAACCGGACGGCGCACCAATGTCGCCGGCAGTCCTGCTCAATGCAGGCAACGCCTACCGCTTAGCAGTTCCAGCAGATAAGGCGACACGCGTGGCGCAGTGGCTGCGCGCCCTGTCGGACGGCTACGTGATTTTTGATCAACAGGATATTCACGCCAAGCTGCCCGGCCCTGTGATCGTTAAGGTTGCCGACGCGAATGGGTTCGACACACAGATGCTGCCGAGCAACTTCGATGCCGCCGCAACCGCCAACGGCAAACCCTACTTCATCGGGCGTTCGGCCCTGCCAGAACAGAATGTGCAACCAGAACCGATGGCTGCCATGCAATCCCTGCTGGCGGCGCAGGCGCCCGAAACGGGTTTGAAGCGCACAACGCTGTACGAAACGCACAAGCAACTGGGTGCCAAACTCGCGCCATTTGCCGGATGGGAAATGCCGGTGTGGTACGGCGGCTCATCAGTCAGCGAAGAGCACCAGGCGGTGCGCAAGGCCGCTGGTTTGTTTGATGTCAGCCACATGGGCGTCCTGGAAGCCAGCGGGCCGAATGCGCGCGAGTTCCTCGATGCCGTCTCAACCAACGACGTGAACGACATTCCCATCGGCGGCTCGGCATACGCATACATGCTCGATACCAACGGGGATGTCATCGATGACATCATGATTTACCGGGTGGAGAAAGACAACTACCTGGTCGTGGTGAATGCGGCGAATAACGACAAGGACTGGGCCTGGTTGACCGCCATCAATGCTGCAGGCCAGTACGGACTGCCACAGTGCCGGTTGCGCGACCTGCGCGACCCATCCTCTGGCGCCGACATTCGCGTGGACCTCGCGCTGCAGGGGCCGGCATCGCTGGCGACGCTCCTGCAACTGACGGATGACCCGGCCTTGCGCCACCGTCTGAGCCAATTACCCCACACCGGCGTCACGCGCGGCGCCCTGGCCGGCATCGACATCTTCATTTCGCGTACGGGCTATACCGGCGAATCACTCGGCTTTGAGCTATTCGTGCACCCCGATCACTCCGTGGAGCTATGGAACGCCATACTGGAAGCAGGCAAGTCACAGGGCGTAAAGCCCGCCGGGCTGGGCGCGCGCGACAGCACCCGCACTGAAGCCGGTTTGCCTTTGTATGGTCATGAACTGGCTGGGCCGTTGAACCTGCTGCCAGGCCAGGTTGGGTTTGCAGGATACGTGAAGTCGCACAAGCCGTTCTTTATCGGCAAGAACGCCTACTACCAGAAGGCAGCGAAGTCAACGGTGAAACTGTCGCGTTTCCGCATGAGCGAAAAAGGGGTTCGCATGCCCAAACTGGGCGATCCCGTTCTGGACAGCCGCGGTCGCGTCATCGGGACGGTGACATCGTGCGCTCTCGATACTGAAGGGTATCTGCTGGGCATGGCTGTGATCGACCTGACCGTGGGCGCCAAAGACGGCGCGCAGATCTTTATCCTGGCCATACCGGAACGCATGCCCGCGCCATTGACCTCGCTTGCGCCGTTGGGCAGCAAGGCCATGGTTGCTGATTCCGCCACGGTTCTGACTCGATTCCCGAAACGCAAGTAATGACCCTCGTATCCAGGAGGTAATGCAAAGGGGCTGATCACAGCCCCTTTGTCTTGAGTATGCACATCAGGTGGAATAACGTTGAACCAGTGTTATGGGCTAAAATAATCATTCATGGTGGTGTAAGCAGCGGATTATCATCCAAGTTGCAGTTATGGCAGAGGATGTTGCGACCAACGACATTCAGTCGATTGACGAGTTACTGAAGTTCGTATCGCCCCGCTTTGACAGGGCCGGACTTGAGTTGGTCCGCCGCGCATATCGCGTGGCTGAAGCCGCCCATATCATCCAGAAACGCTCCTCTGGCGAAGCCTATATCACGCATCCGCTTGCCGTTGCGGGAATCCTCGCGTCTCTCAAACTGGATGCCAGCACGATCGCCGCTGCCATCCTCCACGATGTCGTTGAAGACACCGGCATCACGCTGGATGATCTGCGCGAGCAGTTCGGCGACGAAATAGCCAACCTCGTCGATGCAGTCACAAAACTCAGCCAGCGCGAGGGCATCAAGCAGGATTTTACGGGCCCTGCCGACGACGAAACCGCGCCATCCGGCAACCGCGCGATTGAAGCGGCGGCCGTCACTTACCACACCGACCGGGAAGCCGAGTCGCTGCGCAAGATGCTGCTGGGCATCGTCAAAGACGTGCGCGTCGTATTAATCAAACTGGCCGACCGGCTTCACAATATGCGCACTCTGGGCGCGTTATCTCCCGAGCGGCAGCGCAAGATCGCTCGCGAGACTCTGGAAATATACGCGCCGCTCGCCAGCCGACTGGGCATCTGGGAGTGGAAACAGCAGCTTGAGGACCTGGGTTTCCGCTATGCCGAACCGGACACCTACGCTTACATCAGCAACCTGCTGGCTGCCGGCGCTGAGGAACGCGAAGCCCAGATCAATCACTACATCGAGCGACTCCGCACTGAGCTCAAAGAATTCAACATCGCAAATGTGGAGATATCCGGGCGCGCCAAACAGATCTACAGCATCGCGCGCAAGATGCAGAACAAGAAACGCTCCTTTGACCAGTTGAACGATTTGCGCGCCATCCGCGTCATCATCATGGAAGAACCGGTAGAAAGCGCGCAGGCGCTGGTTCCGGAGCATAGAGGCCAGACATTGCAGGAAAATCCTGAAACACAAGACGGCGGCGATACCCAACTGAACCACGACGTGGTTGACACGTTGATCAGGCTGATCGAAGATGAAGAAACACCAGCCGATCGGCTGCACAAACTCGCCGAACGCGACAAAATGCGCTCCGATCCAGGCGTGCAGACCTGTTACAGCGTCCTGGGCATCGTTCATCGCCTGTGGAAACCCGTGCCTGGCGAGTTCGACGATTACATCTCCGTGCCAAAAGACAACCACTACCAGAGCCTGCATACCGCAGTCATCGCCGATGACGGCCAACCGCTTGAAGTGCAGATTCGCACACTGTCCATGCATAAAGCGGCGGAATTCGGCATCGCGGCGCACTGGCTTTATAAGGAGTCTGCGCCGCTCAATGAGGATTACCAGCAAAAACTGGACACATTGCGCGACGCCATCCAGTCGCTGAGCACGGCCGCCGAGGATGCGACCTCATTTGTCGACGCGCTGAAGCAGGATCACTTCAAAGACACCGTGTTCTGCTTCACGCCGAAAGGCAAACTGCTGGAGCTGCCGAACGGTTCTACGATCCTGGATTTTGCATACCACATCCATACCGATCTGGGCAACCACTGCCGCGGCGGGCGTGTGAACGGTGTGTTCCAGCCGCTTACTTTCCGCCTGCGCAACGGAGACCAGGTGGAGATCATCGCCAAATCCAACGCAACGCCCAGCCGCGACTGGCTGCATGATCCCAACTACGTGGCGACCGCCAACGCGAAAAATAAAATCCGCCAGTGGTTCCGCAAGCAGGATCGCGAACAGAACATAGCCGCCGGTAAAGAGATGATCGAGCGCGAGATGAAACGCCTCAGCGTGACCAGTTGGATGTCGATTGAAGATGTCTATAAACTATTCAAGGTGGACAAGGAGAAAGCCAGCGATTTCCTGGAGAAAGTAGGCTACGGCACCATCTCCATCGACAGCATCTCCGGCCGCATCATGGAAGAGGAGCGCCGCCGCGATAAAGAGCGCGAGCAGAGCAGCCTGGCGAATATCGTTCCTAACTTCCTTCGCCAGCAGATGCCTGAGAAAGAAAAGCAGGTCGGCTGGCATGTTCCCGGCGTGAACGGATTGCTGGTCACTCAAGCGCCCTGCTGTACACCGCTGCCCAGCGATCCCGTGATCGGGTACATCACACGCGGCCAGGGCATACGCGTCCACCACCGCGAATGCCGCAATATTATTAATGCGGAACCGGAACGTTTGATAGAGGTAGTCTATGGCGGGGGCGCACGCGACACGTACCCGGTGCAATTCCTGGTCACGGCCATCGACCGACAGGGCTTGCTGCACGACCTGTCCGGCGTTCTGGCGGAAATGGGAGTAAATATCCTCGATGTGAAAATAATCCATACCGATCCTAAAGTAGCTGAGGTGACCGTGTGGTTGAAATCGGAAGTTTCCAGCACCGGGAATGTCGCAACGACGCTCAATAAATTGCAGCATGTGCGCAATGTCTTCGAAGTCAAGCGCGTGCTGAACGCGCGACAGAAATAGAACGCTTCCGGAATTAAAACTCCGCGTTCTATGAGAACGCGGAGTTTTATTTTCAGGTGCCCTACGGGTCTCGAACCCGTAACCTCCTGAGCCACAGTCAGGCGCTCTGCCAATTGAGCTAAGGGCACCACGGACTATTAATGTTACCCCACACTCAAAGAAGCGTCAAATCCTTCTCCATAATCAGCCCGTCTTCGCCGTCATGGTAGTAGGCGCGCAATGTGCTGATCCAGCGATAACCGGCATGCTCATACAGAGCAATAGCGCGGGTATTGCTGCGCCGGACCGTCAGCTTCATACTCGACGCCTTGCCCCGCATGGCCTGTTCCGCGCTGGACAACAGATTCCTGCCAATGCCGCGTCCCTGGTATTGTGGCGACACCCCGACGGTGACGATCCAGCCGGCGCGATCGTACCGCGCGACCTCGCCGGCCAGGAATCCTGCCAGATGGTCATCGACGACGGCCTTGAGCCGCATGACATTTGGCGCCAGAGCCAGATTGAACAGCGTGAAAATGTCATAGGCGTCCTTGGGAAAACAGATGCGCTCCAGGCGCCATATACCGGCGATATCGAAAACACTGGCGTCTCTGATCGTAAATGTATCGCCTACGATCACGGCATTCGCATTCATCGGCTGGATGCCTTCTATTTGTGCGGCGTGTGACGGCGGGTTTTTACTTCACATCAACTTGTGATGATTCAGCTTCGCTCTTCATGGCGGTGTTCAAGAACGGGCGGATCATGGAAGTAAACTCCATCGGGAAGATGTACTTTGTCGACGGGCTGGCGCCAATCATCTTTAACGCATCGAGATACTGCAGCATCATGGTGTTGCTGTCGACGAGTTTGGCGCTTCCGAAGATGGCTGTCAGCGCAGCCGCGTAACCTTCAGCTTTGAGCTGTTGCGCCGCCTTCTGGCCTTCCGATTCCAGAATTGCCGCCTGCTTCTGACCTTCAGCGCGCAACACGGCAGCCTGCTTTTCGCCTTCGGCGATGGTAATGGCAGCAGAGCGTTTGCCTTCGGCCTCGGTCACGACGGCGCGGCGCGTGCGCTCGGCGCCCATCTGGCGGTTCATCGCTTCCTGGACTTCTCGCGGCGGGACGATCTCGCGGATTTCGACTGTGGTCACTTTGACGCCCCAGCGCTCAGTAACTTCATCCAGTTTGGTGCGCAAGACCGTGTTGATGCGCTCGCGCTGCGCCAGCACATCATCCAGCGAGATGTCGCCGATAACGGCGCGCAACGTGGTGGTGGCGATACCCTGCGAAGCGGCGGCGAAGTTGCCCACCTGCAACACGCTCAACTGCGGGTTGGTCACGCGCCAGTAAATCAGGAAGTCCACACTGATGGGGGCGTTGTCTTTTGTGATGCTGCTTTGCTGCGGCACCTCCATAAATTGCTCGCGCAGGTCCACCCTTGTGGCGTTATCCATGAAGGGAATCAGGATCACCAGCCCCGGGCCTTTCTCGCCAATGCAGCGGCCAAGTCGAAAGACTACCAGGCGCTCATACTCGCGCACGATGCGGATAAACGACCCAAGAACTCCAAAGATGACGAGGAGACCGACGACGACCAGGAAAACTAAAACGACAAGTTCACCCATGAGTTTACTCCTTGGCAGCAGAGCTGCGTAATAACGACTATTGAGCTGACTTTGTAACGTGCAAAACCAGCCCATCGACCTGATCCACGACGACAGGTGTGCCCTGCGCCAGTGGCTCATTGGATTTGACAGTCCACAATTCGCTGCCGATCAGCGCTGACCCGGTCAACTGGTTAGAGGCATTCAGTTCCACCCTGACAATACCGGTGCTGCCCTTCAGATTCTGTATACCGGTCTTGGGTCGGATACGCATGGCTAGAATGGCGCGGTTGACGCCAAACGTAAAGAACGCCAGCGACCCGAGTGTCACGAGGCCGATCAGCCATAACGATACACCCTCCTGGGTTGCTGTTGGCACGAACAGGAACAGCGACCCGGTACCCAGCAGCAACGCGCCCCCTATCGCAATGGCGCCGCTCTGCAGCTTAAGATCCATGATAAACGCCCCAATACCCAATAGGATCAAAGCCAGTCCGGCGAAGTACACGTCCAGTTGGGATAGACCGATGATCGCCAGGATGAGACACAGAACAGCCGAGATTTCCACAATCCCGGTTCCCGGCACAGCAAAGGCGAGTATGGCGAGGAAGAGTCCCGTCACCAGCAATACATACGCGATATTCGGGTTGCGCAGCGTGTCGAGTATTATCTGACCGATGTCCATATAACGCCTATCCTTGCGTATGGACAAGCCGGGTAGTCTACCGACTATCGTACGGTCTGTCTCATGCGTTTAACGGTCGCCCGACCATAGCTGGTGTCACGCAGGTATTGTTTTCTCAAGCAACCAATAACACCGGCGCCAGTTGGTAAACACCGCGGATATGCAATCCAGGGAACGGTCTATGTTTGTCAGTGTTTACCAGCAAGGCAGATGCACAGGGCATCTGCCTGTGTAGCGCGCCAGAGGCGCTAAATAACCTAGTTGCCCTGGCTCTGGCTTTGGCTCAAACCCAGCCTGCGCTTGCGTTCCTCAAGCTGCGCGTCGAGTTCCCCACGCCCGAGGGTCTCATCCATCTGCTGGTCCAGACCGGAAGCGCTGATCTCCGACTCTGCGCTGGCTTTGTCGAGGCGTGTGCGGATGGATTCAGCCATGCGCGCCACATCGGTATCGCCAGCGCCGGACAGGTCGTCCAGCGATTTGATCGTCTTGTTGGTGATCTCCTTGGCGCGCGCCAGGTCGAGTAACGCCGACATTTCCTCGCGCTGTTGCTTGATCGTTGACAGCTTCGCCTGCAGTTTCAGACGCGCATCCAGAAGAGACTGATATTCTTTCTGCTCGCGATCCAGTTGAGCCGCGTAGGTTTCGGCAGTCGACTTGATCGAGTTCAGTTTGGACTGCGCGGCGCGCGCGAGATCCTCCTTGCCCTGGCCGAGAAAAAGGTCGATGTTGTGGTCAAGTTCCTGCTGCTGCTTGACATAGTCATCGCGTTTGCGCTGCAAGGTCTTTACCTGTCCGCCCACGGTTGCTGCGGCATCCTCCAGAGCATCCAGGTTATTCTCGACATCGCGTATGTACTGGTCGATCACCGCCATTGAGTTTGCCTGAAGCGCCGAGTCCACTAAGGCATGCAGATTAGCTTTGATCAGTGTCTGAACCTTGTCCAAGAGCGAGGCCATGTTTTTATCCTCCGAACCGTGTTTTATTGACGTGTGTAGGCTATCAGAAATCAGCTCACGAAAGCGCCCGCCAGATGCTTTCGTGAAAGATTATAGCAGTCACAGGCGGAATTCATGACATCGTGCTGACAGATAGCCAATCCGCGTGCTATGACCGATCCACCGGTGCAGCCGTTACCCAGCGTACCTTGCTTCGGTCCGCTTGAGGTGGAAATTCATGTTTGCACCGGTGACGCCACGCTTATAAATGCTGATTGTGTCTGATCCAGCGCGGCAATCTGGCTTGCCAGGCTATCCTGCAGGCGCTGCGCTCCTGCTGCATCGATGTCGCGACCATCGAGAAACAAGATCAGAGAGTAAACCATTCCCAGTATGCTCAGTGTTTCCTCTAGCTGCTGTGCTATCGTGTCGATTGCCCCGATAGAGTCTGCGGTGCTTCCCATTTCGCCAGACAGTCTTGAAGGCTCCGGCGCGATGTTATCGCTGTCTGCCAGGCCAGGAACGATAATATCGCCTGACCCTTCCGGTTGGTTACCGTCTCCATCCATGCCGGCCTGTCTGTCCGCAGCAGGCTGTTTGACCGCATCCAGTTGGACGGCGACCTGATACATACGCCTTACACATTGTCCAACCTGGCGCGCGATTTCCTGCAGCAGTTCACACGCTGGAATTCCGTTCGGTCGATCTATGGCTGTGCGAATGCGCTCACGATACAGTAGCGCCTGTCTGACTACAGTCCGCAGATACGGAGAATGCACAAGGCTGATATCGCAATCTCCGTCTGAAATGCCCAGGGTGTTTTGCAGTGCTGGCTGCACGCCATCGGAAGCGTATAACGATGACCGGCCGTTCGTTGGTCCGAAAACGATACTGTGGAGTATCTTCAGGAAGCGTCCCGGTTGTTGATCACTCATGGGTACTATTTTTGATCTGGCTAAGTCCTAGACGACGTTTTCGTTCTTCCAGTTGGACATCGAGTTCCCCGCCGCTGATGGCTGTTTCCGTTTGCTGGTCGAGGTCGCCGGCGCTGATCTCCGATTGCGCGCTCGCTTTATCCAGGCGTGAGCGTATCGACTCCGCCATGCGGGCTACATCCGCATCGCCCGAACCACTCAGGTCGTCCAGAGATCGGATCGTCCTGACAGTGACTTCCCTGGCGCGTGCAAGCTCGATTAACGCGGCCATTTCCTCGCGTTGCTGCTTGATTGTGGTGAGTTTAGCCTGCAGCTTCAACCGCGCATCGAGCAGCGACTTATATTCTGTCTGTTCGCGAATAAGCTGCACACGATAATTCTCTGCCGTACTCGCGATTGAGTTCAATTTA
>JAMCQN010000167.1:0-2817 GCA_023382055.1 Chloroflexota bacterium
AGAATAAACTGACCCTGTCGGCCATATCGAACTATGGCAATCCGCTGACGGAAGATCCCGCCAAAATGTTGCAGCGATACCGCAACATATTCCAACTGGCAAAGCTGCTGGGCGTGAGTGTGATTACGTCGATGGCGGGCAACCTGCCCGACCGTCCCTACAGCGAGGGCATGGCGCGTTTCGCGCTCGTATTCGGGCCGATTGCCAGAGCAGCCGAGGATATGGGATTGCGCGTGGCGTTCGAGAACTGGCCGGGCATGGGGGGGGATATTCCCTGGCACAGCGTCAACCTAGCCTGGTCGCCGCGCAACTGGACCGAGATGTTCAACCGCGTCGACTCGCCGGCGCTGGGGCTGGAGTTTGATCCTTCGCACCTGGTGTGGCAGGGCATCGACCACATCCTGGCGTTGAAGGAGTTCAGGACGCGCATCTATCACTCGCACGCCAAAGACACCGAGATGCTGGAGCACAACGTGCGCCGCGAGGGCATCCTGGGCATCCATCACAATTGCTGGCGCTATCGTATCCCCGGCTACGGCGTAATCAACTGGGCCGAATACATCGCCGCCCTCATCGAGATCGGCTACAGCGGCGGCATCGCCATCGAGCATGAGGACCCGGTATTTGCCGGCGAGCGTTTTGAAGAAGGTTTGGTGCGCGGGTTCAACGTATTGAATCCGCTGGTGCACCCGTCGGCATAAGAGGCAGACACATAGGCCGCAAGGCCCATACGTAGGGGCGCACCTGTGTGTGCGCCCTTGGCGGGGCAGACACGCAGGCCGCAGGGCCCGTACAATGCGCCCTTGGCGGGGCAGACACGCAGGCCGCAGGGTCCGCACGTAGGGGCGCACCTGTGTGTGCGCCCTTGGCGGGGGCAGACACGCAGGTCTGCCCGTACGTAGGAGACCTGCGGCCTGTGTGTGCGCCCGTCGGCATAAGGGGCAGACACACGGGTCTGCCCGCACGTTTGTGGTTGAATTAAGAAATAACAGCTAATGCCCGTCCTTGACCCATATTCATTCGAGTGCCTCAGCCACAGCGAGGAACAGACGCAGCGCCTGGGCGCGCGTCTGGGCGTGCTGTTGCCGGCCCACGCCATCGTGGCGCTGATCGGAACGCTGGGCGCGGGCAAGACGCAGTTCGCGCGCGGGATCGGCGCCGGCTGGGGGGCGCAGCAACCGCTGCGCAGTCCCAGCTTTACGCTCGTACAGGAACACCGCCGCGACCGCGATCAGCGCGTGCTGTATCACATCGATCTATTTCGCATCGAAAACAGAGACGGTCTGCAGTCGTTTGGGCTGCAGGAAATACTGGAGGATGAGAACAGCGTGAGCATCATCGAGTGGGCCGATCGCGCGCCGGACCTGCTTGCGGACGAAGCGCTCCTGGTAAAGTTTGAACTGACCAGCGAGAGCAAGCGCCACATGACCTACTCGACCCGTTCGGCATCCACGTGGCAGATTCTGCTGGCGTTCCGCAAGAGCGCATTCGGCGTGTGACCGGTCGCAACGCCGGCGAAGGGTGTCGAGGCAGACTGCAACCGTGCGCGGTAACTTTCGCACGGGCGGCCTGGCGGTTGGTCGGTATCATTGGAGAGCAGGGAGAGCAATGACGAACGAGTTTGATCGACATACGGATGACGAGCCGGTGGAAGACACTGCGCCGACGCCCCAGGCGCCTGAATCGACCGCGGGCGAGTCGGATTCCCAGTTGCTGCTGCCCATCCCCAATCTCACATCGGCCACCCCGTCCGATCAGACGCCCATTCTGCTGGCTATCGACACCTGCACCAACCGCAGCAGCGTGGCGCTGCGCGACGCTCATACCCTGCGCGCGGAATGTTCGTGGGAGAGCGACCGGCATCATACCGCCGCGGTCAGCGCGCAGATTCGCCGGCTGATGGCGGCGTGCGGCATCAGCCCCGCCCAGATCGGCGCGGTGGCCGTGGCGCTCGGTCCTGGCTCATTTACCGGCGTGCGCTGCGGGCTGGCCATTGCCAAGGGCATCGCTGCTGCGCGCGACGTGGCGCTGATCGGAGTGAGTGCGCTGGATGTCACCGTGGCGGCGCAGCCTGACCTCGCCATGCCCATCTACGCGCTCGTTGAGATCGGGCGCTCGCGCGTAGCTCTGGCGCGCTACGAATGGCAGGACGGCGCAGCGGTGGCCGCCGGCGCATGGAGCATCCAGAGCTGGAAGGACTTTGCCGCATCCGTCACACAGCCCGCCTGGGTGTGCGGCGATCTCACCGCCGGGTTGATCGCGCTGCTGAAAGACCAGGCCACTATCGCGCCCGCGCCGCTGAACCTGCGGCGCGCCGGCTACCTGGCCGAGATCGGCTACCGACGCTGGCAGAAGGGCGATGTCGACGATCCGCTGTCGCTGATCCCGATTTATCCACCCGAGAGCTAGCAGTTGCACCACAAGGGCGGTTAAGCGTGGCAACCGATATCCAGGAAGCACTTTTCTACGCGGATGACATGACGCTGGAGGACATCCCGGCGGTCATGAGCATCGAGAAGGCCTCCTTCCCTGTCCCGTGGCCCGAACAAGCCTATCGGCACGAGATCCTTGAAAATCCCAATGGGTATTTCATCGTCGCCCGGTTGAGGCAACCCGGCGATGCCGTTGGCGCCATGCAGCGCCCCGGCTCGCGCAATCTGCTGGGACGCCTGGTCAGCCGCCAGGCCAGACCGTCCCCGCCGCGCCCCATCATCGGTTTCGCGGGCATGTGGATGTTCGTCGATGAGGGGCACATCAGCACCATCGCCTCGCGCCGCGACTGGCGCGGGCGCGGCATCGGCGAGTTGCTGCTGGTGA
>JAMCQN010000167.1:2827-3241 GCA_023382055.1 Chloroflexota bacterium
GTTGCGCGAGGCGCAGCGCCGCAGCGCCATCTTCGCCACGCTGGAAGTGCGCGTGAGCAACACGGTCGCACAGAACCTGTATCGCAAATACGGTTTCAGCGAGATCGGGCGGCGCAAGCGTTATTATCGCGACAACGACGAAGATGCGCTGATCATGACGGTGGAGAACTTCGTCGAGCCTGAGTACCGCGCGCAACTGGACGCGCTGGAGCGGGCGCTCAGGGAAAAGCTGGCGCGGCAGGCGACGTAGAGAAGAGAGATTGGAGATTAGAGATTAGAAGTCAGAAGACAGAAGTCAGATGTCAGAAGTTAGAGATCAGAGATCAGAGGTCAGAGATGCAGGTAGCTACTGAATGGGTTCGCGGCGCTCCGCATCCACGTCATCGGAGATATTCGTGGATGCTCCCCCTGTGG
>JAMCQN010000167.1:3251-13806 GCA_023382055.1 Chloroflexota bacterium
AGCGTAGGGATTTGAGATTAGAGATTGGAGATTGCCGATATGGATGACTTGAAGCAAGTCGCAACCGAAGTGCGCGCGTGCAAGATATGCGCGCTGGCCTCCGGGCGCAAGAATGGCGTGCCCGGCGAAGGCCCAGCCAACGCCGAGATCATGCTGATCGGCGAAGGGCCGGGCTTTCACGAAGACCAGCAGGGTCGCCCGTTTGTAGGCCCCTCCGGTCAGTTCCTGACCGAGCTGCTGGCCAGCGCGGGTTTCAAACGCAGCGAGGTGTTCATCGCCAACGTGGTGAAGTGCCGCCCGCCCGGCAACCGCGACCCGCTGCCTGACGAGATCGCCGCCTGCCGCGGCTACCTCGACCGTCAGATCGCGCTGATCAACCCCAAGGTGATCATCACGCTGGGGCGTTTCTCGATGGCGCGCTGGTTCCCCAACGAGCGCATCTCGTCGATTCACGGGCGCGCCAAACGCATCGAAGGGCGCACGGTCGTCGCCATGTTTCACCCGGCCGCGGCCCTGCACCAGCCCGCCCTGCGCGAGGCGATTGAGGAAGACTTCCGCCGCTTGAAAGACATCATGGCCCAGGCGCAGAAGCAGGCCGAGCCGCCGCCACAGAAAACGGTTAAAACTGACGGTGACGATAGCGGGGCGGAGCAACTCAGCCTGTTTTAGCCGGCTTGAGGCCATGTTCAGTTTGATGTAAAATAACCATCCGGTATGGCCTTGGGTTGGCTCATCGCAATCCAGAATCGTACTTCCGTTGGGGCGTGGCCAAGTGGTAAGGCGACGGACTCTGGATCCGTTATTCGTTGGTTCGAATCCAGCCGCCCCAGTTCGCACAAACGACGATCGACTACGACGAGCTTTCGTCGCGCGTCAGTCGTCGTTTATCGTTTACCATACAGACTATGCCATCCCACGAATTCGAGGAGCCTCCGTCGCTTACCCAGCCGGTGCGGGGCATCGTGCTCGCCGCCGGCAAGGGCACACGGATGCGCTCCAACCTGCCCAAGGTTCTCCACCTCCTGCGCGGTCTGCCGATCATCGAACACTCGCTGCGCAGCGTCCTGCAGGCGACCGGCAATAAGCCGCTGATCGTCGTCGGCCAGGACGCCGCAGCCGTGCGCGCCGCCGTCGGCGAGCGGGCCGATTTCGCCGTCCAGTCCGAGCAACTGGGCACAGGTCACGCCGTCATGCAGGCGGAAGCCGCCCTGCGCGGCGACCCAGCGCAACAGTTCATCATCACCGCCGCGGATATGCCGCTGGTGCGCGCCGAAACGCTGCGGCATATCGCTGCCGAGCGCGAGCGCAGCGGCGCAGCCATCGTTATGCTGACCGTGGTCGTGAATGATCCGCGCGGTTTCGGGCGCGTCGTGCGCGACGCCGGCGGCAACGTGAGCGCCATCGTCGAGGAAGTGGCCTGCAGCCCCGCACAGTTGAAGGTCAACGAATTGAACGGGGCGATCTATTGTGTCGAGGCGGCCTGGCTGTGGGGGGCGCTGCGCCGCATCCAGCCCAATCCCCGCAAAGGGGAGTACTTCCTGACCGACCTGGTGGAGATCGCCGTGGCCGACGGACGCACGGTGCGCGCCATCGTCGGCGCTGACGTCGATGAGTGCATCGGCATCAACACGCGCGTCGACCTGGCCGACGCCGACGCCGCCCTGCGCCGCCGCATCAACCGCGCGCACATGCTGAACGGCGTCAGCATCGTCGACCCGGCCACGACCTATATCGACCTCGACGTGACCATCGGCGCGGACACAACCATCCTGCCCAACACGCACCTGCTCGGTCGCACGCGCATTGGCAGCGTCAGCGTCATCGGGCCGGATGCACTGCTGCGCGATTCCGTCGTGGGGGATGGCTGTGAGGTTTGCCAGTCTGTCCTGGAGGAAGCGCAGGTGGACGACGGCGGTGGCGTTGGCCCGTTCTCGCACCTGCGCGAGGGGGCTTACGTGGGACAACACGCGCACGTGGGCAACTTCGGCGAGATGAAAAAGAGCCGCCTGGGCGCGCGCAGCAAGATGGGGCACTTCAGCTATCTGGGCGACGCCACGGTGGGCGAGGGGGTCAACATCGGCGCGGGCGCCATCACCTGCAATTATGACGGCGTGCGCAAGAACCCCACGATCATCGGAGACGGCGCATTTATCGGCAGCGACACGCTGCTGGTCGCGCCGGTTGAGGTGGGCGCCAATGCGACCACCGGCGCAGGCGCCGTGGTCACGAAGAATGTCCCGCCGGACAGCGTGGCCGTCGGTCTGCCGGCGCGCGTGATTCGTAGAAAACCGCCTAAATCCTCCGACGTTTGACGCTTGATTTTTAACGTTTGATTATTGACTCGTTGATAGAAAACATAACAATGTCCGTTATCTGGTTCCTGCTGGCCACCGCCCTGCGCGCGTTTTTTGCAGTGGCGCGCAGCGCGCTGGTGAATATGCGCCGGTCGCGTCTGGCGGAGCTGGGACAGCGCGGTGTAGCCTCCGCGCGCGTGATGGAACAGCTCACGGAAAACTCCAGCCGGTTGCTGGCGACGGCGGAGGTGGGGGCGATCTTCAGCCTGGTGCTGGCTGCCGGCATCGCCGCAACCTCATTCGTCCCGCCGACGGAGGCCTGGATCAACGGTCTGGGCGCAGCCTGGCTCCCCGCCGGCGTCGCGCTGGCTATCGCGTACGTGATCGAGGTTTTTATCACCGGCATGGTGCTGTTTATCTTCGGACGCCTGATCCCGGAGGCCATCGCCGTGCGCAACCCTGAGCCAATCGCATTATCGACGGTGCGCCTGATGCAGATCAGCAGCGTGTTGCTGTCGCCGATGGTGCGCCTGGCGGTCACCCTCAGCAACCTGCTCTCGCTGCCGCTGGGCAGCCAGCGCCGCGAAGGCGGCTCGCTGGTGACCGAGGAAGAGTTGAAGACGCTGGTGGACGCCGGCGAGGAAGAGGGCTTGATCGAGGAAGATGAGAAGGAGATGATCCTGTCGGTGCTCGACTTCGGCGATACCGTGGCGCGCGAGGTGATGGTGCCGCGCATCGACATGGTGGCGGTGGAGGTCAGCACGGACTTTGAGCAGGCGCTCGACCTGATCATCGCGTCGGGCCACTCGCGCGTGCCCGTCTACCGCGAGACCATCGACGACATCGTTGGGCTGCTGTACGTGAAGGATATGCTGAAAGCCCTGCGCGACCGCACCCCGCAGCCGCCGGGAAAACTGGCGCGCCAGGCGTATTTCACCCCGGAATCGAAAAAGGTCAGCGAACTGCTGCAGGAGCTGCAGAACCGGCGCGTGCACGTGTGCATCGTCGTGGACGAGTACGGCGGCACCGCCGGTATGGTGACGATAGAGGACATCCTGGAGGAGATCGTGGGCGAAATCCAGGATGAGTATGATACCGAGGAGCCCGACTTCCAGCCGTTGCCGGACGGCGAGGGCTACATCCTTGAGGCCGGCATGGCCATCGACGACGCCAACGAGTTGCTGCATATCGAGATGCCCACCGATCAGAGCGACACGCTCGGCGGTTTCATCTACGATCAACTCGGCGAAGTGCCTGCCGTGGGAGCGACCGTGCATTACGCCGGCCTGCTGTTCGAGGTGCTCGCCATCAACGACCGGCGCATTCTGAAAGTAAAAGTAACTCATGAGCAACCCCAGGAACAGGACGAAGATCACAAAGCAGACTCCAAAGCGCAGGACAACACCGACCCGGACCGCGACCACGCCGGCAACGGACGATCATACGGCCTCAATTGACGCTGCAGAGCAGCCGGATGCCGAGACCGTCGTCAACGTTCTGATCGAGATCGCGGCCAACACGCGCGCCAACGCCTATGCGCCCTACTCCGGTTACAGCGTCGGCGCAGCCCTGCTCACCGCAGGAGGAGTCGTTTATAGCGGCTGCAACGTCGAAAACGCCTCGATTGGCCTGACCATCTGCGCGGAGCGCTCCGCCGTGGTCAAGGCCGTCAGCGCGGGCGAGCGCGACTTTGACGCCATCGCCGTGGTCACCGCCGATGGCGGGACGCCCTGCGGGGCCTGCCGCCAGTTCCTCAGTGAGTTCGGCGTGCACATTACCGTCATCCTGGCCGATCAGCACGGGCATTACTCCATTACCACGGTCGGCGACCTGCTCCCCGACGCGTTCAAACTGGGAAGGAAGGAATGAGATTAGAGATTGGAGATTGGAGATTAGAGATTAGAGATTGGAGATTGGAGATTGGAGATTAAGCCAAACTCTGACCTCTGACCTCTGACCTCTGACTTCTGGCTTCTGACTTCTGACCTCTGGCTTCTGACTTCCAATCTCCAATCTCCAATCTCCAATCTCATCTGCATGATGCTCAAGAAACTCATTCTCATTCTGGCAGTCGCCATCGTCGCCGCGCCGCTGCTGGCGCGCCTGATCAGCCAGCTTGTGGCGCAGGGACGCGAATATGACGACCTGAAAGCAGTGCCGCGCCACCATGTCGCGATCGTGTTCGGCGCAGGAGTCCGCAACGGGTTGCCCACGCCCATGCTGTATGACCGCGTGGCATCGGCCGTCGACCTGTATAAGGCCGGGGTCGTAGACAAGCTGCTGATGAGCGGCGACAACCGCTACATCGATTACAATGAGCCGGCAGTGATGCGCCGAACAGCAACACAACTGGGTGTGCCCGACCGCGACATCGTTATGGATTACGCCGGTCGCAGCACATACGACACTTGCTATCGCGCCCGCGACATCTTCGGGTTGAGCGATGCCGTACTCGTGACACAGCGCTTTCACCTCGATCGCGCTCTGATGACCTGCAATAGCCTGGGCGTGCGGGCAGTCGGTTATGTGGCGGATCGGCGGGTGTATTCGGCCAGTCTATGGTGGAATAAGTTGCGCGAGATCCCCGCTACGCTCAACGCCTTTGTGGAGCTATACATCACAAAACCCCTGCCGGTGCTGGGCGAGCGCGTCGCAATCGATTGAATGAGAGAATAGGTAAAGCATGAGTGAGACAAATCATTACGACCGGGCGGCTGCGCTGGCGCTGGTCAAGGAATACACGACCGATCCCAACCTCATCCGGCACATGCTGTCGGTGGAAGCCGCCATGCGCGCGTACGCCGTCCGCTTCGGCGGCGACCCGGAACTGTGGGGCGTCATCGGACTGCTGCACGATTTCGATTACCAGCGCTGGCCGCTGCTCGATGGCTCCGGCCACCCGCTGATGGGCGCGCCGATCCTGCGCGAGCACGGCTGGAACGAGGAGATCATCCGCGCCATCCTGTCGCATGCGCCCGAACTCACCGGCGTCGAACCGGAGAGCATGCTGGAGAAGACGCTGTCTGCGGTTGATGAACTGACAGGGCTGGTTGCCGCAGTGGCGTTCGTGCGCCCGTCCAAAGACATTGCCGACGTGAAAGTGTCGTCGGTGAAGAAGAAGTGGAAGGAAAAGGCTTTCGCAGCGGGTGTGCACCGCGACGAAATCGAACGCGCCACCGCCGTGCTGGGCGTGCCCCTGGATGAACATATCGGCGTCGTGCTGGCCGCGCTGCAGGCCAACGCCGCCGAACTGGGTCTGGATGGCAAATCGCAAGCGGGGTAGGGGATTGGAGACCAGACATTGATGGCGTCACACCCCGGCAGCCGGCGCTGCCCCTCCTGCCAGTCGCGCATTGCGCCCGACGCAACGGTCTGCCCGATCTGCGGGCACGAGTTTGCGCAGCCCGAACCCGCCGAAGCCGAGACGGCGATCGTCGAGGCCGCTCCCCCAGTGATGCTGCGGCGCCGCCGATTTTCGCTGGCGCAGTTACCGTGGGGGGTTATCGGCGTGGTGGGCGTCATCGCCGTTCTGGCGCTGGGGGCCGTGCTGTTGCTGCAGAACACCAGCCTGCTGACCCCTGCGCCAGTTATCATGACCGTCACGCTGGAAGCGCAGGGCGCCGCACAAAACGCCACCGCCACCGTTACGCCCACGCCGATCTTGCAGGCTACCGCCACGGCCACCAAAGTGCCGCCTACCTCGGCGCCTGCGCCGCCCACGCCGACGCCGGTCCCGCCTGTCGAATATGAGGTCAAGTCCGGCGATACCTGCGGCGGGATCGCCACGCAGTTCGATGTCCCGCTATCCGTCTTCCTGGCCTACAACAACCTGGACGAGAACAACTGCCTGATTCGCGTCGGGGATACCGTGAAAATCCCGCCTGCCACGCCGACGCCGGGGCCTTCGGCCACATTGCCCCCGGGGGTTACCGCAGAGCCGACCGGCACGCCTGAACCGACCGCCACACTGCCGCCGCAGGTCATCGTGCAGGTGAAAGGGGGCGACACGTGCAGCGATATCGCGGTGCGCTATCGCATCTCAGTCGATACGCTGGTCCAGCAGAATGGCCTGGACGCCGACTGTACGCTGCAGATCGGCCAGGTGCTCACGCTGACCTTCGCCACGCCCACGCCGGCCATTTCGCCGACGCCCATCGTGGCGCAGACGCCCACGCCGCGTGTCGGCTTTGACGCGCCGCAGTTGCTTTCCCCGCTCGACGGCGCGACGATCAGCCAGACCGAGGATGTCGTGACGCTGCAATGGCTGAGCGTCGGGCTGCTCAAGGATAACGAGTGGTATGTGGTGCAGATTCAGCCGTCGGGCGCCATCACGGTGCCCATCTTCGAGACCAAAGCCACTTCGATCAAAATCACGCGCGCGATCCTCGGCGATCAGCCCGAGCGATCCTTCGCGTGGTGGGTGCAGGTGAAGCAATTCCAGGGCGTAGATGCAACCACCGGCGCGCGCAGTTATACCGCGCTCAGCCAGCCCAGCGAGGTGCGGCGCTTCACCTGGAGCCAGCCGGAGGCGACGGCGTCGCCTGCGCCGATTGGGCAATAATAGCGAATGAGCATGAGAGCAGCGCCAAAACGGTAACTGTAGGTTAAGCAAATGAAAATAAAAAACCAACTGCCGACCACTACGCCTGAAGATATGACGATGAGTCGCGCGTGGGCGGCGCGCATGTTTGCCGATGCATCCACACTGCCTATTTCATTTGTGCTGAGTCGGCAGGCCGTGCGCGGCATCCCGGCGGCATGGCAACCCGCCATGCGCACGCGCCGCATTGATGCCAATATCTTCGAGACGGTTTTCGAGGGCGCCGATGCCGCGACGGGTCTGCGAGTCACGGTGGAGTGCACCGAGTATCGCGATTACCCGGTGATGGAATGGGTGGCCTGGTTTACCAACACGGGGCGCGAACCCACACCGATCATCAGCCACATTTGCTCGCTGGATGCGACGTTCAAAGGCGCATCGCCCGTGCTCTATCACTGTAATGGCGACTACTACAGCGTGGATGGATACAGGCCGCAAGAGACACCCATCGCGATGGGTCAAACGTTTGCCTACGCCCCCAATGGCGGCCGTCCGTGCGATGGCGCATTCCCATACTATCGGGTTGCGTTCGCGGACTGGGGTTTGTCGCTTGCGATCGGGTGGCCTGCGCAATGGGCGGCGGATTTCAACGGCCTGACCGATGGCGTGCTGATTCGCGCCGGCCAGGAAAGGACGAACCTGCGGCTCAAGCCGGGCGAGAGCATCCGCACCCCGCGCATGACCGTCTTGTCGTGGGCGGGCGATGGCTCCAGAGCCGTCAACCTGTGGCGGCGCTGGTATCTGGCTCACATCCTGCCCCGACCCAATGGGCAGCCCATGAAGCCATTGCTGGCCTGTGCAGCCACCGATGAGGGCGAGGAGTTTACGGCCGCGACCGAACAGAATCAGATCGACTATATCGATAAGTTCAACAGCAAAGGCATACACCCCGACGTATGGTGGATCGACGCCGGCTGGTATCCCTGCTACAACAAGGATCATGAGCGCCGCTGGTGGATTACCGGCGACTGGAAACCTGACCCTGAGAGGTTCCCCGTTGGCATGCAGCCGGTGTCCGAGCGGGCGGCCCGCGACGGCGCCGACCTGCTGGTGTGGTTCGAGCCGGAGCGGGTGCAGCCGGGCACGGCGCTCGACACGGAACACCCCGAATGGCTCTTGAAGATGCCGGATGATGACAACGGCTTGCTGTACCTGGGCAATCCGGAGTGCCGCCGGTGGCTGACCGATCATGTGTGCAAACTGATTCAGGACAATGGCATCAAGATTTATCGGCAGGATCACAACTTCCCGCCGTTGCAGCATTGGCGCAGGAACGAGGCCGATGATCGCCAGGGCATGAATGAGAACCTGCATGTCCAGGGCTACCTGCAATTCTGGGATGATCTGCTGGCGCGCAATCCCGGCCTGTGGATCGATTCGTGCGCGAGCGGGGGGCGCCGCAACGACCTCGAAACGATGCGCCGTTCCGTGCCGCTGCACTATACAGACTTCGGTTACGGCGATCACCCGGTGAAACTGGCGTTCCATCGCACGATGTACGAGTGGATTCCTTACTTCAAGGAATCGACGCTCTCGTGGGATCAGGCCGGCGCCGGTCGGTTCGACAGCCAGGTGGACAGCTACTCCTTCCATTGCGGGATGGCCGCCATGTTGTTTGCCACGGTTGACATCCGGCGCGACGATTACGACTTTGCGCTGGCTGCGAGGATGATCGACGTGTGGCGCAGGGCATCCAACCTGCTCCTGTATGGCGACTACTACCCGCATACGCCGTATCACAAGCGCGCCGACCAGTGGGTCGCCTGGCAGTTTGACCATCCCGAGGCGGGCGAGGGATTCGTGCAGGGAATCCGGCTGCCGGCCTCGCCTGACGCGACGTTGGCGATCCATCTGAAGGGGATCCAGCCGGATGCTGCGTACCTATTCACAAACGCGGAGACTGGCGAACGTCATGAAATCGCGGGTGACGTTCTCATGCGCGATGGCTTCACGCTGGCGTTGCCGCCGCGCAACGGGGTCATCTGGTTCTACCGCGCCATGTGAGTGACTGAAAACGAAACCCTTGCGAAGGCTCCCAGCCTTCGCAAGGGTACTCGTATATTGGAACAGATAAGCTCTACAGATGCGCGATCGGCCTGAACTCGACGACACGACGATTACCGTTGCGCTGCGTGAAGCCTACGGCATTGCCACCTCGGCGCTCAGCTTTCTTCCGCTGGGCGCCGACTCCGCTTCGTTCGCCTATCGCGTCGATACGGCCGACGGCGCTTCCTATTTCCTGAAGGTCCGCAGCAGCGCGGGTTTCAGTGAGGCGAGTCTCGCCGTGTCCCGATACCTGCAAGACAGCGGTATGCCCCATATCGCCGCACCCCTGCGCACCCTGGCTCAAACGCTGTGGGTCAGTGCCGCCGATTTCGCGCTGAGCCTGTACCCCTTCATCGATGGGCGCACCGGCGTGGAAGCGGGTCTGTCCGATGCGCACTGGCGCGAGCTGGGCGCAACCGTGCGGCAGATACACGCCAGCCGATTGACGCCCGACTTGATGCGTGTCCTACAGCGCGAATCCTATATACCCAGCCGGCGCGAGGTACTCACGATGTTGCCGGCCATCCTCGAACAGCAGTCGCCAACCAGTCCGCTGGCGCGCGAGCTGGCTGCGTTCTGCGATGCGCACCGCGCCAAACTCGACCGGTTGGTGGCGCGCGCCGACGCGCTCGGTCGCCGGCTCCGGCAGGCCGCTGCCCCGCTGGTGCTGTGCCATGCTGACTTTCACAACTGGAATGTGCTGCTGGACAGCGCCGGGCAGTTGTGGGTGGTTGACTGGGATGAGACGATCCTCGCGCCGAAGGAACGCGACCTGATGTTTGTCATGCGCGGCATCGGCCGCGATCTGGTCAAGCCGCACGAGACGGTCTGCTTTCTGCAAGGCTATGGCGACGCCGCGATTGACGCGACCGCGTTGACGTACTACCGCTACGCTTGGGCGGTGCAGGACATGGGCGCATACGCCGAAGAGGCGGTGTTGATGCCCGACCGCAGCGCGGAGTCTCACCGCGACGGCGTGCGCGGTTTCATGAGCCTGTTTGAGCCGGGCAACATCGCCGACATCGCCTTTGCGTCGGATGACGCTGAACATTGATACGTTAGAGTGTAAGTGCTATGACGAGTCATATCGGCGTTGTCTAGGTGTAATCCGAAAGTTTTCGCCGCCTCGCATGCAAATCATTGCCAGCTTTACTATAGTATGTTGTATTTCCAAACGTGACTATTTTCAACTACGAATGCGTCATTCACACCTATCATCGCAAGGTATATCTTGGTTCAGGGTAGTAATTGTTATCCTAAAGTGGATGCTTCGTCCAACCGTACCTATCATACGCAACATCCATGCATCGTTTGAAAATTTCCTTCGTTCGAAGGAAACTGTACTTTTCATTATCTATTTTCTTCTGATAAACTTCATCAGCCAAGACTTCTCTGAAGATTGGTAATATCCTGCTTGACGCAATTTCTTTTAGAAGTTCGCGAAAATCTGTTTCTTTAGCAAGGGAGCAGCCGAATCGTTCTAAATGACTAGCGAGGCTTCGCCTCAGACCGACGAGATGTAAAACGCATGATAGACAACGGCTCTGGTTGGGCGAAAACGGCGTGAAAGCCGATCATGAGTAGAACCGCCGAAGCGGTGAGTTAGCCTTATAGG
>JAMCQN010000175.1:0-3653 GCA_023382055.1 Chloroflexota bacterium
AGTCACCGCGCGTGTGGAACCGACCAGCGCCCCTGCCGTGCGCGGGCGCTATGCGGAAACCTACGCCCGTTACCGCGAGCTGTACCCGGCGCTGGCCGGCATCTTCGCCCGGTTGCATGCTTGAAAAACCAGCCGCAACGCACCCACGCTGAACATCCAAATCCCGCCCGGCATAAGTCTGACTTCTGCGAGAAGTCAGACTTATGCTGTGATGTCGTTATTCACTGCCGCACGGCAATCCTGCAAAGACGCGCGCAACATGCCGACACTGTCGGCTACGCTGTACTTGTCGTTGAACACCGCCGAGCCGACCACGACGATCGACGCGCCGGCGTCGCGCACAGCGCAGATGGTGTGCAGGTTGACGCCGCCATCGACTTCCAGCTCCGCCTGCGACCCGATCTCGTCCAGCCAGCGCCGCACCGTGGCGATGCGCTGCGTGGACAGCGGAATGTATTTCTGCCCGCCATAGCCCGGTTCGACCGACATGATCAATACCAGGTCCACCAGCGGCAGCGTCTCCCGGATCGCCTCCAGCGGCGTCAGAGGATTGAGCGTGACGCCTGCCTGCAACCCCAACCGGCGCAGGTCCTGGATCGTCGAATACAGATGCGGACAGGTTTCCACGTGCACGGTGATGCGCGAAACACCGGCATCCCTATAGTCCTGGAAATAACGTTCCGGGCCGTTGATCATCAAGTGCGCCTCGCACGGCAGGCTGGTGCTGCGCGCGACGGCCGCACACACCAGCGGGCCGAAGGTGATGTTCGGCACAAAGTTGCCGTCCATGATATCGAGGTGGATGGCATCCACGCCGGCCCGCTCGGCCTCTTTGATCTGCCCCCCCAGGTTGGTGAAATCCGCAGTGTATATTGATGGCGCCAGTTTCATGCCGTCATTTTACCCGCTGCTGCGCCGGAGATGCCATAATCCCAACGATCAGCAGGCATATCGATGCGCCGGCATGCCCCGCCGCAACCACAAACCAGCACTTTAACGGCGGCGTGGGCGGTCACAGGGAGGTGCTTCATACCCATCGTTATACGCTGAAATTCGCTGCCCCTGATCGCGGCAGGCGTTGTACGGGCGAAGCATCGCCACACAGCCCTTCACTGGCAAAATGAGATGCGATGCTCCGCCCCTCCTGAGAAACGCGCTCTCTTGTGGAGGGCAAGACGAAGGTGTTCTGTATAATGCTTCTCTCACACCACGTTTACATGGCGGGAAACAAAGAGGCAGAGGTTATGCGTGTTCTGGTGCGTCGTATTCTCACGGTCCTGGTCGCCGTCATGCCGGTCATCGTCCTGATCGGCGGGGGCGCGTTCCTCTATTTCACCCGCCAATCGTTCCCGCAGACCGATGGCGTGCTGCACCTGGCCGGGCTGAGCGGCGAAGTCACGGTCATCCGCGACCGGTTTGGCGTGCCGCAGATCTACGCCGATACCCCGCAGGACCTGTTCCGCGCGGAGGGCTTTGTGCACGCGCAGGATCGTTACTTCCAGATGGAATTCTGGCGGCGCGTGGGGCAGGGGCGGCTGGCGGAATTGTTCGGCGCGAGCGCGCTGCCCCAGGACAAGTTCATCCGCACGCTGGGCTGGCAGCGCACGGCCGCCGTTGAGGCCGCCCAGTTGTCCCCGGAGGCGCGCGATGCGCTGCAGGCTTATGCCGACGGCGTGAATGCCTATGCCCTGGCGAACCCCGACAAGCTGGGCCTTGAGTTCCGCGTGCTCGGGTTGATCGGGCGGAACTGGCAGCCGGAGCCGTGGAAACCGGAAAATACGCTGACGTGGGCGAAGGTGATGGGCTGGCAGTTGGGCGAGAACATGTCGTCGCAGTTGCTGCGCGGCGCCCTGATGGACAAAGGCGGGCCGAGCCTGGTCGATGCGCTCATGCCGCCATACCCCGCCGATGCGCCGGTGACCGTGCCGACGAAAAGAGAGATTGGAGATCGGCAGATAGAGATTAGAGATCAGAGATTAGAGATTAGCTCAACGCAATCTCCAATCTCTAATCTCCGATCTCCAGTCTCTAATCTCCAATCTCTAATCTCCCTCTACCAGGTCAATCATGATTTCGAGCGGGCCAGCGGGCTGATCCACACAGGCGACATCGGCAGCAACGACTGGGTGATCGGCGGGTCGCACACGACGACGGGCAAGCCGATCCTGGCCAATGACCCGCACCTGGGCGTGCAGATGCCGTCCATCTGGTATCAGGTGGGTCTGCACTGCCGCACCGTCAGCGCGAGTTGCCCCTACGACGTGGTGGGCGTGTCGTTTGCGGGCGCGCCGGGCGTCATCATCGGGCACAACAACCGCATCGCGTGGGGGGTCACCAACGGCAACCCGGCCGTGGAGGACCTGTATGTGGAACGCCCCAACCCGGCCAACCCCGATGAGTTTGAGTTTAAGGGCAAGTACGAGCCCGCCCGCATCATCGAGGAGAAGATCAACGTGGCTGGACAGGCCGCGCCGGTGTCGCTGCGTGTGCGCATCACCCGCCACGGCCCGATCATGAGCGATGTGGACAGCGCCATGACCGTCACGAATCCCATCTCGGTGCGCTGGACGGGGTTGGAGCCTGGCACGCTGTTCGACAGCGTCCTGCAACTGGATCGCGCGCAGAACTGGCAGCAGTTCCGCGACGCGCTGCGCCTGTGGGATGCGCCTTCGCAGAACTTCGTCTACGCCGACGTGGACGGCAACATCGGCTACCAGATGCCGGGCAAAATCCCGATCCGCGCCAACGGAACCGGCGACATGCCGATGCCGGGCTGGACGGGCGAGTACGAATGGACCGGCTACGTGCCGTTCGACAAGCTGCCGAACCTCTACAACCCGCCGGAGGGCTTCATCGCCACGGCCAACAACGCGCCGGTAGACGACCAGTACCCCTACTTCCTAGGCGAGAACTGGGATCAGGGCTATCGCATCCGCCGTATCCGCGAACTGATCCAGGCGAAGGACAAACTGTCCGTGGACGATATCAAGCTCATTCAGGGCGACACGTACAGCGAGTTCGCCCCGGAAGTGCTGCCGTATCTCAGCACGCTGAATATCCCCGATGACCTGCTCGCCAGCAACGCGCTGGCCGAACTGAACAAATGGGATAACCGCATGACGCGCGACTCGGTGGGCGCGCTGATCTTCGAGGTGTTCTGGCCGAAGCTGGCCCACAATATCTTCGACGGCGCGCTGGGCGGCGACCTGGCCGAACGCGCGATCGGGGAAACCGGCGGCACATCGATTCGCACGGCGCTGCGCACGCTGCTGGCCGACCCGGACTCGCACTGGTGGAGCGATGCAGCGAACGGGGCAACCAAACCGCGCGACACGATCCTCATCCAGACGATCCGCGACACCGTCGCGATCCTGAAGGCGAAGCTGGGGCCGGATATCAAGAACTGGCAGTACGGCAAGCTGCACACCATCACCTTCGAAAACCAGACCTTGGGCAAGAGCGGCATCCCGGTCATCGAGAGCATCTTCAACCGCGGCCCGTTCCCGGTCGACGGCGCGGGCGCATCGGTGGACGCTACCGCCGCGGACGCTTCGATGGCGGTCGTCTCCGCGCCGTCATGGCGCATGATTGTGGACATGGGGGATTTCAGCAAGTCGCAGGCCATCCACACCACCGGCCAGAGCGGCCACGCC